>CAYJHJ010000013.1:0-37933 GCA_964370095.1 uncultured Desulfovibrionaceae bacterium | reverse complement strand
TACGAACTTTTCCCATCTGGACCAGGTAAAGGAGCTTGCAAAATGGCAGGTCTTCCTAAACCTACCGGTTGTGTATAGTATATTTACTTTGCAAAAAAAAAGGAGCAATTTATTGCTCCTTTTTTTTATTTTCTTATAATTTTTTTCAAAAGAAAATCGTATGGCTTTCAATATAAACAAAATTTAATAAAGTTATTTTCTTTGAAAAAAATTCTTTATCATTTTAGGATAAGGTTGATAACGTAAATTAAAATCAAAGCGGGTTGATTTATTTAAAACTCCTTTCAGGTTTGAAAAAAGATCAAAAGAAGCTTTGCCAAAATATTTTCCCATACCACTCATTCCAACACCGCCGAATGGCATTTTAGAAACAAGGTGTAAAAGAGTATCATTTATAGAAATACCACCTGCACTTACATAAGTAGAAAAATGCTCTTGATATTTTTTATTTTCCGTGAAAAGATATGCGGCAAGGGGTTTTTCATTATTTCTTATAAAGTCAACAGCTTCTTCATAGCTTTCAATTTCAAGAACAGGCAAGAGTGGGCCAAAAATTTCTTCTTGCATAAGCTTTGAATCAAGTTTTGGGTTATCAATTACTGTAAGAGCAATTTTAAGTTTCTCTCTATCACACATCATCGGAAGATTAAGAACTGATGTGCTCATGGAAGTGTTTGCTAAGTCAATAAGTCTATCAAAGGCTTTTGCATTAATAATTTTAGGATAATCAGGATTATTGATTAAATCACTTCCAAGAAAGTCTATAAGCGTGAGCTGAATTTCTTCAATAAGTTTTGACTTGATATTTTTATGTGCAAGCACATAATCGGGGGCAATACAAGTTTGACCCGCATTGAAAATTTTTCCGAATAAAATTCTTTTTGCAGCAAGGTTTATATTAGCATCTTCTAAAACTACAGTAGGTGATTTGCCGCCAAGCTCAAGGCAAACAGGTGTAAGATTTTTGCTTGCTGCCTCCATAACAATTTTGCCAACTCTTGTGCTGCCTGTATAGAAAATAAAGTCAAACCTTTCTTCTAAAAGTGCAGTTGAAGCTTCAACTCCGCCTTCAACAACAGCCGCATGGCCTATGTCAAAAACATTTGAAATAATATCATTTAGAATTTTTGAAGAGTGTGGTGAAAGTTCTGAAGGTTTTAATATTACGCAGTTTCCTGCAGCAATGGCACCTATAAGCGGTTTAAAGCTCAGCATAAAAGGATAGTTCCAAGGCGAAATGATAAGGCTTATGCCTAATGGTTCGGCTTGGATATAGCTTTTAGCAGGAAAAACTAATAAAGGCGAACGTGAATATCTTTTTTTTGCAAGCTTTCTAATATTTTTTAGCATGAATGAAATTTCTTCATAAATACTTAAAAGTTCAGTAGCAAATGATTCTAAAGGGCTTTTCCCTAAATCATTTTCAAGGGCTTTAAAGATTAATTTTTCTTTTGATTTAATTTCTTTTTTTAATTTTTTAAGTACTTTAATTCTATAATTAAGCTCTAGGCTGGTGCCGGAATCAAAAAACCTTCTTTGATGTGTTATAAGATCTTTTATTAAATGAGAATTTGAATCTGAGAGGGAATTTTGCATAACTAAATCTCCATGAATATGGTTTGCATTTGATTATATTAAATGATAATTGATATGAATGTTTTTGTAAAGGATATTTTAGTTGAAGGTATGACTATATGGTAAAAGAAACAGAAGAAATTTTTTATTTAGGCTTTGGCTCAAACATGGGAAACATGGAAGAAATTATTGAAAAAGCAATTTCAATGATTTGCCAAGTGCCTGATATCACACTTATAAAAAAATCATCTTATTGGCTTACAGAACCTTGGGGAGATAAAAATCAAGAATGGTTTACCAACTGTGTGGCTTCTTTTGAGGCAAAGGATTTAACCCCATACTCATTACTTGAAAAAATTGCAGAAATAGAATATAATCTACATAGAGTGCGTGATAAAAATAATCGCAATGCAGCACGTACAATTGATATCGATATTTTAGATTTTAAGCCCTATACTTTTTGCGAAACAATGCTTACTATACCGCATATAAGAATGTTTGAACGAGCATTTGTGCTTGTGCCCTTGGAGGAAATTGCCCCTGATTATACGCATGAGGGTAGAGGGATTAAAAGCTATCTTGCTGAAATTAATTATAAAATTGAAGGAAATAAAATCTTTCAAAAATAAAAGAGGAAGTTATGATTTGGAAATTACTAATATTTGCCATTGCAGGCTATGTGTTATTTAGACTTTTTACAAATGATAGAAAGAAACATGTTGAAGATGAAAAAGAAACACAAGAAAAACTTATTGCTAACGGTGAACTTGTGAAAGATCCTGAGTGCGGAACTTATGTTGACCCAGAAGCCGCTATTAGCGTTAAAAATGGTGAAGATAGGCATTTTTTCTGCAGTTATGAGTGCAGAGATGCTTACATTAAAAAGCTTGAGCAATAATTTTAGGTAGTTATGAATTTATTATACGCAGATAGGCAAGGTAACATTTACGATCACCCTGAGCTTGAAACTTTAGTTCGCAGAGGAAAAGAATTTGCTTTGCCACGCCCTGATGAGATTATTCCTTTGCCTGATGAAAGTGAGCTTTTTCTTCTTCCCTCACGAAGAGCAGTTGGCATCAATAAAGAAAGCGGTGAAATTGAAGTTTTGGAAGAATTGGCTGTTGCAGCATTTATTGCCCCGGGCTATACTCTAAGCTCACACCCTGCTTATATAAGTGAAGAAGAAGCACAAACTCTTCCCTTATTTGCCTATGCCGCGGTAGGGATGATAGGTGATGATTTTTATGTTGCCGCTAAAAAAGTTGATATGGATGATAGGCAAGTTTTCAGTAATGTTTCACAAAAGAAAATTATTAAAAGAGCAAAAGCAATTATAGAAGAATTTCCTCAAAATAGGCTTATTCAACATCTTATGAATAATTGTGTTATGAAATATGCCTGCCCTGCTGCAAGAAATTTGTGTTTAGGCAGGTATGAAGCCCCTATTCCTGTTTCTAAAGTGTGCAATGCTTCGTGTATTGGCTGTATTTCTTTTCAAGAAGAAAGCTCAAAAATTTGTGCAAGCCCTCAAAATAGAATGGCATTTACACCATCAAAAGAAGAAATCCTTGAATTGATGTTTTTTCATTCTCAATTTGAAAAAGAAAAACCAATTTTTTCTTTTGGGCAAGGCTGTGAGGGTGAACCTCTCACTCAAGCAAAGCTTCTTATTGAAACAGTAGATGAATTTCGCAAGCAAAAAGGCCGCGGAACAGTGAATTTGAACTCTAATGCTTCAATGCCCGAAGCTATTGATGAATTATGCAAAGTAGGGCTTTCTTCTTTACGAATAAGCCTAAATTCAACTATTGATGAAAGATACGCCCTTTATTATCGCCCTAAAGGCTATAGTTTTGATGATGTGAAAAAATCAATGCACTATGCTCGTAAGAATAATATTTTTATTTCCTTTAATCTTTTGTATTTTCCTTGTGTTACTGATACTGAAGCAGAATTAGATTCGCTTATAGATGTTATTACAAAATATAAAGTTGATTTTATTCAATTAAGAAATCTCAATATAGATCCTGAAATGTATACTGATTTGATTAAAAATGATTCACCTTCTATGGGCCTGACGAATTTTATCAAAAGACTGCGTAAGGCTTGCCCTTGGTTGAAGTTCGGTTATTTTAATCCATATATTGAAGGGTAATAGGCTATAAAATGCGCTATTCAATTTTGTGCACACCTGACTCTACTTTACTTAAAAAAAGAATGCAGGAATTGGCTCAAAGTTTTTATGAAGGCAAGAATATAAAGCAAAAAGAGCGTATTTTTTGGGCAGACGAAGGACTTGGAAGTGATTTTTGGGAGGCTTTTTCTTCCTCTGCACTCAGCCTTGAACCTCAGTGCGATTTTATTGTTTTAAGAAAAGCAGATGAAATGAATGCTGAAAGCTGGAAAAAAATTTCTGATGCCTTGGCTAACTTAAGAGAAGATGCCTTTGTTGTTCTTTGCATTGAAACAGAATGGGAAAATTATTTTGGTAAGCTTTCACTTAAGTTGCCTCTTTATATAACTAATCAACTATGCTATGCTTATGCTGAAAAAAAAGGCTGGCTTGAAAAGCTAAAACCACATAGCATAGAAACTTTCCGTTCTTATATACAAAGTGGCATAAAAAAACGCTCACTCACGTGCGAAAAAGAAATTGTTGATATATTGGTTACCATTCTTCCTCACAACTCTTCCTCCGCAGAAAATGCACTTGATCAACTTGCCTTGGGTGTTGATAATATGCATATCACAAAAGAAGATTTGTCCTATATAGCATTAAATTTAGATGACCTTAATGCTTTTTCATATATCGAAAAACTTGAAACACAAAAAAGCTTTGACATTTGGCGTGATGTATTGCATGATAAAAATAGAGCAAAAGTAAACTATTTTGCCTTTATTTCAGCACTAACAAAGCAAGCACGGCAGATGTGGCAAATTTTATCAAATGAAACTCCTTTAGAACTTAAAGTTTATCCTCTTCAGCTAAGAACAAATATAGCCCAAAGGTTGGGGAAAAAAAGGGTTGCCTATTTATTCTTGCTTTTGCGTGAAGCAGAATTTTCCGTAAAGTCAGGCAAGAAAGATATTTTTCAAGCAATGGAAGAGTTGGTTCAAGATTTATCAGCCCTATATAAAGTTTAATTTGGATTTATTTCTTGAAATATGAAATCTTGATATAGAGAAATACAATGATAGCACAAGAAAAAGATAAAGGGAAAAGTGTTGATTCTGCAAAAAAAATAAAAAAAATTGCAGAAAATAAGAAAAATCACAG
This sequence comes from uncultured Desulfovibrionaceae bacterium, assembly GCA_964370095.1. Classification (GTDB taxonomy): domain Bacteria; phylum Desulfobacterota; class Desulfovibrionia; order Desulfovibrionales; family Desulfovibrionaceae; genus CAYJAZ01. The sequence goes on along the minus strand of CAYJHJ010000013.1, from coordinate 33,081 downwards.
CTTAGGCCATAGACAAAGGCTTAAAGAGAAATTATTTAATAATACAAACTTACCTGATTATGAAATTCTAGAGCTTTTGCTTACCTATGCTATTCCAAGAAAAGATACTAAAGATCTTGCAAAAGAGCTTCTTGATAGGTTTGGCAGCATACGTGGTTGCCTTTTGGCAAAAGAGGGCGAGCTTGAAAGTGTGATTAATGTAGGAAAAGGTGTTTCTTTATATTTTACTTTACTGCGTGAAACAATATCACGCTTTGCAATAGGTAAAATTAATGAAAAGCCAACTTTTACCACATTAGAAGATTTCTTGTGTATAGCCTATCCAAGGCTGGCATCATTATCAGAAGAAGAAGTTTGGCTTGCTTGCCTTGATTCTCAAAATAGGCTGATAAGCTTTGAATGTCTTTTCAAAGGCGGAATTGATGAAGTTTATGTGCAATGCAGGGGCATTGTTGAGCTTGCCATAAAAAGAAAAGCAAGTGCAATTATGCTTTGTCATAATCATCCGGGCGGGGCTATTGAACCTTCTGCTGCAGATAGAGAGTTGACAAAAAGTATTGTGAACGTGTGCGAGGGATTAGATATTAGATTTTTTGAGCATTTTGTGATTACAGAAAAAGGATGTTCTTGCCTTTTAGCAGAAAAATTTATCATTGTATGATATGTAATTTATATTATAGTGCTAGCAGAAAGTTAGCAAATTACCTGAGGAAGAAATGGATAAAAAAACAATAAAGAAAAACGCAAAAAACATAGAAGAACTTAACAAAGTTGTTGATGAAAATCAAAACCTTGAAGAGAAAGAAAGCATTGAAGATGAAAAATTAAAATTAAATGAAAATAATTCAGATTCAGCAGAAAATCTAAAAGACAGTTCAGAAGAAGAAAATGGAAAAACTTCAGAAAAAAAAGATAAAAAAGCAAATTCTGAAGACAATAAGACAAATCTGTTTGAACTAGATTCTTTACTTTCAGAGGAAGGTATTCTTGATTTTCTTAAAGAAATAAGAAAAAACGCAAAAAACTCAAATGAGAAAACTAAGAAAAAACGCTCCTCTAAAAGAACGCTTTTTGTTAATGCAGAACATAATTCTTCATCAAAACCTCTTTTAGATTCACAAAGTGAATTTGGGGAAGGTTCTGTGCGCTTGCCACAGATTCCAAATCACCTTCCTGTGATTCCTTTGAAAGATTTTGTTGTGTTTAATTCAATGGTTATACCATTATACGAAACAAGGGAATATGCTCTTGAAGCTATAGATAACTCTTTGTCAAGTCATCGTTATTTATTTTTATCAGCTCAAAAAAACCCTGATATTTATAATCCTGAAGGGGAAGACTTGCATGAAATCGGTTCTGTAGTCATGGTTTTACGCATGGTAAAAACAGCTGAAGGGCAAGTGAAATTACTTGTTCAAGGTCTTTCAAGGGCAAGGGCTTTAGAATTTTCGCACGGGAAAAATGATTATCTTACAGCAAAAATTGATCTTTTAGATGAAGAAAAAGCTGTAGGCAATGATATCAATAGTGAAGCTTTAATCCGTGTTGTGCGTGAGCAAAGTGAAAAAATTCTGCAATTACGCGGAATTCCCACTCAAGATATTATGCCGGCCCTTATGGAAGTTGATGAGCCCGGGAAATTGGCTGATATTATTGCAACAAATATGCGCTTGTCAATAAACGAAGCACAACCTCTGCTTGAATGTCTAAATCCGCTTGAAAGGCTTAAAAAAGTTAGCAACTTATTGCAAAAAGAAGTTGAAGTTGCCAATATGCAGGCAAAAATTCAAGGCTTGGCTCGTGAAGGCATGGATAAAGCTCAAAAAGATTACTATTTGAGAGAGCAGATGAAAGCCATAAGAACAGAACTTGGCGATGGGGCTGACAGTGAGGAGGATCTTCAAAATCTAAAAGATGCTTTGGCAAAAGCAGGCCTTCCGCAAGAAGTGAAAAAAGAAGTCGATAAGCAATATAAAAGATTGCTTTCAATGCACTCTGACTCAGCAGAAGCAGGTGTTATCCGCTCTTATCTTGATTGGTTTGTAGAATTGCCTTGGAAAAAACTTTCAAAAGATAATCTAGATATCATAAGAGCTAAAAAAATTCTTGATGAAGATCACTATGGATTGGAAAAAATCAAAGATAGAATTTTGGAGTTTTTGGCTGTAAGAAAATTAAAGCCAGATACAAAAGCTTCAATCCTATGTTTTGCAGGCCCTCCGGGAGTTGGCAAAACCTCATTAGGAAAATCTATTGCAAGATCAATGGGCAGGAAGTTTCAAAGAATTTCACTCGGCGGTATGCGTGATGAGGCTGAAATTCGTGGGCATAGGCGTACATATATAGGTGCTATGCCGGGGCGTATTATTCAAGCTATGAAGCAAGCAGGAACTCGTAATCCTGTAATTTTGCTTGATGAAATTGATAAGCTTGCCAATGATTTTAGGGGCGACCCAGCTTCAGCATTGCTTGAAGCACTTGATCCTGAGCAAAATGCACATTTTTCAGACCATTACTTGAATGTTCCCTATGATTTATCACGTGTGCTTTTTATCTGTACAGCAAATCAACTCGATTCTATTCCATCAGCCCTTCGTGATAGGCTTGAAATTATTATGCTTTCAGGTTATACTGAACAAGAAAAGCTTGAAATTTCCAAAAAGCATTTAGTTCCAAGGCAAATAGACGTAAATGGTTTTGATAAAAAAGATATCGTGTTCAGAGCACCTGCTCTAAGTAATATTATTCATGACTATACACGTGAAGCAGGCCTTCGTAATCTTGAACGTGAAATAGGTGCTGTTTGTCGTAAATTAGCACGCAAAAGAGCAGAGGGTGATACTTCAAAATTCACCATCACACCAGAAATTGTGCGTGAGCTTCTTGGTGCACCCCGTTATCTTGATGATGTGAAAGATAAATCTCTTCCCCCGGGTATTGCTCAAGGACTAGCATGGACGCGTGTAGGTGGTGAAGTTTTGTATGTTGAAGCCATGACAATGAAAGGCAAAGGCAGCCTTACTCTTACAGGGAAGTTAGGCGAAGTGATGAAAGAAAGTGCAACAGCTGCAATGAGCTATGCCCGATCACATGCAGAAAAATTAGGAATTGACCCAGATTTTAAAGAAAAGCTTGACATTCATATACATGTTCCTGACGGAGCAACCCCCAAAGATGGCCCTTCGGCCGGTGTAACAATGATGACTGCACTTGTTTCTGCCTTAACGGAAAGACCTGCAAGAGCAGACACTTGTATGACAGGCGAAATTTCCTTACGAGGAAGAGTTTTGCCTGTTGGCGGCATTAAAGAAAAAATTCTTGCAGGTGTGGCAAGAAAATTGAAATATGCCATTATCCCTATACAAAACAAAAAAGATTTAGAAGATATTCCGGAAGATTTGTTGACAAAAATTGAAGTTCTTCCGATGGAGAATATTGACCAAGTTCTTGACTTTGTGCTTGAGAAAAAGCGCAAAAGCAAAAAAGTTTAATACTTCTAAAGTAAATAAAAATTAAAACATAAGCCCTTATTTGAAGAAATAAGGGCTTATGTTTTAATTTGTAAATATACTTTATTAGATAATACTAAAGTTTAGCACTTCAAAAATAGTATCGATAGCAATGCATTCTGTTCCGCAATCGTCGCCACCTCTTGCAATCATGCCTCTAAGCATAGCAAGTTCGCGGCATTTCATTTTAATATTTCTGATTGCCATTGTTTTTTCATCACCCAAAGTATCATAGTTTACTGGTTGTTCAGCTAAATCCCAAGGTAAACATTCATCTTTTTGTTCTTGTGCTAATGCAAACACTGGCTGAGCAAGAATTTTAGCAATATCATCACTTGAATATGAGTTCATAAGTTGCATAGCCAAGTCGCTTGGTAGGGCACCTGTTTCAGTGCATTCAGGAAGATATTCATCAAGTTTTGCTTGAGATTCTTTATCAAGAACACCGTCAAGAACTTTTTTAACAAAATCAGTTTCTGCTCCAATTCTTTCGTTGAATGAAATAGCAATTTCAATAACAGTCCAAGGAAAGTTCTTGTGCAAAGCTAAAAGAACTTCGTGGCAAAGGTTTGATATAATAGCCTTTTCTTTTGCCATGTCATTTTGTTCATGTATTGGCATAATAACTCCTTATTAGAACAAGAAATGTCCTATTATGTTTTATTATTTATTTATAGCAAATTTAATAAGCTATGTAAAGTTTTATATTAGGTGCTTGTTTTTTTTAGCAAGCTAATATTTTTGGCTATTTTATTAGATTTTAACTGCAGATTTTAAATCAGCAATCATATCAGTTTTTTCCCAAGTAAATTCAGAAAGTTCACGTCCAAAATGCCCATAACAAGAAGTTTTTGAATAGATTGGGCGTTTAAGATCTAATTTTTGCGTAATGAAGTATGGGCGTAGGTCAAAGACATCACGAACAGCTTTTGTAAGGATTGAATCAGGAATTTCGCCTGTTCCTAATGATGAAACAAGAACAGAAACAGGATTAGCAACACCGATACAATAGGCGATTTGCACTTCGCAACGTGGTGCAAGGCCTGCTGCCACAACGTTTTTAGCAACATAGCGTGCCATATAAGCAGCTGAACGGTCAACTTTTGAAGGATCCTTCCCTGAAAAAGCACCTCCACCGTGATTGCCCATTCCGCCATAGGTATCATTGATGATTTTTCTTCCTGTTAATCCGCAATCACCCATTGGGCCGCCTATAACAAAACGGCCTGTAGTATTAATGAATATTTCACAATCTTTTGGATCAAAAAAGCCTGTTGGCTCTAAAACCGGGGCTATAACTTCTGCTTTAATTCCTTCAATAAGATCATCTTGGGAAACATTTGGTGAATGCTGTGAAGAAACAACTACATTATTTATGCGTATAGGCTTTCCGTCTTGGTATTCAAAAGAAACTTGAGTTTTGCCGTCAGGGCGAAGATAATCTAAAACACCGTCTTTACGCACTCGTGAAAGTTGCAAAGAAAGTTGGTGTGCCCAATAGATAGGAGCGGGCATTAAAGTATCTGTTTCATTTGAAGCAAAGCCAAACATCATGCCTTGGTCGCCTGCGCCTTGCTCTTCAGGGCTTTTTCTGTCAACACCTTGAGCAATATCGGGTGATTGCTTATCAATAGATGATAAAACCGCACAAGTTTGCCAATCAAAACCCATATCAGAACTGTTATAACCAATATTTTTAATAGTTTCCCTTACAACTTGTGGAAAATCAGCATAGCCTTGCGTAGTAATTTCGCCGGCAATAACTGCCATGCCTGTTGTTACCAAAGTTTCACAGGCAACACGTGAATCAGGGTCTTGGGCTAAAAGAGTATCAAGAATTGCATCTGAAATTTGGTCTGCAACCTTGTCAGGGTGGCCTTCTGTTACTGATTCAGAAGTAAAAAAATAATTTCCTTTGCTTGGTATCATAATTATTCCTTTTGTATATGATATAGTAAGGTATAAAAGCTTTATAACTATATCAAGTTTTAGTGATATATTTAATGTAAAATATATATAGACTAAAAGACCAAAAAAGTCTAGTCTATTTTTTACTCAAATATTATTTTATTTTTTGGAGGGCCTCGTGCGACCATTCACGCAAGGAACGATTGACACCTTTTGTGCTGCTTATGCAGTTATGAATGCATTACAAATAACGCATGGAATCAAACCACTTGATGGAAGAAATTTATTTTCAACCTTACTTTTGTCCATATCAAAAGACCCTATTGTATTTACGAGAATTCTAAATCTAAAAACAAATTATGTGGCTATGGTTGACTTTTTTTTAGAAATTTCTTCAAAGAAATATCCCATTAAAATAAGTAAACCCTTTCAGAAAAACGAAAAAGTTACACCAACTACCTTTTGGGATGTTTTATCTGAAAATATTAATCCCGATAATAAGAAAACAGCTGTATTTCAGTTTGAAAAAAGAATAACAACTTTAAAAGAGCCAATTTTTGCGCATTGGACAACTCCTTGGGAAGTAGTTGAAGATGAAATAATCTTGTTTGATTGCAGCCCAGAATTAAATTCAATCAAGAAGTTATACAAAAAAAGCACGCTTTTTGAAGCATTGCCGCACAACTCAGAAAAGCTTTTAGGTGAATATATGTGCATTAACGCAGATACACTTTGTCTTATTGAAGCTATATAGTTTTAGTTTTTACAAAAGAATAATTGTAAGTTTTTATTCTATATATAAAAAAAAAGAGAGCTTTATGCTCTCTTTTTTTTATAATAAATTATTAAAATCTATTTAACAGTTTCTTTTAATGCTTTTCCTGGTGTAAATTTAACAACTTTAGTTGCAGGGATTTGGATAGCTTCTTTAGTGCGTGGGTTGCAACCTTTGCGAGCAGCACGTTGAGAAACTTTAAAGCTACCAAAACCTGTTAAAGTGATTGAATCACCCTTTGCAAGGCATGATGTGATAGCTTCGATTGTTGCATTTAAAACTTCTTCAGTTTTTGCTTTACTTGGAAGTTCTGCTTTTTTTTGAATTGCTTCAATTAATTCAGCTTTAGTCATAATAGATTCTCCTTAAATCTTTAGTAAGAAATATAAAGGCACTTTATATCGCAATGTGGCAAATGTCAAGCAAGAATAAGTAATAATCGCAATTATTAGAAAATAGCATGGTTTAAAAAATTAAAATCAATAAATTCTTTGTCTTATAAAATGTCTAGAAAAGAAATTTTGCTAAATTTGTAATTTATATAATTATTTTTAACATTATAAAGAATAATTTAAAAAAAATATTAATCTGTGAAAATTTCATAACTTGACTTTTTATTCAAATAGAGTAAAAATTTATTTTCTTAAATTTGTAAAAAGAGAATGGAGTTAAAATTATGATGTTCCAACCTGATTTAGAAACCCTTCCAAGGGAAGAGCTAGAAGCTTTACAGCTTAGACGTTTACAATCTTTAGTTTCACGCGTATATGCAAATGTGCCTTTTTATCGTAAAAAATTAGATGAAGCAGGCGTAAGGCCGGAGCATATTAAAAAGCTAAGTGATATAAAACTTCTTCCATTTACTGAAAAGCAAGATTTAAGAAATAATTATCCTTTTGGAATGTTTGCTGTGCCGCGTGAACACATTGTGCGCTTGCACGCTTCATCAGGAACAACAGGTAAAGCTACAGTTGTTGGCTATACTAAGAGAGATTTATCAAATTGGGCTGATATGGTTGCACGTTGTTTAGCTATGGCCGGTGTTAACCAAGATGATTCACTGCACAATGCCTTTGGTTATGGCTTATTTACCGGTGGTTTGGGTTTGCACAACGGCTGTGAACGCCTAGGAGCAACTATTATTCCTATGTCAGGCGGTGCAACAAAACGTCAAGTTCAAATTCTAAAAGACTTTGGTGCAACAGCAATTTGTTGCACACCTTCATATGGGCAATATCTCTATGAAGCTATTAATGATGCCGGCCTTACAAAAGATGATTTTAAACTTAAAGTCGGTATTTTTGGTGCTGAGCCATGGACTGAAGCTATGCGAAGAGATATGGAACAAAAACTTGGTATTAAAGCCATGGATATTTATGGCTTATCTGAAATAATGGGCCCGGGCGTTTCTATGGAATGTCATAATGAGCAAAATGGTATGCACGTTATGGAAGATCACTTCTATGTTGAAACTATAAATCCTGTAAGCGGCGAAGTTGTGCCACATGGTGAGCAAGGTGAATTAGTAATTACCACTCTCACAAAAGAAGGTATTCCTCTTATACGTTACCGCACACATGACCTCACTACTATTGATGACACGCCTTGCTCTTGTAGCCGTACTTTTAATAGAATCAAGCGTTTACAAGGCAGAAGTGATGATATGCTTATTATCCGCGGTGTGAACGTCTATCCACAGCATATCGAACAAATTCTTATGGAAGCAGAAGGTACAAGCGCGCATTATCAAATTATTGTTTCACGTGAAGGTTCTCTAGATAATATTGAAGTTCAAGTGGAAATTGATGAAGCTAACTTCTCAGATGAAGTGCGTAAACTTCAAAAAATTGAAAGCAGTATTCAAAAATCTATTAAAGAATTCCTTGGTGTAAGCGCTAAGGTTCGCCTTGTTGATCCACGTTCAATCAAACGCTCTGAGGGTAAAGCATTAAGAGTTATTGATAACAGACCGAAAGACTAGGCTTTTCAAGCAGGAGCGATAGCGAACAAGTCTTTAGCGAACAAGTGAAAACCACGCTTTTCACGCTGTGAGGATTTTGTGCCAAAGGCCAAAATCTTTATAAATAAGGCAGGTAAAGCATTAAGAGTTATTGATAACAGACCGAAAGACTAGGCTTTTCAAGCAGGAGCGATAGCGAACAAGTCTTTAGCGAACAAGTGAAAACCACGCTTTTCACGCTGTGAGGATTTTGTGCCAAAGGCCAAAATCTTTATAAATAAGGCAGGTAAAGCATTAAGAGTTATTGATAACAGACCGAAAGATTAAAATAAGGATATATATACAATGCCATTTTCAAACTATAGAGCAGATATGCAATACCATTGCCTAGGCTGTGATTCTTACTTTTCCATAGATGAGCTTTTATATACTTGCCCTAAGTGCAATTCTGTGTTTTTACTTGAAAACATGAACTTTGATAAGCTTAAAGAGAAAAGTGGTGCTGAATGGCGTAAAATATTTGATGAACGCAGGCTTTCTAACATAAAAGCCTATAGAGGGATTTTCAGATTTTATGAATTGATGGCGCCTGTTTTGGAAGAAGAAGATATTGTGTATCTTGGTGAAGGGCACACTCCTATAGTTGAGGCAGCAAGCCATGTTTGCAAGGAACTAAATGTGAATTTTGCCATAAAAAATGATGGGCAAAATCCTTCTGCTTCATTCAAAGACAGGGGCATGGCAGGGGCATATTCTTATCTGAAATCTCTTGTAAGAAAGCATAATTGGAAAGAAGTGCTTACTATTTGTGCTTCAACAGGTGATACTTCTGCTGCAGCCGCTCTCTATGGTTCTTATGTGGGTGAACCTATACGCACTGTTGTGCTTTTGCCGCACGGCAAGGTTACTCCGCAACAGTTAGCTCAACCACTTGGAAGCGGGGCAAAGGTTTTAGAGGTGCCGGGTGTTTTTGATGATTGCATGAAAGTTGTTGAAAACCTTGCAGAAAACTATAGGGTGGCTTTGCTCAATTCTAAAAATGCTTGGCGTATTTTAGGGCAAGAATCTTATGCTTATGAGATAGCTCAATGGTATAATTGGGATTTAAGCAAGAAATGCGTTTTTGTGCCAATCGGAAATGCGGGTAATATAACAGCAGTTATGTCCGGCTTTTTGAAAATGTATGAGCTTAAAATTATAGAAAAACTGCCAAGGCTGTTTGGTGTTCAATCTCACCATGCAGACCCTGTTTATCAATATTATCAAGACACTTCAAAGCCTTTTAAGGCAGTGGAAGTGAAGCCAAGTGTTGCTCAAGCCGCTATGATCGGAAATCCTGTATCCTTCCCACGCGTGAAGTTTTTGGCAGAAAAATATCGTGCAATAGCAGGTGAAAATGCCTTCAATGTTGTACAAGTGAGTGAACAAAACATTATGGATTGCATGCTTTTGGCAAATAGAGCAGGGCATATTGTGTGCACTCAAGGCGGTGAAAGCCTAGCCGGTTTATTAAAAGCCAAAGAATTAAACATGATAGAAGAAGATGAATTTGCTATTCTTGATTCAACTGCTCATGCATTAAAATTTTCAGGCTTTCAAGATATGTATCTTCAAAATGATTTTCCGGAAGAATATGGTGTTAGCCCGAAAAAAGAACTTGCAAATCTGCCAAAACTGCTTATTTCAAGGGAAGTAAAAGAAAAATTATCACCGGAAGAGTTTACTCAAAAAGCTACTGATGCAATAGCAGAGTTATTAGAGCTTACAAAAAAATAGTTTAACTTTAAAAAGGTAATTTTTCTTTAGTAAACTGTTTAAAAATGACACAGTCATTAATTTATAAGAAAAAAGTATGAAAAGAAAGATTTTAGAGCCGGTTGCCCCTTCAAGCATGGATATAATCCTCACCTATGAATGCCCCGAATGTTTTTCGCAAATTCCGGTGGTGGCACCTATTAATCCTGTGAAGGTTCGATGCACAAACAATCAATGCAAGTTGGAATTTCCTGTATTGCCTGTTGACCCCACTACTTTACAATATTTAAAACTTATCTTTGCTGATGGTGCGGCAATAGTCAACCCAAGTTATATTTAACCTAAGCAAAGGGTTGCAAATGTTAGAATTAGCAAGAATAAAAGGGACTACAAGCCCTTTTTTTGATGATGCGTGGGCTTTGTTTCTTGAGGCTTTTCCTTTGAGTGAACAAAGGTCTTATGAAGAGCATATTCGTGCTATGCAAAATGAAAAATTTCATTGTATGGCATATATCGAAAATGAAAAAGTTCAAGCAATCATGTTTTATTGGAATTTAGAGAATTTTATTTTTATTGAATATTTTGCGATAGATTCTAAGAACAGAGGAAAGGGCTTGGGCACAAAAATTTTAGAAGATTTTGCCTTAAGTGCTCAAAAAATCCTTTTGCTTGAAATTGAAGAAATTATAGATGAAAAAACCCTTAAAAGGTGGAATTTTTATGAAAAGCTTGGGTTTGAAAAGTATGAAAAGATCTATATGCATCCACCCTATAGAAAAGATTTTCCTTCATTCGCTCTTCATATTTTAACCTATAAGCATGAATTGACTGAAAGTGAATATAATCTTTTTACAGATATAGAAAGAAAAATTGTTTTTGAATATATCTATAAAGAAAAGGTTATTTATTGATTTGATTGAATGTTTGTAAATTACTAGGAATTTTATATGGAAAAATATTTAACCATAACTCCCTTAGGGGGGCTGGGTGAAATTGGTTTGAATTGTCAATTATGGGAAAGCAATGACGGTTGTGTGATGTTTGATTGCGGGCTGATGTTCCCCGATGATTTTCATCTTGGCATTGACGTTGTTATCCCGAGATTTGACTCAATCTTAGAAAGAAAAGATGATTTGCTTGCCGTTGTTATTACACATGGACATGAAGATCATATAGGTGCTTTGCCTTGGCTTGTGCCGCATTTTAAGGGCTTGAAGATTTATGGCTCTCCTTTTGCTTTGGCTTTAGTTGAGCATAAACTTACGGAAAGAGAGCTTATCGATAGGGTTGAGCTTCACCCTGTGTTGCCTTATGAAAAAAGAAATATTGGCGATTTATCAATTACATTTTTTCCTATTTGCCATTCTATTCCGCAGTCTTATGCACTTGGAGTAGAGTCCCCTATAGGTAAAATTTTTCACACAGGTGATTTTAAGCTTGATTCACAATCAATAGGTGAATATGTGAGCTTTTCAGAGCTTGCAAAGTTTGCAGATAATAATTTAAAGCTATTACTTTCCGATTCTACAAATATCGAAAGTGAAGGTTATTCAAGGCCTGAACGCGAAGTGCGTGATGGTTTTTATAAATTATTTGAAAAAGTTGAGGGCCGAATTGTTGTTAGCCTTTTTTCAAGTAATATTGATAGAATACGCACAGTTTTTGAAATGGCAAAACTTTTTGATAAATCTGTTGTGATAAGTGGCAGAAGCTTGAATACTAATATTGAAAAAGCTTGTCAACTTGGTCTTTTGGAATTGCCTGAAAAAATTTATCATGACTATGAAATGCTTCCAAACTTAGATCCAAGAAGAACAGTTATTATTGCAACAGGTTCTCAAGGCGAACCTCTTTCAGCTCTCACACGCATTGCAAATGGTTATCACAAGCAAATTTCATTGCAAGAGAATGATTGTGTTGTTATGTCCTCACGAGTTATTCCAGGAAATGCAAAAGCAGTTGCAAGGCTTATCAATCAAATTTATAAGCTTGGTGCAAAAGTGTATACAAATGGCGAATATTGTGTTCATGCAACTGGGCACGCTTATAAGGGCGAATTGAAGGCACTTTTGGAAACATTAAAGCCTGAATATTTTATTCCTGTGCATGGCGAATATAGGCACTTGGTGCAACATGCTGAATTAGCAAAAGAAACAGGTGTGTTGCAAGAAAATATTGTGCTTTTGGAAGATGGGCATCCACTTACCTTATTTGAAGAAGGGCACAGGCTTGAAGCGAAGCTTTTGGCTGAATCTGTGTTGGTTGATGGGAAAGGTGTTGGTGATGTCGGCAGGCTTATTTTAAAAGAAAGAAAAATTCTTGGTGGCGAAGGCATGGTGGTGGTTGTTTTGGTTATGAGCGAAGACACGGGCGAGGTTTTGCACGGCCCTGAAATTTTCTCTCGTGGCTTTGTGTTTGAACAGCGTTATGACCATATTCTTGAAGATTCAAAATGCTTGGTGCTTGATGTGCTTGAAAGCACTAAAAATTATAATGAAAGCAAATTAGAAGAAAAAATTCGCATAGCTTTAAGAGGGTTTTTCAAAGAAGTTTTAAGAAGAGACCCTATCATTGTTTCTGTTATCAGTGTGATTTAGAAAGTTATATATAATATTATCAAGAGGTGCAGATTGAATAATTTATTGAAAATTTTTGTTTTTATTGCTGTATTTCAAATTCCTTCTTTTGCTTTTGCAAGAGAGATTGTGGATATGCGTGGAAAAACAATAACTATTCCCGATAAAATTGAAAAAATTGCCACCTTAGACGATGGCTTTGTTGAAAATATCCTCACACATATAGGTGAAATAGATAAAGTGAAAGTTATCGGCTCTTGGAGCATGAAAAGGGATTATAGTTATACTTTTCCTACTGTTGACGGTGAAGATTATACGCTAAAGGGTTTGAACACCATGTATTATCTTTATCCGCACCTGAATGACTTAACTTGCGTAAACTCCCCTCAAGGAAATGTAATAAATTATGAAGCTCTTGCTGCACAAAACCCTGATGTTGTGATTATGCGTATGGGCGATTGCACAGTTAGGGCTGACAATATAGAAGCTGCAACGCGTTCAATCAATCAAATCGAAGCTTTAGGCTTGCCACTTGTGGTTTTACACACTCCGCAATTTGATGAAGAATATAATCTTTCAAGTATGAAGGAAGAAGCAAGGGTGATTGCCTCTGTTTTTGGTGAAGAAGAAGTTCAAGAAGCTTCAATGCTTATGGATTATGTGAGCGGAATTGAAAATATGATACGTGAAAGAGTTGCTGACATTCCAAGAGAGGATAAGAAAACTGTGCTTTATTTGGGGCTTAATCCTGTTGTGCGTGAAGAAGGCGGTGCAGGAAATGTGCATGGAGTGAACACTCCACAATCTTTTATGATTGAACAAGTTGTGAATGCAAAAAATGCCTATAAAGGCAAAGGCACAAATGTTCCTGTTAATGCCGAACAAATTTATGCTTTTGACCCCGATATCATATTGTTGCCTACTATGAATGGCTATCATCCTTCAAAAGAACTCTATACCGCACCTTATTATTCTTTATTGAATAATGTGCGAGCAGTCAAAGATAAAAAAGCTTATGCACTTCCTTGGACACCCATGAACTGTGCTCCGCGCTTGGAATATCCCTTAGAGCTTTTGATAATGGCAAAAGCCATTTATCCTGAAAAATTTAAAGATATTGTTTTCCATGAATTTGCCACGGATTTTTATAAGAAAATATATCATGTGGATGACAAAACAGCCGAGGGTTTATTAGATACACAAATCCTTACTTGGACAAAAGAAGAAGGATTTTAATTTCATAATATTATTTTATTTTTAAATAAAATCAATGTGAAAAATCGTATAGTAAGTAATTTCAATATATTATCATGGTTTTTTATTTTATTGACGTCTTTGCAAAGAAAGTGTATTGTGTAATGTATTTTTGAAAAATAAAGCATTTTATGTGCAAAACTAAGTATGAATTTGGAGTTAAGTAAATGGCAAACTATACTTTATTTGGTGCTCAATGGGGTGATGAAGGAAAAGGCAAAATTGTTGATCTTCTTTCTTCTCAATTAGATTATGTTGTTCGCTATCAAGGCGGAAATAATGCAGGGCATACTGTGATTGTTGGCGATGAAAAGCATGTGCTTCACGCAATACCTTCCGGTATTCTTCATCCAGATACCAAATGTGTGATAGGCAATGGCGTTGTGCTTGACCCTGAAGTTTTCTTGCATGAGGTTAACACTTTAACCAAACGCGGTATTGATGCAGGCCCTGAAAGAATTCGTATTTCACATGGCACACATCTTATCATGGAATACCATAAATTGCTTGATATTGCACGCGAAGGCATGTCAGCCGAAAATAAAATTGGCACAACAGGCAAAGGCATTGGCCCTTGTTATGAAGATAAAAAAGCAAGGGTTGGTATTAGAGCCGGCGATTTGCTTGAAATGAATATGGTTTTAAGAAAAATTGAAAATGCCTTGCGTGAAAAAAATGCACTTTTCCAAGCCTTATACGATATCAAACCACTTGAAGCAGATGAAGTTTTTGCTGCTTTGTCAAAGTTAGTGCCTAATATTTTACCATATCTTGATGATACGGTCAGTGTTTTGCGTGATGCTATTGACAGCGGAAAATCAGTTTTGTTTGAAGGTGCTCAAGGCGTTATGCTTGATATTGATCATGGCACATATCCTTACGTAACTTCTTCAAACACTATTTCAGATAATGCGGCTGTAGGCACAGGAATTCCAAATTCTCTTATAGAAAAAAAATTGGCTGTTGTAAAAGCTTATTCTACACGTGTAGGTTCAGGGCCATTCCCAACTGAGCTTGACGGCCCGATGGGAATTCATTTGCAAAAAGTTGGCAATGAAGTTGGTGCAACCACAGGGCGCACACGTCGTTGTGGTTGGCTTGATGCCGTAACTTTGCGTGAAAGCGCAAGGCTTTGCAACCCTACTGATATTGCTTTAACTAAGCTTGATGTTTTGACAGGGCTTGAAGAAATTAAAGTGTGCACTTCATACAGCTATCAAGGAAAGAATTGGACATATCCACCGCAAACCCCCAATGCTTTGGCGCGTGCAATTCCTCAATACGAAACCTTCCCCGGTTGGAATGAAGATATTACCCAATGCAAAACCTTTGATGAATTACCAGAAAATGTGAAGAATTATATCAAGAAAATTGAAGAAATCACAAGTGCAAAGGTTTCTATTGTTTCAGTTGGTCCTGAAAGAGATCAGACGATCTTTATTGACTAACTATATTAAAAGATTTGTAATAATCGTAACAGAGGGGGGGAGTTTTTGCTTTCTCCCTTATACTTTTTAGAGAAAATAATTATGTCATCACCAAACACACAGCTAAAAGTTTCGCTTATAGGCCGTCCAAATGTAGGTAAGTCTACTTTATTCAATAGGCTTATCCGCTCTAACAGAGCCATAACACACGATATGCCCGGCGTAACTCGCGATAGAATGGAAGGCATTGTCAAAAAGAAAAACGGCCCCTCCTTTACTCTTGTTGATACAGGTGGCGTTACACTTACAGAAAACGCCCAAGTGGCAGACGGCCCAAAACAGCTTCGTGGCTTTGAAAAGGCAATCCTTGAACAAGCAGAACTTTCAGTAAAAGAATCACAAGTGCTTGTTTTTGTTGTTGATGCAAAAGAAGGCCTTACCCCTTTTGATGAACATTTGGCTTCTTGGATACGAAAACAGGATAAGATGTGTATCTTGGCTGTAAATAAAGTGGACGGGATTGAAAAAGAAGATATTTTAATAGCTGATTTTCATATCTTAGGTTTTCCAATTATTGCAGTTTCTGCAGAGCATGGGCATAATATCCGCGTGCTGGAAGATGATATACAAATAATGCTTGAAAGTTATCGTGCTGATATAAAAGAAGAATTTGATGAAAATGATCAAGAAGATCCACTTGATAGAGATTTGAAAATTTGCTTTGTCGGCAAACCAAATGCAGGCAAATCATCATTAGTTAATGCAATGCTTCGTTCTGAACGTATGATTGTTTCTGATATGGCCGGCACAACAAGAGATAGTGTTGATATTTACTTTGAACACCAAGGCAAAAAATATATTTTTGTGGATACAGCAGGTATAAGAAAACCTGCTAAAATTGTGGATTCATTAGAAAAATATAGTGTTAATTCAGCTATCAAAAGCACAACAAAAGCTGATGTTAGCCTTATGGTTATCGATGCAACAGAAGGGCTTACACAGCAAGATAAAAGGCTTATTGACTTGCTTGATGAAAGGAAAACTCCTTTTATGGTGATTGTAAATAAATTTGATCTTGTGCCACAGCAAGCAAAAAAAGCATTAAAACAAGATTTTACAGAAGCTTTGAAAATGTGTTCTCATATTCCTGTGATATTTACTTCTGCTTTGAAAAGAGAGGGCTTGAGGCAAATTTTGCCAACAGCACATCAAATTTTTGAAGAGTGTCATGTGCGTGTAGGCACAGGTATTCTTAATAGATCATTAGAAGAAGTTCTTACAAAACATCAGCCACCGGTTGTGAAGCGTGTGAGGGGTAAATTCTTCTATATGACGCAAGCGGAAAGTTCACCCCCAACTTTTGTTTTCTTTGTGAATGATGCAGACAGAATCACCACACCATACAGAAGATATTTAGAAAAAGCTCTAAGAAGACTCTTCAAAATTCAGCATGCACCTATGAGAATGAATTTTCGCTCATCTCATAAAAAGAAAGAGAAAAAATAACAAAATTAATAGCTTGCATGAGTTATTTGAGTTTTTTGAAATTCTGTTTCTAAGAGAGTTGCGTTCTTGAATTTTTCTAGACTTTTTCAAATAATGCCTGTAATTGTAGTAACTTGTATCGTGTCAATTTTTTTATTGGAACATATCTTGCATAATAAAATTTACCTTATGTATTAAATTTTATTAAGGGTAATTTTTTCCTTTAAAAATGAGAGTAAGATATGGAACACTCAAAAATACTATCTACTATTTTAAGAAAAAGCATTTATATTCTTTTTGTAATTTTTTGCTTGCTTGCACTATCTTTATCAAGTGTATTGACTGTTTCTGCTTTTGCAAGCCCGCAAAGCGAATATGACTCTTATAAAGTTGAGCTTATGCGTTTGCAAGAAAATGCAAAAAAATCTCAATATCGTCATTACTGGCTTGATTTGGCAGATAAGTTTTATGATCTTTACAAGGATAACCCTAAATGGAATAATAGGCCGGCAGCCTTGTTTCGTGTTGCAGAAGTTTATGACGAACTTTCCAAGCGTTCTTATGCTTTAAAAGATAAAAAAGAAGCATTAAAATATTATGATAAAGTAATAAATGAGTTTCCGCACTCAGTTTTAGCTGATGATTCCCTCTACTATAGTGCTCGTATGCACCATGAACGCATGCAAAACACTCAAGAAGCTGAAAAACGTTTAGATAAAATTCAAAAAAACTATAAAAAAGGTGATTATGCACCTAAAGCCAAAGAATATTTAGCTCAATTAAATGGTACACTTACAGCTTCACTTGATTTGAATCATGATACACTTAAAGTAAATGCAAAAGATCTTGACGCAAATGTTTTGTATAAAGGATTATTTGCTTCGCATAAAAAAGATTATATTCAAATCAAAGTAGAAGTAGATGCTTCAAAAAGAAAACATAATATAGTTACATGGGCTATTGACTATGTTCCGCCGCAAAAGAAAACAAATTCACCTGCAAGACTTATCTTAACCTTAAACCAAACAAGAACCGAAAAAGATGTAAGGCCCGGTTATAAGTTTAATTCAATGGGAATTTTCTCACGCTTTGTGATAGACTATTCTAAAAGAAATTCCACGGTTATCATGATGGATTTCAAAGAACTGTCAGCTTATTATGCGTATTATGATAAAGAAAATTCTTCAATTATCATTCAAGTAAGTGATAAGAAAAACACATTGGCTAAAGGCGTAAGCACTAAAAATGCCACAAAAGCAGAAAAAATTCCTTCTGATTTATTGCCAAGAGATTTTGCATTAAAAATGGGTTTAAAGGTTAAAACAATTATTATTGATCCTGGGCATGGCGGTAAAGATCCGGGTGCTATCCATAATGGTATAGTTGAAAAAGATTTGGTTTTGTCAATGTCAAAGCAATTAGGCAATGAATTAAAGAAACTAGGTTATAAAGTTGAATATACTCGTACAACTGATAAGTTTTTAAAGCTTAAAACACGCACGCAAATAGCTGAAGAGAAAAAAGGCGATCTTTTTATATCGGTTCATGCAAATGCAGCGGAAAGTTCAAAATTAGCCGGTCTTGAAACCTATTACCTCGATTACACTCGCTCTCCTGAAACTCAGCATATAGTAGACAGAGAAAACGGTGGTGAGACTTATCTTGGAGATATGAGCAATCTTGTTGATGACTTGGTGCATAGTGCTTTAATGCATGAATCACAAAGGCTTGCCACACAAGTTCACACAAATATGTATGGTTTAGTAAGCCGCACGGGCTATAATGCAACTAATGGTGGCACAAAAGGTTCTTTGTTTACTGTTTTACAAAGTGCAACAATGCCGGGTATAATGCTTGAAGTTGGTTATATAAGCAATAGCCTTGATGCAAAAAATTTGAGAAATAAAAAATTTGTTTCCACCTTATTAAAAGGCGTAGCAAAGGGCATTGACTTATATGCTAAAGACCTTAATTTAGCTAGTAAATAGAAAGGATAGCTTTAGACTATAAGTATAAAGTCTTTAGCGAACGAACAATTTGAACCTAAATTGTGAGTGAGGATTTTGCGTAGAGGAAGGCGAAACCAAAATCTATTCAATTATGGTCATATATGCTAAAGACTTAATTTAGCAAGTAAATAGGAAATATACTTTGATTCTACCCAAAACATTGATAGCAATTGATTTTGAAACAGCTGACTATAAAGCAGATTCTGCTTGTGCTGTAGGCATGGTTCGCCTTGAAAATAATAAGGGTTTTTTTGAAATAATTGATACTTTTTCATCACTTATTCGCCCGCCAAGAAAAGAATTTATTTTTACTTATATACATGGC
The DNA here is from genome assembly GCA_964370095.1 of uncultured Desulfovibrionaceae bacterium. Lineage (GTDB taxonomy): Bacteria > Desulfobacterota > Desulfovibrionia > Desulfovibrionales > Desulfovibrionaceae > CAYJAZ01. The sequence continues at coordinate 14,098 of CAYJHJ010000013.1, read as the reverse complement.
ATAGCATGGGAAGATGTGGAATTTAAAGAGGATTTTTGTGCTGTTTGGCAGAAAGCTTCTTCTTTTTTGGAAGGAGCTGAAGGTTTTATTGCACATAATGCGCCTTTTGACAGAAAGGTTTTGCATACTTGCTGCATTGAACAAAGAGTTATAATTCCACCACAGCCTTTTTTTTGCACCTTAAAAAACAGCAGAAAATTTCTAAAGCTTCCTTCACATAAGCTCAACAAGGTTGCGGAATATTTTGATATTAGCCTTGAACATCACGAAGCCCTTTCTGATGCCAAAGCAAGTGCTCAAATATTTGCAAATTTACATAATCTTGGATTTAATGTTTGGGAAGGCAAGTGTAAATAATATATAATTAAATTTTACTTTAGAAAAATTAAACTATTATTTGTCAATCAAAATCATTTATGTTATAGAAATTACATACAAAGGACAGAGTTATGTATTTTCCAATAGCTGGCATAGAAGTTGCATGGTATATTCCTCCATTAGCGGGGATTGTGCTTTCTTTTTTCACCAGTATGAGTGGGCTGTCAGGAGCTTTTTTGCTTCTGCCTTTTCAGGTAGAATTCTTAAATTATACTGCACCTTCAGTAAGTGCAACAAATCAATTCTATAATTTAATTGCTATTCCCTCAGGGGTTTACAGGTATTATAAAGAAAAAAGATTTCTAAAGCCCTTAACAATGGTTTTGATATACGGTTCAATTCCGGGAGTTGTGCTTGGTGTTATCACACGCTCTTTTTTCTTCACAAATCCAACTTTGTTTAAACAATATGCTGCTTGCGTGCTTTTGTATCTAGCGTATCGCATGGGCAAAGATTTATTTAGAAAAGATGTAGCACGAAAAGCACCGAACGATCCTTTATCATTGAAAGTTCTTGAAGACACGAAAGAAAAGTGCACTTTTTATTTTGATGGCAAGGAATATGTTTTTTCAAAAACACCTTTGTTTTGGCTTTCCTTTGTGATTGCCTTTATAGGCGGAATTTACGGCATTGGTGGCGGGGCAATCATAGCACCTTTTTTATTTTCTTACTATAGGCTTCCAGTATATGTAACTTCAGGGGCAACCTTGTTTTGCACTTTTATTTCTTCTTGCTTTGGAGTGGCTGTTTTCTATATTCTTGGCTTTATTTTTCCTGAAAAAGCCCTCACTCCTGACATAATGCTTGGTGTTTTGTTCGGCTGTGGCGGGCTTATAGGAATGAGCCTTGGGGCAAGAGCACAAAAATTCCTTCCGGCAAGACAAATTACAATTATTATTGTCAGCGTTTTATTGCTCACAGCACTTATTTGGACAAAGCCTTTACTAGCTTCAATTTTTTCATTTAATTAAGGGAATTATTTAGATGATGAAACAAAATATTCCACCTCGTTTAATTGCAATACATGATATTTCAGGTTTTGGAAGAACTTCACTGACTGTTGTTATGCCTCTTATTTCAGCAATGGGAATTCAAGTGTGCCCTTTGCCTACAGCCCTTTTGTCAACGCACACTACTGAATTTACAGACTTTAGTTTTTGTGATTTGACCTTGGAATTGCCTAAAATCTTAGATCATTGGCAAAAGCTTAAATTAAAATTTGAAGGTGTTTATTCAGGATTTTTGGCAACGCATACACAAGTTGAAATTGTTGAAAGAGCTATACATGAATTTTTAAAAGATGATGGAATAGCTGTGGTTGACCCTGTTATGGGAGATAATGGAATCTTAGATCCCACTATTACTCAAGATATTGTTGAAGCTATGCGTCATTTAATCACACAAGCAGATATTATTACACCAAATTATTCAGAAAGCTGCTTCTTGCTTGATGAAGAGCCAAAGCACCGTTCTTTGGAAGAGGTAAAAATTTTTGCTAAAAGATTAGCTCAGACTAAAAAGACTTCAAGAGGACCTAAAATTGTGGTTATCACTTCAATTCCTACAGATGATAAATCACAAGTTTATGTTTTGGCTTATGAAAAATCAAAAGATAAATTCCATCTTCTTTCGCGCCCCTATATCCCCGCTTTTTATCCCGGCACAGGTGATACTTTTGCTTCAGCTTTAACAGGAAACTTAATGAATAAACTTCCACTTGAGAAAGCTCTGGAAAATTCGGTGCATTTTGTTACTGAGGCAATTAAAGCCACCTACTATGAGCAGACTATTCCAAGAGAAGGGATTTTGCTTGAAAATCTTCTTGCATTAAGAAAAGAAAAGCTAATTTAGGGAATTGTTTTAAAAAAAATATTTAAATAAAAACGGATAAATATAATTAAATCCATAAAGTAATTTATAGATTTGCCGAAGATGTTTTTACTGTCAAAAAATATACGTATTTAATTATTTATAATACAGGAGTCTTTTATGAAACTATTACAAAGAATTTTATTACCGATTATGCTAATTCTTATTCTTGCAATGAGTATGCTAAGTTTGTTGACTTATCGTGAGTCTTCCACTTCTTTAACCGAGTCTTCTATTAATACAATGGAAGCCACTACAGCAACTTTGGAGAATATGCTTGATTATGTATTGATGTCAACAAATATTTTAATCAAAATAACCTCAGAAAGTTCAAATATTATTGACTTTGTAAGTTCAGGTTTTTACCCCGACAGTGAAGTTAATAGAATTAATTCATTATTGAAATCTCGTACAGAGCAAGTTCCGTTAATGAATGGATTTAACTTGATTAGTATGGATGGTTTTGTTATTGCTTCATCAAATCCATCAGCAGTAGGAACAGACCTTAATTTCAGAGAATATTTCCAAATTGCAAAAACAGGCACAGTTCCAACACCTGAACCTCGTATGTCAACAATCACAAATGAAATATTGATGGCTGTAGTTTATCCGGTTAAAAACCTAAGCGGGCAAGTTATAGCAGTTTTAACCGGCGATATTTCTTTTTCACAACTATATGAAGCTGTTTTTGATGAGGTTGTAGTTGGCAGTGAAGGTTATGTTTTTGCTGTTGACAAACAAGGCCGTGTTATCCTTGATAAAAAGAATTCAGTAAATTTATATAAAGATAATTTAAGTATCACATCACAAATGAAAGAAATTGCAAATTCTTCAACTTCAGAAGGTGTTCTTACTTATACAAACGTAGCAGGTTTCCCTGTTATTGGTTACTACACTCAAGTTGAAGGCAGTGGAATTACAATTGTTGCAAGAGCAGAGGAACGTGATATCTTTTCTGAATTAGGAAATTTAAGCAGATTATCAATTATTGCTACTTTGATAACTGTTATAATAAGTGCTTTTATTATATACATGATTATTCGCCCTGTTGTTGGCGCAATAGCAAAAGGAGCTTCATTTGCTAGTGCTATTGCACAAGGTAATCTAAGCCAAGAATTAGAGGTGAATAGAACTGATGAAATCGGCGCTCTTGCAAATGCTTTACGCTCTATTCCAAATTCACTTAATAAAATTATAGCTGAATATGCCCGAATTAAAAATAGTCTTCGTGATGGGCATATAGAAATAAAAGGTGATAGTAAAGAATTCCAAGGTGCGTTTGCAGAACTTGTTGAGGGCACAAACACAACCTTAGCACAATATCAAAATATACTTAATGTATTGACAGCACCTGTGATAGTTTTAGATAAAAATTTACGTATCAGCTACATAAATGATATAGCAAAAAGCGTTGTTGGCAGTAACTACTTAAGCAGAACCTGTAAAGAAGTTATGAATAGGGATGACTCTGATACTCCTGCTGATGCATTAAACATTGCTTCTGCAACTCTTCGTCCTGCAACAGGGCAAACTGTGGCAAGACCAAATGGGCAAGTACTTGATATTTCATACACAGCTATTCCTTTCAAAGATGAAAATGGCAAACTTGCATGTGTGCTACAGCTTGTTACAGATTTAACTGAAATTAAAAATACACAAAGAACAATTATTGAAGTGGCTAATCAAGCTCAAAATATTTCTGAGCGTATGGCAACAGCTTCAAGAGAATTGTCAGCCCAGGCAGAAGAAGTATCAAATGGTGCTCAAATCCAACGTGAACGTGTAACTGCCACAGCAACAGCTATGGAAGAAATGAACAAAGCTGTTTTAGAAGTTGCCCAAAACGCAAGTGAAGCAAATACACAATCAAATAATGTTCATAATAAAGCCACAGAAGGTGCACAATTAGTAAATCAAGTTGTTGGTGCAATTCAAAGTGTTAACAATGTATCTTCTGAACTTGAAAGAAATATGGAACAACTTGGAAATCAAGCTGAAAACATTGGCAGCGTTATGGATGTTATTACAGATATTGCCGATCAAACAAACCTCCTTGCACTAAACGCAGCTATTGAAGCAGCACGTGCGGGTGAAGCAGGAAGAGGCTTTGCTGTTGTGGCAGACGAAGTTCGTAAATTGGCTGAAAAAACAATGTCAGCAACAACTGAAGTTGGCAATAATATCAGAGAAATTCAAGAAACAACAACAATGAATATCAATCGTGTTGCAGAAAGTGCACGCTCAGCAGCAACAGCCACTGAGTTAGCAAGTAATTCAGGTAACTCATTGTCAGAAATTGTTTCATTAGTAAATGTTAATACAGCGCTTATTTCAGGTATTGCTACTGCAGCTGAAGAACAATCTGCAAGTTCTGGTGAAATCAATTCTTCAATTGATGAAATTAACCACATCGCAACATCAACTGCAACAGGTATGGAACAAGCTTCTCAAGCTGTAAATGAATTATCTGAAATGGCTTTAGAATTGCAACAATTACTTGAAAAATTGCAACAAAATGAAGTGTAAATAGACGGGCTTTAGTGCTTCAATAAAATAACAAACCCCTTTCTAATTTTAGAAAGGGGTTTTTATGTTTAAGAAAAAGGTTTGTATTTTTTTTGTGTCTAAGTTTTTTATTGAGCTATATCTTGCCAACCGCCACCAAGCGCTTGATAGATATTAAGAATAGTTATTAGCTGTGATGCTTTGGCATTTTCAAGCTGTATTTCTGCTTCAAAAAGCGAGCGTTGGGCATCAAGCACTTCAAGATAAGAAGCATAACCATTATCGTATCTGATTTGTGCTAAATTTACAGCCTTATCAAGAGAATTAACAATGTCTTCCAGTGCCATTACAACATTGCCTATGCTTTTTTGAACGGAAAGAGATATACGAACGTCTTTAAAAGCACTTTGTACGGCTTTTTGATAATTAAGTGCAGCCTCACGCATCGTGGCTTCTGCTACTTTAACAGAGCTTGAAATTTTGCCAGCTTGGAAGATCGGTGTAGTTAGGCTTACGCCATAAGTCCATGTATTTGCAGGTCCTGTAAATAGATCTGCTAATTCCAGAGATTCAAGCCCAAGCAAGCCTGTAAGTGAAATTGAAGGAAACCAATTTGCTTTTGCAACGCCAACATTGAAGTTTGCAGCTTTCAAATTTGCTTCTGCAGCCATGATATCAGGGCGTCTTGTAAGTAAATCTGAAGGAATACCTGCAGGAAGTGTGATAAAGGGCTTTAAATCATTTAAGCTATAACCGCGTTTGAATGATTCGTCAAAAAGAATGCGTGGTGATTCGCCCATAAGCACCTGCAAAGCAGTTTCTGCATTATCTACTTGATAGATTAGTTCTGCAATGCTCATTTTCACTGTATCTACTTCTGTTGAAGCACGAAGATAGTCCAGCTCATTAATAAGTCCTTCGTTGTATTGTGCAGTGTATATTCTTAAAGATTCTTCACGAGTTTTCAAAGTTCTTTGAGATATGGCTAATTGCCCATCAAGTGAGAGTAAGGTGAAATAAGCACGAGCAGATTCAGTAATAAGCATAAGTTTTAACGCTTCTTTTGAATAAGAAGCCATCAACATTTGTTCACGAGCCGCATTGTTGGCATTTCTGTATTTACCCCAAAAATCAAGTTCCCACGCTGCTTGAAAGTTCATAATATAAGTGCTGTTTGTTCTTTTTGGGGTCAGGAGTGGTGAAGTGTCTTGATAGGGCTGTGAAGATGACATTGAGCGCCCGGCACTTGCATTTGCGCCTATAGTTGGAAAAAGATCTGCTCTTGTAACGCCTATATAAGCCTCAGCTTTTGCAAGCTGTTCTGTTGCAATAAGCAAGTCATAGTTGTTTTGCAAAGTTTTTTCTATAACTTTATTGAGTGTGGGATCATTAAATTTCTCCCACCAGTTTTTTGCAATAGCTTCTTGATTTTTGTCAGTTTCATGCCAATTCGCAGGAAGGTCCATCTTCGGTTGCACATATTCAGGAGCAAACGAACAACCTGCAAGAAGAAAAAGCATAAGCACATTAAACATCAAGGGGAAAAAGAAATTATTTTTATTTACGTGTTGCAAGGATACTACATTATTCATGTATGTTATCTCCTTTATTTTTATTTGAAAATTTATCTGACAATGTCATAATTTTTGTAAAGAAATAAGGCACAATAATAGGGGCCAAGAAAGTTGCAACAAGCATACCGCCTATAACTGTTACGCCTATGGCTTGACGAGAAGCAGCACCTGCACCTGAACTAAGAGCAAGTGGCACACAGCCAAGAATAAATGCAAGAGAAGTCATGATAATTGGCCTGAAACGTAATTTGGTGGCATTTGCAGCAGCCTCGGCCGGCGGCATGCCATCTCTGTACATTTCTGCAGCAAATTCAACAATTAAAATTGCATTTTTAGAGGCAAGCCCAAGCAGGGTTATAATAGCAACTTGTGTGTAAACGCCGTTTGAAAAACCTAAAAGCCAATTTGTTGTAATAGCACCAAAAATAGCAAAAGGAATTGCGGTTAAAACAGCCAAAGGCAAGGTCCATCTTTCGTATTGTGCGGCGAGGATTAAAAGCACCATAAAGATGGCAAGTCCAAATACAGCAAAGTCTGTTCCTCCTGTTTCAATTTCTTGATAAGATGAGCCTGACCATGCTATTGAATAACCTTCAGGCAAGCTTTCTTCTGCCAGCTTTTCGATAGCCTGCAAGGCTTGTCCGGAGCTATAGCCGCTTTGCGGATTTCCTGTGATGCTTGCAGCAGTAAAACCATTAAATCTTTCGATAGCTTGTGGCCCTGATTCAATACTGGTTCTAACAATAGTTGTGATAGGCAACATATTGCCTTCAGCATTTCTTACATAAAGTTTTTCTAAATCTTCCGGGTATAGTCTTGCATCTTGTTCTGCCTGCATCATGACTTTGAAGGTTCTTCCAAGATAGTTGAAATCATTCACATAGGCTGTTCCTAATGTGCCTGCTAGTGTATTAAAAACATCTGAAACGCTGATTTGCAATGCTCTTGCATTTTCCCTATCCAATTCTACAAAAAGGCGAGGAGAATTAACACTGAAAGTTGTTGAAACACCACTTAATTCAGGCATGGCATTTGCTTTTGCAATAAAATCACGGCTTACATCAGAAAGTTCTTTAACGTCGCCTGATTGACTTTGAAGATACATGGTGAAACCGCCTGTGTTTGACATACCCATGATTGGCGGTGGATTAAAAGGTAAAACAAGAGCATTTTTTTCGCCTTGCCCCATCATATAAACAGAAGCAATAAATTCATTGAGGTTGAAGCCCATTTTTTCTCTTTCGCTCCAATCCTTCAAGGTAATAAAAAAAGCACCCATGTTTGAAGACATGGAGTTATTCATCATATTAAAGCCTGAAATATTAACAACGTTCTCAACAGCAGGATTTTTCTTTAATTGTTCGGTTAATCTGCTGCCTACTTCTGTGGTTTGAAGAACACTTGTTCCTTCAGGAAGCTGTGTAATGGCAAGAATAAAGCCTTGATCTTCATTTGGCACAAGTTCAGTTGGTACAGTTTGGAAAAGCTGAAGAGCTGAAACGCAAACAATAGCAAATATGCCTAATGTCATAAGACTTGATTTTATAAGCCTTTTGGTAACCTCAGTAAAGCCATTTGTAACTTTATCAAAGAAAGTATTAAACCAGTGGAAAAAACCTTTTGGCTCATAATGTTTTTCTTTAAGAAGCATAACACATAATGAAGGCGTAAGCGTGAGGGCAACAATACCTGAAAGCGTAACGGAAATAGCAATTGTAATAGCAAATTGCTTATACATTTCACCCGCAAGCCCGCCAATAAAAGCAACAGGAATAAAAACTGAACATAAAACAAGCACAACGGCAATAACAGGGCCTGTAACTTCATTCATAGCTTTAGCAGTGGCTTTTCTAACGCTTATTCCTTTTTCTGTTTGCAAAATACGCTCAACATTTTCTAAAACAATAATAGCATCATCAACAACAATACCGATAGCAAGCACAAGGCCAAAAAGCGTAAGTGTATTGATTGTAAAACCAAAGGCAAGCATGCCTGCAAATGTTCCTACAACAGAAATAGGCACTGCAATACAAGGGATAAGCGTGGCACGCCAATTTTGCAAGAAAAGAAAAACAACAATAAACACAAGCCCAATAGCTTCAAAAAGTGTTTTTATCACTTCTTCAATAGATATACGAACAAAAATTGTGGTATCGTAAGGAATTGAATAAGAAATTCCGTGGGGGAATAATTTAGATAATCTTTCCATCTCAGCCATAACGGCTTCTGCTGTTTCAAGAGCATTTGCCCCCGGTGCCAAAGAAATAGCAATAGGAGCCATCTTTTCATTATTTAAAAAAGATTCCACTGAATAAGTGATAGCCCCAAGTTCAACATCTGCAACATCGCTTAATCTAAGAACACCACCGTTTTCATCACTTCTGAGGATGATATTTTTAAATTCTTCTGCTGTAACAAGCCTGCCTTGTGCATTTATCTGCCACGTGATTTGCAAGCTTTCGGGGGCAGGCATTGAACCAAGTGATCCAGCTGCGTATTGAGCATTTTGCTCTTGCACAGCTTGCATAATTTCAGCCGGGCTTAGTTTGAAATATTCCATGCGTTCGGGTTTTAGCCAAATACGCATTGAATAATCTTCACCGCCCAATAATTCAGCATCGCCAACGCCTTTGATGCGTTTTAGATTGTCCACAATATTGATAAGTGCATAATTGTGAAGAAAAGTTGTGTCATATAAATCATCGGGCGAGGTAAGTGCTATGAATTGCAAAAAGGAAGTTGAACTTTTTGTTACAGTTACACCATAGCGGCGCACTTCTTCAGGAAGGGAAGTTAATGCAGCTTGCACACGGTTATTTACGTTAATAGTAGCAATGTCAGGGTCAGTGCCAAGTTCAAAGCTTACATTAATATTTATATAGCCGGAGGCTGAAGTTGTGGTTGACATATAGATCATGTCATCAACACCATTAATTTGTTGTTCAAGGGGGCTTGCAACTGTGGCGGACATAATTTCAGGTGTTGCTCCGGGGTATTGAGCTTGAACTGAAATTACAGTAGGAACTAAGTTTGGATATTGTTCTATAGGGAGTGTGCGAATAGAAAGAATACCTAATAATACTATGAAGATAGATATAACAGTAGATAAAACCGGTCTTTTGATAAAAAAGCTTTCTTTATACGCGTCTTTAATATTTAAAGAAGTATTATTTTCTTGCATAATATACCTCTATTATGATTTTTGAGCTGTGTCTTCAGAAGTTATATTGCCGGTTTTGCCAGACATATCAGACGCTTGGGGTGTGTTTTCTTGGCTTTCTTGTGCGGAGGGTTTAACTTCTGCACCGGGATAGATTTTGCCAATCCCTTCCACAACAACAATATCACCCTCTTTTAGGCCATCTTCAATGATAAATAGTGCACCTAAGGCAAAACCAAGTTTAAGTGGCTTAAGCTCAACTTTATTTTCTTTGTTGACAAGATAAGCCATAGGGCCTTGGGCTGTGTAAAGAATGGCACTTTGCGGTAATAAAATAACATTTAATAACTTGCCGCCTTCAACTGTAATGCTTGTATACATATTTGGAATCAAGCCATTTTTGGGGTTTGGAAACTCAGCTCTTGCTTCAATAGAGTTTGTTAGTGGGTTTATTTGCGTATCATAATAATTCAGCACGCCTTCATAAGGATATTTTTGCCCGTCAATGGTTGTAATGCTTGCTTTTGAGCCCGGAAGAGGAAATTCAGCTTTTCCTTCATTTGCTAAATGAGCCAAGCGGGTCATGTCAGATCCGGGGAAAGAAAAGTTTATATACATAGGATCTGTTTGATTGATAGTAGTAAGAAGTGAGCCTGCTGAATCAAGGCTTATAAGGTTTCCTTCATTCACGGCTTCAAGGCTTGTATAGCCTGAAATAGGGGCTTCTACTTTTGTATAACCAAGATTGATTTGAGCTTGATTTCTTGCTGCTTTTGCTGCTTCAACATTAGCTTTTGCAGAAAGAAAGTTTGTTTCGGCTGTATCTCTGTCTCTTTGTGAAACAGCATTTTGCCTGTAAAGCGGAAGGATTCTGTCATATTCTTTTTGGGCATTGGCAAGGGCAGATTCAGCCTGTGAAAGTGCTGCAGAAGCTTGGTTTAAAGCGGCTTGTGCTTGGCTTGGAGCAATTTCAAATAAAAGCTGGCCTTTAGTAACAAAGTCGCCCTCTTTATAATATTGTTTTAATAGTATGCCCGAAACTTGCGCCCTAACTTCAACAGATAAAAAGCCCAAGGCTTTTCCCATATATTCATTTTTTAATTGGAAATCTTCAACTTTAATTTCTTTTGTGCTCACAAGTGCAGGCGGTGCTTTTTGACTTGTTTGCTCATCTTTTTTTTCTTCAGTGCATGAAACTAAAAGACTTGAAATTAATAAAATAAAAAAAGGGATTTTTTTGATAGAATTAAATATGTGCATTTTTTTTCCTTTATAAATGTTTACTCAAAAAGATAATAAAAAAATTAAACTGAATAAAAAATAAAGTCTTCAAATGAAGCAATAATATACTTCATGAAATAAAAACAAATATATTAATATGTATTCTATATAGGCAAGAAAGTAAAGTGAATTATATTATAAAAATTGTAGTTATAAATCTATCAATTCAATATTCTCAGGTGAAATTCCATAATTGAGAAAGTGTTTTCCTGTTTCGGCAAATTTTTCTTTGTCGTCAGTGGTTAAAAAGAGTGTGTGATGATTTTCTTCAGAATTAATAATATTTAAGTTTTGCAACATTTCTTTGGTTTTTAAAGCAGTGGTTTGCGCTGAATCAACCAAAACAACATCATTGCCCACAACATTTTGAATGGCTTTTGCCAAAAGTGGAAAATGCGTGCAACCAAGCACCAAGCAATCGGGCTTTTCAGATTTGTTTGAAAAATCTTCATCAAGATATCTTTTTGCTATTCCCTCAACTAAATAGCCTTCAATAAGCCCGTCTTCAGCAAGAGGAACAAAAAGAGGGCAAGCGATTGACCTTACATGTGCTTTGGGATTGATTTGATATATAGCTTTTTCATAAGCCTTTCCCCTTACGGTGGAAGCTGTTCCTATTACAGCAATATTTCCTTTTTTGCTGGCAAGGCAAGCGGCTTTTGCACCAGGCTCAACCACGCCGATTACGGGAATATGAGGATAGGCAGCTTGAAGAGCTGGCAAAGCTGTTGAGGTGGCTGTGTTGCAGGCAATAACCAAAAGTTTGATATTTCTTTCTACTAAAGCTTTTGAAGCTTGTAAAGCATAGCGCGTGATAGTATCACGGCTTTTTGTGCCATAAGGAAGGCGAGCGGTATCACCCAGATAAATATAATTTTCTTTAGGTAAAGCGTTCCATAAGGCCTGCAAAACAGTAAGACCGCCGACACCTGAATCAAAAAGCCCTATAGCCTTATTATTTATTTCTTCTGCAAAAAGATTTTCCATATTTAAAACACTCTGCGTTTAATTTTTTCCACAATAGTCTCTTCCCTTTATAAAAGCAAACTTTTTTATTATAGTTTAAAGCGAATTCTAAATTATTCATAAAATTAATTAAATATTTTTTAGTTGGAAAAATAAAAAAAGAATCTCAAAAAGACTTGACAAAAAGCTGTGTTTAGCTTTAAAAGTAACTGAAATATAATTTTCATGTATGCTTTTCTTCTATTTTTCAATGCCTTGAATTGAAGTAAAAGCCATAAATGACACAGAGATTTGATAAGGATTATTTTCATGTTTTTTGCATTACAAGAAGGTCAAGAAGAATTTTTTAAAAAAGACCTTGGTTTACAGACAATTATTGGCATTATAGAGCCCTGCTCTCACGATCAGCAAAAAGTGGCTTTGGTTGAAGAAGGAAGTTTAAAAGAATATTGCATTCTTCCCAAAGGAGCAGGAGCTGATTTGACGGACTGCATAAGTGAACATATGGAACTATCAGGCTTTATCACTGAATTTTATAATAATGAAGAAGATGTTTACTTTACCATTCAAGTGCGCTCCTATAAACATAATGAATAATCTTGATTTTATATTGTTTGATATTTTATTTTAGCTATTAATTATTGATTTTACATTAAATTTGTGCTTACTCTCTATTGAAATACAAATATTATTCGATAAAGTTATTAATGGGCAGTTGTGCCTTATTGATTAAATTATAATAAATTACATTAGGACTTGACTATGAAAAAATTGATAATACTTTTTATGGCAGCTTTTCTTACTTTTACGGGCTATAGCGCTGAGGCTGCACAATTTGGTGTTTATATAGCACCAAAAGCAGGATATAATTTACAAGATAAAGGTGATGCAAAAATTTCAGGTGCCGAATCTTCAGGTTTAAGCTCTGAAACTTCCGGTGCTTTTTCAGGTGGTTTTGCAATAGGTTATGATATGCAATATTCATCAATGGCTTTGCCGCTTAGATTAGAGTTTGAAGCAATTTGGCGCACAGATACTGAAGCAAAAAACACTTGGCTTGATGCAGGCATGAACCATTCAGCCACACAAAAAATTGGCTTAACCACATATTTTGTAAATGCTTATTGGGATATTTATAACTCAAGCCCTTTTATCCCCTATCTTACAGCAGGGCTTGGAATGGCAAGTGTGAAACAAGAAAATGACTTTGATAACTACTCTTTCAATCAAGATGAATCTGTTTTTGCTGTGAATGCCGGGCTTGGTATTTCATGGTTGATAAGAGGCGGTTTTATGGTAGATATGGGTTATAAATTTATCTATCCCGGTGAAGTTACACAAACTTATCAAAATATTACTTCATCAATTCGTCCAAGCACACATGAATTTTTATTTGCATTACGTTATACATTCTAATTTATATTTTTCCTAAAAAAAAGCAGAGAAGATGAGTTTCTCTGCTTTTTTATTTTAAAAGTTTTTTATTTTAAGCTAAAGTAAAAATTACAAAAAATGTTATAGGTATAAGCACAATAAAGGTGAGTGAGGTAATAGCAATTTTATGCCTTAAAGGGTTTTTTCCTAAAGCAAGAATAAGGAAGTTTGCACAAGCCAAAGGCAAAAGCAATAAAACAAAGGTGCTTTGTGAAAAACTCATTGCTAGGATACTATTTCCAGTATACACCAAAATAACATATAAAAGAGCAATACAATTTAGAATAACACAAGAAACAAGGCCAAATTTTGCTAAATCTTTCAAAGTTTGTGTATAGTAATCGCGCCCAAAATCATCTTTATTACGCGAAAAAAGTGTTGATTGCAATTGCCATGCATAAGCAAGTGTGTGGGAAGCAAAAAATGAAAATAAAGTAAAATATAAAAAAGAATACATTTTATCTGCAATAGGTTGGAGTATAGATAAAGTTTTGTTGATAAAAAGTATTAAAGGCATGAAAGCAGATTCAGGCTTTAATGCGATAAATATTTGAGATTCAATGGCACTGTTGTTATAAAAGCAAAGAAAAGCAAGACATATCAATAAGATAAAATTTTTCAATTGAAAAAGTATAGCCAGAAATGAAGATAAATAGCCAATAAAATTTACTGTTTCATTTTTCAAGCTATGAAGCCATAAGAAAGCAAAAACAAGGCTTGCTCCTAGAAGCAAAGGAATTTTAGAAGCTAAGAAATAGATTTCTGTAGGTAAAAGAGCAAACATTTTTCTAAAAACAACTAAATCCACCAAAGAAAGTAAAAAGAAAAGCAAATTCAAGACCAATACAGTGCTTAAAGCTTGAATAGCCCTTTTTTTATAAATGCTTCTTTTTGTGCTTCTTGCTTTGTGAAGCACAAAAACTTGCCGCAG
>CAYJHJ010000012.1:33932-39682 GCA_964370095.1 uncultured Desulfovibrionaceae bacterium | reverse complement strand
GGCTTCCACTTAATTCTTCTTTATATAATTAAGAAAGATTTTGGCTGTTAGCACAAAATCCTCACTTGCTTTTTATGCGAAAAAAGCTGCGTTCGCTAAAGGCTTGTTCAATATTTTCACAGTTTTATGCTCTATACCAGCGGCTTCCACTTAATTCTTCTTTCAAAATAAGCAAAAATTCCAGTGCAAGTGCGCGAAATTGCAAAATAACAAAACATGCATAAAATCCAGACTTCAAATGTAATACGTGTTACAGCCATAACTTCTATAGATTGAAAAGTTAATTCAGGCAAAGACACCAAGGCCGCAAGAGCTGAATCTTTAAAAATTGAAACTGTTTGCCCTGCTAATGGAGGAAGCATAATCGGCTTTGCTTGCGGTAAAATTATATAGAATAAAGATTGGATTGAATTAAATCCCATTGAAGACGCTGCTTCTCTTTGCGTTTTTGGTATACTTTCTATGCTTGAACGCACGATTTCAGCTATATATACGCCCTCATAAAGGCCAAGTGCCAAAATTGCCGCTGTCATCCCCTCTATCTGCATTGGGGGTGCAAAAATATAAGAAAAAATTTCAAACCCTTGAGGTGATAAAGAATAAGCAAAATCTTGCAAAAAGAAATTGAAGGGCATAAAAAACTGCCCTGAAAAGAAATAAATTAAAAAGATAAAGATAAGAGGCGGAATATTTCTTAAAGTTTGCACAAAAATAGTAAAAGGCAAAACCACAATTCCACGTTTGTTTGCTGTATATGAGCCAACAAAAAGCCCAAATACAAGAGCAAGAATCAATGACCAAACACCAAGTCTTAGCGTCATGAATAAACCTTTGGTAAACATACCAAGCATTAGCTCTCCTTCACTATTGACAAAGGCGATATAAGGCAAAAGCTCTTGCCAGCGCCATGTTCTGCCACTCACAAAGAAAATTTGCCATAAAGCCCACAAAAGCAGGAGCAAAAGCACGCCAAGAATGATATAATCACTTTTATTCAAAGCATTCCATTTTCTCGGAGGCGTTGTGCCCGGTATGTTTACTGCTGGTTTTTTCATAAATTATCCAATCAATAAATTAGAGATTTTTTTCCCAGTCTTTTGACTTAAACCAATAATCGGCACGCTCTTTCAACCAACCGTCAGCAGTTCTAGCAGCAACCCATTCATTGATAATTCTAAGACTTTCAGGATCATTTTTCCTAAGTGCCATACCAATAGGCTCTTTATATTCTTCAAGCTCAAAAGCCACAAAAACTTTATCAGGATTATCCGCTGCTGCAAAAGAAGGAAGAGGGGCAGAAGTTAAAAATGCGTGAGCTCTGCCTGCCAACACTTCTTCAACACAAAGAGCTTCTTCTGCGAATTGACGAAGTGTAGCATTTGGAAATACTTTTTCAGCCAATAAAGCAGGTGTTGTGCCTGTACGAATAGCAATGACAACTTCGGGCTTATTATAATCTTCACGTGATTTAAAGTTTGCAGCTTTTTCAACATTTGCTAATAATTCTAAGCGTGTGAAATCATAAGGATCTGAAAAATCAACTTGTTCCAATCTTTCATCTGTAATGCCCATTCCGCCTATAATCAGATCGAATTTTCCTGCTAATAATGCAGGAATGATGCCTGCCCAAGCTGTTGGTGCTAATTGCAATCTAAGTCCTAAATCTTCGGCCAATCTTGTTGCAACATCAATTTCAAAGCCTACAAATTCGCCTGCTTTATTTTGCATTGCCCAAGGCACAAAAGAAGAAAAACCCACACGCAAAACGCCGCGCTCTTCAGCTTTTTCAATAGTACCGGCTGCATAGCTTGGTGAAACGCTTAAACTAAAAATAGATAAAAAACATAAAGAAACAAATAATAACAGTGTCTTTTTCATAACAGTCTCCGGTTACAGGTTAATGCGTTCTACCCTTAATTTTTTGCTGATATTTAGCATATAAATTTGCAGGAATACTAACACAAGAAGTCAAAATCAAATAAAACAGTGCCACAATAAGCCAAATTTCAAAAGAGAGAAAAGTTTTTGAAATAAGCTCAGAAGCACTTAAAGTCAGCTCAGCCACAGCAACCGCAGAAACCAAGGAAGTATCTTTGATAAGCGAAACTACTTGACCGATTAGACTAGGAAATATGTTTGAAATTGCTTGAGGCAAAACCACAATTCTGCCTGTTTGCAATGTGCTAAAACCCAATGAAAAACCAGCCTCCCATTGCGTATGCGTTACTGACTTAAACCCTGCCCTGAAGATTTCCGCCATATAAGAGCCTTCAAAACAGGCCAAAGTTAGCGCCGCTGCAAAAAAAGGTGAAAGCGAAAAAATGGGGGCAAACACAAAATACATAAGATAAAGCTGCATCAAAAGAGGTGTATTTCTTACTATTCCAATAAAACCCTTTGCTAAAAGGTTTGCAACAGGTGAAGCTGATAAATTCATTGAAGCAAGCAATAAAGCAATGCCAAGTGCCAAAATTAAACTAACAGAAACAAGTTCCACTGTAACAAAAACTGACTTTAGCAACACACCTGCTATAAGACCATTTTCAGTATACGAAATTATATGCGGCAAAATTTTAGAAAATTGCCAATTATAACTATAGGCAATAGAAGTAAAAAGCATTATTGCCAATAATATAAAGGAAAAAGAAAATATTGCACTATATATATTGGTGCGTATTTCGTTTATTATTGCAAAAAAGCGTTTATTTATTACTCCTTGCGAGGCAAGGGAAAAACCTTCTTTCATTTCTTTATCTTCCTGTGTCTTGGCAGGCATATTTTCCATTATAGACGACATAAAACACTCCGTTCGACAGTTTTTCTAAATCATCTAACCTCAAAATCATCTAAACTTTCCAAAGCTTTTTGTATATTTTTATCCATTTTTTCAATACACAAAAGAAATTTCTCTTTCTCTTTTTCTGTAAAATCTTGCCACAAAATAACATTTAGCTTATCGGAAATCTTCCAAAAGTCTTCTTGAAATGCCATTCCTTTCGGAGTAAGTGCAAGGTTTTTCACTCTTACATCTTCTGGGTTCACTTCTCTTTTAACAAATTCAACTTTTTCTAATTTATCCACTAAAGTAGTTACAGTGCTTTTGCACTTGCCAATTTCAGCGGCAATTTTTGCCATTGGCTGCCTGTCTTCTTTATAAAGCTGAACAAGTATATTTCCATGCGACACCATAAGACCTTTTGCACCGGCTTTTTCTATATTTTCGCTCAAAAAATTGTCTATTCTTGAGCGCAGACGATAGATGGATTTAACAATCGCTTCAGGCTTAAGCATATATACTCCAAAAAAATCAAATTAGTTTTATATCGAACATTATAAGGACTTTTTCACTCAATGTCAAGTGTCATAAAAGATACTATAACGAAGTTGAAAGAAATTAATAAAAAAAACTTTGTTCACTTCGTTCTCATGAGTTTTTTACGATGATGTGTTTTTCTGACCTTCTTTGACTGTCTCTAAAACAACTTTATGGATGGCAGGAAAAACTTCGGCAAAATTACTTGGAGAAAGTCTTTGTGTTTCAATGAATTTCACAGCAATTTCTTTACTTACCTGCAAAGCTTCTTTGTTTAATTTATGTATATTTTGCTCGCGATTGTATGACATAAGCAAATCCTTTATATATTTTCAGTGATTATCTTTCATCTTATCTATAGCTTTTATTATTTATTTTGTCAAATTACGTAATATATTTTTTGCTATTTGACATTTAAAAGAAAAGTTACTAAATTGTATTACAATTAATAATCATATAATAAGGAACAAATATGAAAACATCACAAGAGCTTTTTGAGCGTGCAAATAAAGTTATTCCCGGCGGTGTTAACAGCCCTGTAAGAGCCTGCAAAAGCGTTGATTCTATTCCGCTTTTTATAGCAAAAGCAAAAGGTGTGAAAATTACCAGCATTGAAGGGCAACAGCTTACAGATTATGTGCTTTCATGGGGCCCCATGATTTTAGGGCACGATCATCCAAAAGTTTCCGTTGCTTTAAAGCAAGCCATTCCTTTTGGCACAAGCTATGGAGCACCTTGTGAAAATGAAGTTATTTTAGCTGAAGAAGTGATAAAAGCTATGCCCTCACTTGAAATGGTTCGCATGGTAAACTCAGGCACAGAAGCAACCATGTCTGCCCTACGTCTGGCTAGGGCTGTAACAAAAAGAAATAAAGTTATTAAATTTATAGGCTGCTATCATGGGCATGCAGATCCTTTCTTGGCTTCAGCAGGTTCAGGGCTTGCAACTTTGGCAATTCCCGGCACTCCGGGCGTAACCGATGCCACGGTTGCTGACACTATAGTTGTTCCTTACAATGATATTGATGCTGTAAAAGCCATGTTCAAAGAATATCCCGATCAAATTGCAGCTGTTATTATTGAACCTGTTGCCGCAAACATGGGCTTAGTGCTTCCTAAAGAAAATTTCTTGAAAGAATTACGTGCAATCACAAAAGAAGAAAAAGCTCTTCTTATTTTTGATGAAGTTATTACAGGTTTTAGGCTTGCTTATGGTGGAGCACAAGAATATTTTGGAATTGACCCTGATTTAACCACTTTTGGCAAAATAATCGGTGGGGGCCTTCCTGTGGGTGCATATGGCGGAAAGCGTGAATACATGGAGCAAATCGCCCCATCAGGCAATGTTTATCAAGCAGGCACTTTATCAGGCAATCCACTTGCTATGGCTGCCGGTATAGCCACATTAAAAGTTTTAAAAGAAATGGATTACAAAGCTTTGGAAGCACGAGTTCAAGCCTTTGCCAAAAGGATTGAAGACACTCTTAAAGCCAAAAATCTTCCTGTGCAAGTGATAAGCCTTGGTTCAATGTTCACTATTTACTTCACAACAAATCCTATTGTTGATTTTGCTTCTGTAAGCACTGCTGATGCGGGCATCTATACAAAACTCTACAAGCACATGCGCAACAACAATATCTATATGGCACCCTCCGCCTTTGAAGTTGCCATGACAAGCTTCATGCACACAGACAAAGACTTTGATGAGTTTATTGAAGCACTTGAAAAATTTGAAGCTTAATGTGAACGCAAGTGAACAAAGCTTTAGCGAACAAGTGAAAACCACGCCAAACTAAACAATACCCCCTTAAATAGGGGGTTTTTATTGCTCTAGAAGTGAATAAATATAATCTCTCGCACTTGCCATATCTTCACATTTAGGCAAATCTTTTAGGATTATATCTATATGCTTCCTTTCTTTTATGATTTGACGAGATTTTTTATAGTGTAATTCTTTCAGCCAGCCACCCAATAATAATCTGAAATCATTAACATACACCAAATCACTATACAATATCGCCTTGCCGGATAAAAGAGAAGCTAAAATTTTTTTTGTGTAATAAGGTTCGTCTTTTACATGAAGAAAAACTGTATCTCTGCCCTCTTTCACTTCAACAAAATTTTCCACCATCACACGCATTATATCAATTTTATCAGCATCTCTAAGTAAAAATGAAACAGGCTTGTATTTTTTATCAATATGTTCAGGGAAAATATATCTATTATGTAAAGCAATAGAAATATTGATAATTTTCTTTGTTTCTTCATCAAGATTTTCAAAAATTTTCTTTTCTTTCAAAACTTTCAAGCCGAGCATTGCATGATTGCAAGATTTAGGGTCATGAAAAGTTTTATATATTCGCATCTGCTCAAATCTGCCTATATCATGGTAAAGGCAGGCAAGCAAAGAAGCAAAATGCTGTTTTTCAGGTAAATC
>CAYJHJ010000012.1:0-33922 GCA_964370095.1 uncultured Desulfovibrionaceae bacterium | reverse complement strand
TTTGCCATTCTCTATAACATTATAAGTATGCTCTTTTTTAATCCTTAAAGGTGAAGAAATTTCTTCTATATTAAGATACGGTTCAATATATTCTTCAAATTTTATAAGAAAATCTTCAAAGCTATTTGTCATCATCTTTTTCTTCGCCATCATAGGTGATATTTTTATCTTTAAAAATACCTTTTGGGCCATATAAAAATCTTAAAAACCACCCCATCGCTACAAATAAAATAAAGGTGATTGCATAAATTCCGTATTTTGAATTAAAAAATTCTGTCATATTTTTCTCTTTTTAATGAAAATAATAAAGGAGCTTATAAAAAAGAGCGTGAAATAGCAAGCAGATTTCTTGTATTGCTCAAACTTGAAAAATACACTATAAAGAATGAATACGATATATTAATAGAAAAGCACTTGATAAAGTGCTATAAAATAAGAGGTTTAAATGTTTGTTCACCTACACTGCCATACAGAATATAGTCTTTTGGACGGTGCGATAAAGCTTAAAGATTTAATCGCTAAAACAAAAGAATTTAATATGCCTGCTGTTGCCATCACTGACCATGGTTTTATGTATGGTGCAACGCATTTTTATGCACAAGCAAAAGCACAAGAAATAACACCTATTATCGGCTGTGAAGTCTATGTTACCCATGATCATAAAGATAAAAGCTCTGAATTTGCACGTGTTCGCCACCATTTAATTTTACTTGCTCAAAATAATATTGGCTATAAAAATCTTATGAAAGTGGTTTCAAAGGGTTGCCTTGATGGCTATTATTACAAGCCAAGGGTTGATAAAAACATTTTGCGTGAACACAATGAAGGCTTGATTGCTCTTTCAGCCTGTATTTCAGGCGAAATTCCTCGCACACTTCTTGGTAAAAATAAATTTTTGGCAAACAATGGAAATTTTGATCAAGCCATTGAAATTGCAAATGAATATTCTTCAATATACCAAGACAGATTTTACCTTGAAATTCAAGATAACACTTTGCCGGATCAACAAAAAGCCAACACTCTTTTGTTAGAACTTGCCGAAAAAACAAAACTTCCTTTGGTTGCCACGAATGACTGCCATTACCTTACAGCCGACGATGTTGAAGCACATGACATATTGCTTTGCATACAAACAGGCAAAAAAGTAAATGACACTGATAGAATGAGCTTTGATGCCAAAGACTTATATTTTAAATCACCCCAAGAAATGCAACAAGCTTTTGCTCATGTTCCGCAAGCTTTAGAAAATACTCTTGAAATTGCCGACCGTTGCTCGCATGTTGAAATGGATTTTAAAACAAATTATTTTCCTGTATACGATTTACCCGAAGGCATGACTTTAGAAACTGAATTTCGTAAATTGGCTGTTGAAGGCTTAGACAAAAGAATTGAACAGCACCCCAACAAAGAAAATCTTGATATAGAACTTTATAAAGAAAGACTTGAATTTGAACTTAATGTTATCTGTAGCATGGAGTTCCCCGGCTATTTCCTAATAGTTCAAGATTTTATTAACTGGGCCAAAAACGCCCAAATTCCCGTTGGCCCGGGGCGTGGCTCTGCTGCCGGATCCTTAGTGGCTTGGGCACTTCGAATAACAAATATTGACCCTATTCCATATAATCTTCTTTTTGAAAGATTTTTGAACAGCGAAAGAATTTCCATGCCTGATATAGACGTTGACTTCTGTGAGGATAATCGCCACGAAGTAATCAAGTATGTTATGAATAAATACGGTGCTGATAAGGTTGCACAGATCACTACTTTTGGAAAAATGAAAGCAAAAGCGGTTGTGAAAGATGTGGGTAGGGCTTTAGACGTGCCTTATAAAGATACTGATTTTATTTCAAAACTTATACCGACAGACCCTAAAATCACGGTAAAAAAAGCCATTGAAACAGTGCCTGAAATTCAAGACCTTTACACAAACGATATTTCCATCAGAAAAATGCTTGATATTTCCATGCGTTTAGAAGGGCTTTCACGCCATGCCTCAACACATGCGGCAGGTGTTGTGGTTTCGCCTGAAGAAATGGTGGAATATCTTCCTCTTTATCGTGGCAAAAAAAACGAATTAGTAACACAATACGATATGAAAATGGTGGAAAAAGTTGGGCTTGTTAAGTTTGACTTTTTGGGGCTTCGCACCATGACTCTTATCCAAGAAAGTTTGGATAACATTATAAATCAAGGCAAAATCCCACCTGATCTTGACACTTTAAGCCTTGACGATCCTTACGTTTTTGAACTTTTTTCAAGGGGAGACACTGACGGTGTTTTCCAAGTAGAAAGCTCTGGCATGCGTCAATATCTTCGTCAATTAAAGCCTTCTTGCTTTGAAGATATTATTGCTATGCTTGCACTCTATCGCCCGGGTCCGCTTGGTTCGGGAATGGTTGATGAATTTATCAAAAGAAAACATGGAGAAGTAGAGGTAACCTACCCTCTTGACGAACTTGAACCTGTTTTGAAAGATACTTATGGAGTTATTGTCTATCAAGAACAAGTTATGCAAATTGCACAAGTTACAGGCGGATACACGCTTGGTGGTGCTGATTTGCTTCGCCGTGCCATGGGAAAGAAAAATGCTGAAGAAATGCAAAGAGAAGGTGTGAAGTTCCAAGAAGGAGCCATCCAAAAAGGTGTTGACCCAGAAAAAGCCGCCGAAATATTTGATCTTATGGAAAAATTTGCTGAATATGGCTTCAACAAATCACACTCTGCTGCTTATGCACTCATCACCTATCACACAGCCTACCTCAAAAGCTATTTCAAAGTGGAATTTATGGCTGCCCTTCTATCCAGCGAAATAGGAAATCAAGATAAGATATTGAAATATATATCTTCTTGCCGCGATATGGGCATTGAAGTGCTTGCTCCAAACCTGCAAGTTTCTGGCGAAGATTTTACACCGCACAACAATGCTATCATCTATGGACTTGGCGGCGTGAAAGGCGTTGGTGTTGAGGCTATTAAAGAAATTGTGAACGCACGAATTGACGAAGAAACAGGTAAAATTAAAGAATTTTATTCTTTCTTTGATTTTCTGTGCAGAGTTAACCTAAGAAAAGTTTCAAAAAAAGTTTTGGAAAGCCTTATAAAATCAGGCGCTTGTGATTGCTTCAAGGTTTCACGCAATGCACTTTTTGCATCCCTTGATATCATGGTGGCAAGGGCACAAAAAAAAGCAAAAGATAAAGATTCAAACCAAATTTCACTATTCAGCCTTATACCAACAGAAGAAATCAAATTAGCGGGTTTAGGGGCGGATATTCCAGAAGCATCACTGCCTGAATGGGAAGATGACATGCGACTTAATTTTGAAAAAGAAGCTCTTGGTTTCTTTTTGTCTTCACACCCCTTGCAAGCATTTAGGACTGACTTTTTTAGAATAAATATCAAAGAGATAGATGAAATTTATGATTACCCTGACAGAGCTGAAGTGCAAATTCCTGTTTTGGTAACAAGCATAAGAGAAACTCTCACAAAAAAAGATTCAAAAAAAATGGCTTTTGTTATGGTAGAAGACCTTACAGGCACAGCAGAAGTTATTTTCTTTCCAAAATCTTATGCTGAATGTAGTGAGCTTCTACACTCAGACCAACCTCTTGTTTTAAAAGGAATTGTTGACAAAAAAGACGATAAGACCAAACTTAGTCCTTCAACTTCAAATTTTGATGCACAAAATTCAGGGCAATCTCATAGTAATGAATCGGAAGAAGAAGAATATACTATCAAAGAAATCAAGATCTTAGGTGATAGTGTTACAAGCTTGGCGGAAACTTGCAAAAATTGCACAGTCCCCCTCACTTTACAATATCCTCCACAATGCTTAAATACTGAAAGTCTTGAAGAGTTTAAAGAGCTTATTGAGCAATTTAAAGGCGATACGCAAGTGAAATTATCCTTTGATATTGACAATATTTATTGTGAAATGCAATTGGGTGATAAATATAAAGTTATCGCATCACCACAGCTTTTTAAGGCTTTTAATTCATGGAAATTCGATAAAGAAATAGCAAGTTAAAGGTAGTTTAATGGATAAAACACAAAAAAAATCTCTTTGGCATTTGACTGTACGTTCAGATTTTTCTTCGGCACATGCCCTAAGGAATTATCAAGGAAAATGCGAAAATATACACGGGCACAATTACCATGTTGAAATGGTGGTTGAAGGCACAAAACTTTCAGATGATGTTGAATTGGTGGTTGATTTTACTGTGCTTAAAAAAATATTAAAAGAAGCTTGCAACACGCTTGACCATAAAGATATCAATACATTTCCGCCATTTGATAAAATTAATCCTTCGGCTGAAAATATTGCACGCTATTTGTATAAACTTTTGGAAATTCGCCTTTTTGAAGAATTGAAAGATTTGCCTTATGTTGACACAATTTCACTTTATTCTGTGAGTGTGAGTGAAAAAGCCGCTCAAACAGCCACGTATAGAGAGTTCTAATTTGGAAATTCAAAGATATTTGCCTTCATACGCATACGAAGATGCAAAAAAACTGGTTCAAAATCTATCTGACTTGCACTTTTTTTGCGGGGTTTTGGCAAGCAATAAAAACCAAAGTTCCAACTTGCTATTTAACAGTTGCACAAAAAATTCTAATACTTTTTTCTTCTATGACATTATTTTGCCTGAAAGAAATATCTACTATCCATCTTATTTTGTTCATTCTTTTTATGCAAAAATAATACTTGGCAAGAAATGCTATCAAGAATATATTAAAAATGGTGCTTTATTTGGAATTTTGCACAAAAATAATTTTAAAATCGAAAAAATACTTTTCCGCTTCGGTGGTGCATTTGCAGCTGTTTTTGCACAAAAAACACAATAAGTTACATAAGATAAACTATGGAAAAAAATATACAAGCACTTATAAATACAAAAAACTCTTTCTCAATCACAAAGGCAAGCTTTGCATCATTAGCAAAAATTGCAACTATGGCGAAAAATGAAGGACGTTTTGTTGTTCTTCTTGCAAAGGATAGAGAGGAACTCAACACTCTGCAAGGCTTTACGCAGCTATACTCTCCTCTTTCCAGTCAAGTAAAAAGCACAGTTCATAAAAGCGAAGCAACAAAATTTGACGAAGAAACCAGTTTAAGAAAACATGAATGGCTTACCTTACCTTCATATTCTTTTCGCTCTCTCAATCGACATGGCTGGGCACAAAGGCTTGGAACTTTATATAAAATTGGCCAATCGCATGGACTTATCTGCACACTTGATAATCTTTTGGCAAAGCTTCCTCCTCTTGATTTTTTTCAAAACCAAAACATCTATTTGAAAAAAAATGAGGATATGGACGCAAACCTTCTTATCGACCAACTTATTGACTGGGGTTATGAGCGCGTTCCAATGGTTGCAAATAAAGGTGAATTTGCAAGACGCGGTGATATTATAGATATTTTCTGCCCGAATTATACAAAAGCTTTACGTATTGAATTTTTTGGCGATACGATTGATGAAATCCGCCTTTTTGACATAAATACACAGCGTTCTGCCTTCTTTTTGGAAGAAGCAGAAATTTTCACTATACATCCCATCAAAAAATCCACGCAAGCAAGCACTTTGATGAAAGAAAGGTTTTTAGAGCTTTTCCAAAAAGGCTATATTACCGAATTTGCACAGGCTTCTTTATTCAAAGCTGTTGAAAGGCATGATTTTCGCCTTATGCCGGGGCTTGCCTATGAAAAACCAAGCTTTTTAGAGCATTGGCTTCCAAAAAATACTTTATGGATTTTACCGGATTCTCAAGAATTTGAAGAGTCTATACAAAGTGCCTATAGCCATTTTCATTCTGATTTAACAGAAGACAGGGCTGATAATGGTATAGAACAGAATGTTGAGCTTGCTTTACGCACCACTGATAATATTTTGGAAAGCATTTCTGCACAGCCCAGAATTTATGCACAAAAACTTATCATGGGCTTAGAGGAAGAAGGGCAAAGCCTGCAAGAACGCACGCTCAAATCCTATCAAGATTTATTCTCTCATAACGCTGATTACAATCGCCCTTGGCAGCAAATAGTTGCAGGCATAAAGGAATGGCAGAAGAAATATCGCCAAGTACTTCTTACTTTCCACTCAAGCCGCGGAAGAGATAAATTCCTTAAATTAGCCGAGCAAGACAATATTTTCCCCCTTCTCAACTATTCTGAAAAAGATAAAGGACTTTACGCACTTATTGCACCTTGCTCACAAGGTGCTGAGCTTGTTTGGGATAATACTCTTATTCTTTCAGAAGATATTCTTCATCCGGAAAGTCAGAAATCTTCCCTACATTCCCGCAAGGCATTTAAAGGGCTTGAGAGTCATGAAAGTCTTAACCCGGAAGATTTACTTGTGCACAGAGATTATGGACTTGGCAGATTTAAAGAGCTTCTACGCCTTGAAATGAATAATACGGCGAATGACTATTTACTTATTGAATATGCAGATGAAGCTAAGCTCTATCTTCCTGTAGACAGATTATCATTAGTTCAAAGATTCAAAGGAGATGACAACCCTCCACTCGATAAATTAGGCGGAACTTCTTGGGTAAATTCAAAAGAAAAAGCCAAAAAAGCCATAGAGGCCATTGCAGCCGATTTGGTAGAAATTTATGCTTTAAGAAAAGTGGCAAAGGGGTTTTCATATTCCCCTATAGGTGAGCTATATCGAGAGTTTGAAGCAAGTTTTGGCTTTGAAGAAACAGCTGATCAGGCTAAGGCTATCAATGATGTTTTGGCTGATATGGAAAAGCCAACGCCCATGGATAGATTGGTGTGCGGCGATGTTGGCTTTGGAAAAACAGAAGTTGCCCTCAGGGCAGCTTGCAGAGCAGCTATTGACGGCAGACAAGTTGCTCTTTTATGCCCTACCACCGTACTTGCAGAACAACACTATCAAACTTTCCGCTCACGCCTTTCAAATTTTGCTATAAATGTGGGTTTACTCAACAGATTTGTTTCAAAAGCAAAACAAACTGAAATACTAAAACAAGCCGCCAAAGGGCAAATCGATATTTTAATCGGCACGCATAGACTTTTATCACAAGACGTGAAGTTGCCAAACCTCGGGCTTTTGGTGCTTGATGAAGAACAGCGCTTTGGGGTTCGCCACAAAGATAAATTGAAACAAATGAAAAAAAATGTGGATTGCCTAACGCTCACTGCAACGCCAATCCCAAGAACTTTGCAACTTTCCATGTCAGGCATACGCGAACTTTCAGTTATAGAAACCCCACCAAGTGAAAGAAAACCTGTTATGACTGCACTTGTTAATAGGGATAAGCACCTTCTTAAACAAGTTTTAGAAAGAGAGCTTGAAAGAGAAGGCCAGATTTTCTGGATATACAACAGAGTGCAAGGCATTGAAAAAGTTGTTGAATATGTTCAGCATCTTGCCCCGAATGCACGCGTTGGCATGGCACACGGTCAATTGCCCGAAAAGCAATTAGAAGAGGCCATGAATAAGTTTTGGCACAATGAAATCGATATCTTGGTTTGTACTTCCATTGTTGAATCAGGCCTTGATTTCCCGCGGGCAAACACGTTAATAGTCGACCAAGCTCAAATGTTTGGGCTTGGGCAACTCTATCAACTTCGAGGGCGTGTTGGCAGAAGCGACAGACAGGCCTATGCCTATTTTGTGGTTTCAAACACAGAAATTCTAAGCCCACTTGCCAAAGAAAGAATGAGAATTATTTTAGAGTTAGACTATCTTGGAGCAGGTTTTCAACTTGCTATGGAAGACTTGCGAATTCGTGGAGCAGGTAATATTTTAGGCGAAGTTCAATCAGGGCATATGGCAAGAATTGGGCTTGATCTCTATCTTGAAATGTTTGAAGAAGCTGTGGCAAAGCTGAAAGGTGATGACCTTATACGCACTGAAACTGAGCTAAATATCGCTATTCCTGCCTATATTCCTGAATCATATATTCAAGACACAAAGGATAGGCTAAAATACTATAAAATGCTTTCTTCTGCACCAACAGAAGATTTAAGGCAAGAAATAGAACTTGAAATTCGTGATAAATTCGGTACATTACCTTTTGAGCTTAATGTCTTTCTTGCAATTTTAGATATTAAAGAAATGGCAAGCTCATTAAAGTGCGTTAAAGCAGATATTTTTCATGATCATGTGCGCTTCACTTGGGATAGTAAGCAAGAAAGCCTTAATGCTGAAATTGTGCTTGAGCTTATCAAAAGCCATAAAAATCAAGTCAAAATGCTTCCGCCTGCTGCTTTAGATATAAAATTAGACATAAAAGCAGGCAAAGTTAATGCACTATTACAAGTAAAACAAATACTTTTAAAACTTTCACCCACACAAAACAAGGGATAATCATGAACACAAAGCTTATCTTTATTTTCTTATTTCTATTCAGCGTTTTTCTTGGTAACACACAAAAACTGTATGCCCAAAAAAACACTTTGCAATCTGTTGAATATGGCCCTCAGCCGGATTTTTCAAGTAAAAACTCTTTGCTTATTGAAGATGAAATAACAAAAAAAATCAAAGAATTAGACATTGAAATACTTACAAAATATTTTCTTGGAAAGCCGGCCGGCACGGTTGCTACTATAAATGGAGTTCCAATCACCCTTTCAGAAATTGAAAATATTGCTGATATGCAGTCAAGCATGGGAAATGAAAATGACCTTTCACTTGAAGGCGTGCTTGATGAATATTCTATATATCTATTTGAACTTATAAAGCAAAAACTTATCAAACAAGAGCTTGAAGCAAGAAATATTTCTATTGATTTTTCACAAGTAAGCAGCATTGAAGATATTATACGTGCAAGTTATGGTGAAGAAAATTTTGATAAAGAATTGCTTAATGACGGCATAAATATTAATTTTTGGCGCGAACAACTTATTGCACGAATTGAGTATGAAAGCTTTCAAAAACATTTAGAAGAAAAACTAGATATTAGCCAAGATGAAATAAAAAACTTTTTTCTTTCTAACAAGCAAAACTATGTTAAGCCTGAACGCTATAGGCTTTTCCTTTATTCATCTGAAAACAAAGAAGACATTGAAAAAGCTCATCAAAATAAAATGAATGCTGAAGATGCAAAAGCTTTAAATATAACCGTGCAAGAAGGAAGCTTTAATATATCTTCCCTACCTGTTGAATGGAAAGAAGAAGTGCTTGTTTTAGATATATCTGAGCAAACTGCAATCAAAGAAATTGATTCTACATTCAACTATATAGTTTTACAGAACAAAATTACTGCAAACCAAGAAGCAATTTTTCTTGAAATTGAGCAGGCTCTTTTAAATCAAAAGTTAGAAAAATCTTACAGCGAGTGGATTATAGCAGCTTTGAACAGTTCTGAAATATTTATTGTACCTGAATTTTTAACAATTATTGAAAACAAACAGAAATAAGGAGTTGAGGTAATTCTCAAAAAACATATGGCTGAACATAAAATTACAAAAATACGCGGTGCTCGCCAGCACAATTTAAAAAATATAGATGTTGATATTCCACGAAATAAACTTGTAACAGTATGTGGTCCTTCCGGTTCGGGCAAATCTACACTTGCCTTTGATATTGTCTATGCTGAGGGGCAAAGGCGATATGTTGAATCACTTTCTGCTTATGCTCGTCAATTTCTTCCTAAAATGGATAAACCTTTAGTAGAATCCATTGAGGGGCTTTCGCCTGCAATTTCACTTGAGCAGCAAACAACAGCAAGAAACCCACGTTCTACAGTAGGAACTGTTACAGAAGTTTATGATTTTCTTCGCGTTTTCTTTTCAAGATTGGGCAAAATGTATTGCCCAAAATGCGATATTCCTATTGAAGCAAGGGCATCTGACGAAATTATTTCAGATATTATGGAATTGCCAGAAAACTCACGTATTCTACTTCTTGCTCCTTTAGTGCAATTGCAAAAAGGCACGCATATAGACAGAATGAAAAAACTTAAGGCCGATGGTTTTATGCGTGTGCGCATACAAACTCAAGGTGAAGAAGCAGAAGTGTATACTATTGAGGATGCTCCGCAACTTGATAAAAACAAAAAACATACTATTGATCTTGTTGTAGATAGGCTTGTTATCAAATCTGATATGCGAACACGTTTGGCAGACTCAGTTGAACTTGCTTTACGCTACGGTGATGGAAGAATTTTTGTAAAGGTGATTGATGATGAAGAATTTATTGAAGATTTAGTCTTTTCAACTTCTTCTGTTTGCCCAAAGTGCCATATGTCATTACCTGCCCCAAGTCCACAGCTTATGAGCTTCAATTCACCTCAAGGTTGGTGCCCTCAATGTTCTGGCATTGGAACGGTAGTAACTTTTGATGCTGAACTTATAGCACCCGATAAAAACCTTTCTTTGCGTGAAGGAGCACTTGCCCCTCTTTCTCAACCAAGCACCATGCAAAAACTTATGCCCGCACTTGTTGCATTAGGCAAAAGGCATAAATTCACAGTGGATACTCCATTGAAAGATTTAAGCACTGAAGCATGGAAAGCACTTTTTCATGGAGAGCCGGGTGGTGAAACTCGTTCAGGTGCATTAAAACGCACTTCTTTTGGCTTTTCACGCCCAAGCATGCATAGAAATGAACCGGAAAGAGAAATCTCCTTGAAAGTCTGGAATGGTGTGATGTTTTATCTTGAAGAACGCATGAATCAATCTGATGCATGGGGTTCACTCCTCACAAAATATTCCTATTCTGTTGACTGCCCTTCCTGTAAAGGTGCACGCCTTCGCCCTGAAGCTTTATCGGTTAAAATCGATAATATGAATATCTTTCAATTCTGCACTCTTTCTATTGATAAAGCTTTAGAATGGATGCAAAACCGCACTTTTATAGGACGTTTTGAACTTATAGCAGAACCTTTATTAAAAGAATTAAATCATAGACTTATATTCATGCTCAATGTAGGACTTGACTATATTTCTTTAGGCAGATCAATGATCACTCTTTCAGGCGGTGAAGCTCAACGCATACGCCTTGCTTCACAGCTTGGTTCAGGCCTTGTAGGTGTAACTTATGTTCTAGATGAGCCATCTATTGGTCTACACCCAAGGGATAATCAAAGGCTTATCCAAACTTTGCGCTCTTTACAAGAAAGAGGAAATACTGTTCTTGTGGTAGAGCATGACGAAGCCACTATTTGTGAATCTGATATTGTGCTTGAGCTTGGGCCGGGTTCCGGCTCTCGTGGTGGGGACTTAGTTTTTTCAGGCACTGTTGATAAACTTCTTAAATCTGACTCACTTACAGCAAAATATTTAAGGGCTGATCTTACAATTCCTTTGCCAGATGAAAGAAGAGAACCTGAAAATTATATCACACTTAAAAAAGTAAGCACTAATAATCTCAAAAATATAGATGTAAAAATACCTTTGGGGGTTCTTACTTGTGTTACAGGTGTTTCCGGTTCAGGCAAATCTTCCTTGGTGAATGATACGCTCTATAAACACCTTGCACTTTCAAAGGGTATTAAAGTTGATCAACCGGGAATTTTAAAATCAATAGAAGGCATTGATAAAATTGAAAAAATAATTGCTATTGACCAATCTCCCATAGGCAGAACCCCACGTTCAAACCCTGCCACTTATACAAAGATATTCGACGACATCAGAACAATATTTGCAATGACGACTGATGCAAAAAAACGCGGCTACACAGCCAGCAGATTTAGCTTTAACGTGAAAGGTGGCAGATGCGAAACTTGCTCAGGTGATGGCCAAATTCGTGTTGAAATGCACTTTTTGCCTGATATTTTCGTAACTTGTGATGTATGCAAAGGTAAACGCTTCAACCACGAAACTTTGGAAGTGAATTACAAAGATAAAAATATTGCAGAAGTTTTGGATATGTCTGTTGCTGAAGCAAGAGCTTTTTTTGAAAACTATCCTTCACTTGAGCGAAAATTAGCTGTTTTGGAAGATGTGGGGCTTGACTATATTCGCTTAGGGCAGCCTGCAACAACGCTTTCAGGCGGTGAAGCACAAAGGATTAAAATTTCAAGAGAGCTTGGCAAACGCTCATTACCGGGTGCTATCTATATACTTGATGAACCTACAACCGGCCTTCACATGCATGAAGTGGGAAAATTAGTTACCGTTCTTCATAAACTTGTGGAAAAAGGGGCTAGTGTGGTTGTTATCGAGCATAATACAGATGTTATTCTAGCTTCGGATTATGTTATTGACCTTGGTCCGGGTGGCGGTGAAAATGGTGGCACAATACTCGCAGAAGGTACACCTGAACTTCTTCAGCAAAATCCAAATTCCATCACAGGGCAATTCCTCTTAGAGGAACGAAATATTAGAATTAAACGTAGGAAAAATAAATAATATTATATCCTTTTATCAAAGTAAATAATATTTCATAAGTTATACATTTACTTGAAAGTGGATTTTGAGAAGGAAAAATTATGCTAACACTGCCTCAACTATCATTCCTTATGCTTTTTGGTGCGCTGGGCACACTTGCACGCTATGTGTTAACATTTTTCTTTAATAAATTCTTTGTTTTTCCTTACCTTTGGGGCACAACTATTGTTAATCTTATTGGATGTGCCTTATTTGCCATTGTATATGGAATATCACTAAAATACGAAATTCCTGCTCTTTACAGAACACTTTGCATGACAGGATTTTTAGGAGCTTTTACTACATTTTCTGCCTTGATACATGAAGCTCAACTTTTATTAAATGAAGGTTTTGTTATAAGTCTTATGTATATTATTATCCACATTGTGTTAGGCCTTGCGATTTTCCGCTTTGTTCTATATTTTATTGAATTATTCTAATTTTTTCTTATTATTCCCCATATATAGTATGTAAAAAAAGCCGCCCTTCAATGAAGAGCGGCTTTATTATCAACTAAACTTTATTGTTTTGTTGACTACATGCAGCTTGGAATTAGTCCCAAATTACATAAATGTCAACACGACGATCAAGTTGGTATGTTGGGTAGTAATCAGTTGGGCCGAAAGCTTTAGTTACGATTTGATCAGCGCTTACGCCATAGTTGATCATATATTCTGTAACAGCTTTAGCACGGTTTTCTGACAACATGTTGTTTCTTGCAAGTGTACCTTCAGGTGAAGCATAACCTTCAACTAAAACTTTCAAATCTTTGCGAGTTTTAAGAACGTCAAGGAATGCATTCAAGCTTTCTTTTTCTCTTTCTAAGATATCCCATTTGTTAACTTGGAACAATACTTCTTCAGTAACAGCAACTGTTTGACCAGGAATAGCTGTCATGTAGATTGTACCTTCAACAAATTCTTTTGCTAATTTTTCTGAATCTAAAAGAATACGGCCATCGATGAAAGCTGAATTTGATTTCAATTTAGCAACTTCCATAAGTCTTGCTTCACCCATTGGTGTATCAGCTAAAGAGATAACGTGAACTAATGCATTAGGATTAGCCATGTATAAAGCTTCAACTGCTTGAGCAGGTGTTTGACCTAAAGTTTCCATACCATCAGAAATAAAGTATACAACTGATTTTGAACCAACTGAGCTAATTGCTGATGATAAAGCTGGGAAAGATTCGCCCATTTTTGTGTGACGACCGAAAATAGGTGCTTTGTTGCTGATGCCTAAAACTTTATTTACTGTAAGTAATTCAGATCTGTCAGCAGGAGCAAGAACTTCTGCGTTAGGTGAGAAAAGAGCTACAGCTGATTTATAACCTAAAACTGGAATGAATTGTTCCAATTCGATCATAATTTCTTTAGCCATTTCAATTTTTTGTTCGCCAACAAATGAGTGTTCCATCATCATAGAACCTGAGTTGTCAACTAAGTAAACATAACCGTCAGCTCTTTTCTCGTGAGCACTTACTGCTTGACGAGCTTCAACAGCTGGGCTAGCTACTAACATCATACCAAATACGAATAGTAAACCCTTAATAAATCTCATAAAAACCTCCAATAGTTTATGAACACATTATTTTTTTTATCCATGTCAGAATATAATTTAAGTACCATGGATACTCATACAAGTAAAAAAAACAATCTTAAAAAAGATTATTTTCTTATTTCATTGTATAAACAAGACTTTATATTCTTCACCTGAACTTGTCAAGTATTTTTTACAAAATTATTTTTTTTCTTTTTCATTCTTTATGCTCCTTATATTTAGGGCAATAAAAAATTTTAACATTATATAGAATAAATTATTCCAAAAAATTTAGGACAAAAAATTAAGCTTGACGTCAATGAAAAGTCAGTATATAAGACAAAGTTCATTATAGATTTTTGAATAATTCTTAATAACTTTTAAAAATAAGATTATTAAAAAGCATAGAATAACAAGGAGTTAGATATGAAACGCACCTATCAACCAAGCAAAATCAGAAGAAAAAGGACTCATGGTTTTCGTGAACGCATGAGCACACCAAACGGCCGTGCAATCATAGCTCGTCGTCGTGCAAAAGGGCGTAAACGCTTATCTGCTTAATACAAATCTTTTTTACTTATTGGCAGCATAAGATTTCATTTGCTTTTTGTGAAGGATCTTTTGCTGCACATATGTATTTATTGGATTAAAGGCTTAGAGAATGGACAAAACTTGGGGAAAGAATAAAAGACTTCTCAAAAGAGCTGAATTTTCCCATTGCTACGATAAGGGACAAAAATTACATTCCCGCTATTTTCTTGCATTCATCGCAAGTCAAGAAACAGAACAAAGCAAAGTTGGTTTTGCTGTTAGCAAGAAAAAAGGAAATGCAGTTGTCAGAAATAAAGTAAAGCGTTTATTACGCGAATTTTGCAGATTAAATCAGCATTTTCTTCCTCAGTTTTCCTCTATAGTCCTGATTCCGAAAAAACATATCAAGATTGAAAATTTCAATTACAAAGAAGTTGAAGAAGAACTGCACAAACTTTTTAAAAAATCACATGAAAACTCTTAGGTTTATTGTCAAGCAGTGTTTTGTATTACCAATAAAATTTTATAAAAAGTGTATTTCGCCAATGCTTCCAAATGCCTGTCGTTATTATCCCTCTTGTTCAACATACGCTATAGAAGCCTTTGAGTTGCATGGAATTTTACGCGGATTATATCTTACTGTACGTCGTCTTTTAAGATGTAATGCTTTTTTTGAAGGCGGGTTTGACCCTGTGCCTGAAAAAAAAATCAACAAATAAAAGATTTATATATATACAGTTTTATCTATTGCTAAAAAACATTTGCCTGCATAAACCTTATGAATTAAGGAATATGTATGGATACAAAACGCGTTCTCATTGCTACGGCACTTTGCCTTGCTATTTTATTGGGTTGGACTGAACTTTCAAACTATATGGGCTGGACACCGGCACCGCAGATACAAGAAAACATTGCCAACCAAGATGCCGATCAAGCACAACTTGAAACTTCAAACCTTGATGCTTCAGCTCAAGAAGAATTGAGCCAAAGCTCACAGTTTGTTCCTCAAGACGGTAGAGAAATCACCATTGATACTCCTTTATACACTGCTGTTTTTCATACAAGCGGTGCCATACTAAAGTCCTTCAAACTAAAAAAATATTCGGCCGCACTTGGCGAAGATATACCTGTTGAAATGATAAGCGAGGCAGCAAGCCAAGTTTCACCAATGGGTATTTTATATTCAGGCCAACCGACTTGGCATATTGGCTCATGGTCAAGTGAAGCACAAAGCACATCTTTGGATGATGGCGAAAAAGCTACTCTTAAATTTATGGGTGATATAAACGGAATTCAATTCATCCGTTCCCTTACTTTCTCAGCCAATACTTATCTTATTGAAGAAGATATTGAAATTCTTTCACAAACTCCGCAAACTTCAAGAATATCTTTTACCTTGGCAACAACTTCACTTGCAAGCCCTGAAAACTCTTATGACACTATGAAAGTCGTCTATGATGATGAAGATTTAGAAGAAGAAAATAATATTGACGACCTTACAGAAGAAGGTTATCTGCACAATGCTGTGTTTTCATGGGCAGGCCTTGCCAGCAATTATTTCTTAGCGGCAGTTGCACCGGTGAGCGATTCCATTGCAACCCTAAAAGCCCGCATTGTTCAAGGCGTTTGGCGTGTTGCACTTGAAGAAAATGATATTATGCTTCAAGCAAATACTGCCTATACGATGAATAACAATTGGTGGTTTGGCCCTAAAGACCATCACCTTTTAGAAGACACCCCTCAAAATTTGGTTTCATCAACGAATTTAGGCTTTTTTGATATAATTGCACGTCCAATGGTTTGGTTTATGGAAATTCTTTATTCCTTTATTCCTAACTGGGGTGTAGCTATTATTATATTTACTATCTTAATCAAGTTAGCTTTCTGGCCATTGACCAGATCAAGTTTCACTTCTATGGAAAAGATGAAACGTATTCAACCAATGGTTAAAGAAATTCAAGAAAAATATAAAGATAACAGAGAAGCTTTAAGCAAAGAAACCATGCAGCTTTACAGAACTTATGGCGTAAACCCACTTGGAGGTTGCTTGCCAATTCTTGTTCAAATTCCTGTTTTCTTTGCACTTTACCAAGCATTGCTTCAATCTTTGGCACTTCGTCATTCAAGCTTTATTACCTATCTTCCATTCACAGATATCATTTGGCTAGCTGATCTTTCTGCAAAAGATCCTTTATACATTACTCCTATTGTAATGGGTGGAACAATGTTTTTACAGCAATACATGTCTCCAGCCATGGGCGATCCAACACAAAGAAAAATGATGCTTATGATGCCGATTATATTCACCTTTATGTTTTTGAACTTCCCCTCAGGTCTTGTTTTATACTGGCTTATGAGTAACGTATTTTCAATTATTCAACAATGGTATACTTTACGCAAAATCAAATAATTACATTAATTCACGTTGACTTTATAAGGAAATAACTATGTCTGATTACAAAGAATTTGAAGCAAAAACTCTTGATGCAGCAATACAAAATGCTTGCGACTATTTCAATACTGAGCGCGGAAAGCTTGAAATTAACATTCTTGAAGATGCAAAAACAGGAATTTTTGGAATTATTGGATCTCGTAATGCCAAAATTAGTGCTCGTAAAACATCATTAAGTGAAATGACTTCTCAAGCATTTTCAAAAAAACAAGAAACTCCTGCACCTTCTAAAAATGAAGCTCAAGCAGAAAGCAAAAAGGATAAAAATAAAGAAATTGCTAAAGTTGAAAATAAAGAAATCGCTGAAAGACAAGAAGCAAAACCACCTAAAGTAATTGAAAAAAATGAAATTGCTAAAGTTGATGTTTTGCAAGAACCACAGAAAAACTTTCCTCCTGTAAAAAAGGAAGAAAATAATAATTCAGCACAAAAAGAACAAACTTTACAAAATAATAATGTTGAAGAATCTTCACTTAAGCGCACTCCTTTAGTTGATTTAGATCAAGAAAAACTTATAAATATCAGCAAAGAAACCATGAGAACTCTTCTTATGGCTATTATTGAAGATAATGAAATAAAGGCTGAAGTAAAAAATGATAGACTTTGCTTTCACATTGAAACCGAAAACTCCGGTTTACTTATTGGCAAAGAAGGACAAACCTTAGCTTCTATCGAATATTTAGCTGCACGCATAATTTCAAAGCAAATGGCAACAAGTGTGCGTGTTCAAGTGGAAGTAGGCGATTACCGCACACGCCAAGATCAAAGATTGCATGAATTTGCCCTCACATTGGCAGAAAAAGTTCGTGAAAGCGGAAAATCTGCTTCAACACGTCCTTTATCAGCCTATCAACGTCGTATAGTTCACCTTGCTTTGCATGAT
Source organism: uncultured Desulfovibrionaceae bacterium (assembly GCA_964370095.1). Classification (GTDB taxonomy): domain Bacteria; phylum Desulfobacterota; class Desulfovibrionia; order Desulfovibrionales; family Desulfovibrionaceae; genus CAYJAZ01. The sequence continues at coordinate 16,174 of CAYJHJ010000012.1, read as the reverse complement.
GTACAAGACGTGCAAACCCGCTCTATTGGTGAAGGTTCACTTAAAAGAGTTGTTTTGAGTAAAGTTAAAGCTCATCAAAAAAACAGCGGCTAAAAATAAGGAATGAGAAATTATGCAAAATAACAAAGAATTTTACCATATATCACAAGGAAAGTTTGGAATTGCCAATGAAGGCTATCCACTTTTAGTCTTTCTTTTTCTCACTACTCTTTGCTTTGCGCTTTTAGAATGGGCTTTTTTGACTATACTTTTGCTTTTTGCTTTTTTCTTTACACTTCACTTTTTTCGCGACCCAGAACGAGTAGTTCCGCAAGATGAATTCAAGGCTGTCTCACCGGCTGATGGCGAAATTATCCGAATAGAAGAAAGGCTTGACCCGATTGATAATGAAACAAAAATTTGTATTTCAATCTTTATGAATGTGTTTTCAGTGCATGTAAACCGTGCACCGATTGAGGGAATAGTGAATAAAATTGTTTATTTTCCCGGCAAATTTTACAATGCGGCACTTGATAAAGCCAGCACAGATAATGAGCGTTGTGCCTATCAAATGATTGACGATGAAAATAAATCATGGACATTTGTGCAAATATCTGGTTTAATTGCAAGAAGAATTGTGTGTAAGGTAGAAGAAGGCACAAAACTTAAACGTGGTGCCCGCTTTGGGATGATACGCTTTGGTTCACGTGTTGATGTTTATATTCCAAATGGATATGCTTCATCTGTTTCTATAGGGGAAAAAGTTTTTGCTGCTGAAAGCGTGCTTGCAAAAAAAGCTTAATAGCTCATTAAACTAACACCCTGACCTGCCTTTAAGTAGGAGTAATTATGCAAGAAAATAAAGTTGAAAATCCAAAAACTTCCATACGCAGAAAAGCTATATATATCTTGCCGAATTTATTCACTTCTGCGGCTTTATTTCTTGGTTTTTTCAGTATAATACTTTCTATACAAGGTAGTTTTAGAAGTGCCGTCTATTGTATTTTTATGGCTGCCTTCATGGATGGAATTGATGGAAAAGTTGCAAGACTTACAGGAACTTCAAGTGAATTTGGCATTCAATTTGACTCATTATCAGACCTTACATCCTTTGGCATGGCGCCAGCAATTCTTATGTGGAATTGGCAATTACATGAATTTGGAAGGCTTGGCGTAAGCATTTCCTTTATTATTTTGGCTTGTGCAGCTTTAAGGCTTGCAAGATTTAATGTAACAGCTTCAATAACACCCACAAGTACCACACAAAAAAAATTTTTTACAGGCCTTCCAAGCCCTGCTGCCGGCTGTGCCTTAGCCAGTTTTGTGATGTTCGCACAATATCTTCCAAACTTTATGATGCCGCATCTTGAAAATATTTCACTTTTCATTTCAGCATTGATAGCTATTTTAATGGTTTCAAGAATTCGTTATTTTGCTTTTAAAGATTTAGATTATGCCAAAAAATTTCCATTAAGAACCTTGGTTTTTTTACTTATTATTTTTGGAATAACTTTTTCAAGGCCAAGTTTATTTCTGTTTATATTTGGCTTTTGTTATATTCTTTCCGGTATTATTTATACTTATTTCTATTTACCTTTTAGAAATAAATACCCTAAAAATATTTTATAGCATATTAATTGGATCTATGTCCAAGTTGATTCGGATATTTTTTAAAGCCGAATTTTCATGCTTAAGCTTTTGCAAGTGATAATATAAAGCACGAATATTTTTCCAATCCTTTGATTTTACAAGACATTGATAACGGCGTATATTTTGAATTATACTAAGAGGAGATGAAGCCGGCCCTAAAAGGCGAACATCACATTCCTTTGTCTTTTCTTTCAACTGCTTTGAAATTATATTAATCACTTCACTATAATTTCTTATAGACATTGGGATGTTTATACGAAGAAGTGCAAGCTTGATAAATGGCGGATATAGTCTTTTTTCTCGTAAAGCAATTTCATAAGCGTAAAAACTTTCATAGTCATGGTTTATGATAAATTGCCAACAATAATGCTTTGTATCACGTGTCTGTATAAGAACTTTACCATTTGAAAGTTCACGCCCTGCTCTTCCTGCTGATTGAACCAGCAACTGAAAAGTTCGCTCTGCTGCACGATAATCAGGAAAATTCAAAGACATATCTCCATCAGCTATAATTGCCAAAGAAACAAAAGGAAAGTGATGACCTTTTGAGAGCATTTGAGTGCCTACCAAGATTGCAGCTTCTTTTCTTGCAAATTTTGCCAAAATTTCTTCCATGCTTCCAAAGCGTCGCGTTGAATCTCTATCAAGGCGCAAAATTTTTTTTTCTTCCTTATAGTTCTTTCCAATTGTCTGTAAAAATTCAACTAATTGCTCTTCTAATTTTTCTGTGCCATCACCTAAAGGGAGAAATTGCATGCTCTTGCATTTTGTGCAAGGCGTTGGAAAAGGCTTGGAATAATTGCAATAATGGCAAGTAAGCACTTCTCTTTTTTTATGATAGGACAAAGCAATGGAACAATGTGGGCATTTTTGCACTTCTTTGCAATCAAGGCAATACATAACAGGAGCATAACCTCTTCTATTTAAAAGAATAATTGCTTGTTCATCCCTTTCCATGCAATCTTTCAAAGCATCTAAAGCTTCCTGAGTCAATAAAGTTGATTTATTGCTTGAAGAAATATCTACAAGTTTTATATCAGGCAGGTTTCCTCCACCAACTCTAGATTTAAGAATATCGCAGGCAAGCAGGCCTTCCTTGATTGAGTAATATGATTTTATGTCAGGTGTTGCTGAGCCTATTATCATTAAAGCCTTGTGCTTTTGTGCCCTATACCACGCAATTTCTTTTGCATGATAGAAAAACTTCTCATCTTGCTTATAGGAAGTGTCATGTTCCTCATCCAAAACAATTAATCCAATTGAATTCTTCATTGCATGGAAAAGTGCCGAACGGGTGCCAATTATAATCACAGGCTGTGTTTCTTCAGCTATCTCTTTATAATTCCTTGCTCTTTTTTGTGGGCTTTGATAACCGTGTGAAAAATAAATTTTTATATTTGGAAGGAAGTTTTCCACATCCTTTTTTAATTTAATAGCCAATGCAACTTCAGGGGCAAGAAGGAAAACAGACCTCTTTTGTGCTAAAGATATTTTAGCAAGTTCAAGATATGTTGCTGTTTTTCCAGAACCTGTAACTCCATACAAAAAGCGAAGTTCCGCCTTTTGATTTTCTAAAGCTAATTTTCCCATCTCTATTGCTTTTTTTTGATCATTTGAAAAATCAAAATCTGTTTTTGATTTGCTTACAGTTGATTCAAGTAAGGCAATAATTTTATCTTCTTCAATTTCTTCAATGTCCTGACTGCAAGGCTGTGTATTTGCATCAAAACCATCTTCACAAGGAATAATAGCAATAATTCCAAGTGCCAAAAGGCTATTTAAAGTTGCTGAAGCACTTGAACCAAATTCAGATATTAGTTTCTTTCTTGTACATTGCGAATGTGCATAAAGGAAATCTAAAATTTCTCTTTGTTTTCGGGCATTTGGTCGAATGTTCCATGGCGGGTCTTTGATTAGCCTGCACATTTCGTGTGCAGCATTATCTTCTGCAAGCTCAACTAAAAGCACATCACCTTTTAGAAAAAATCTTTCAAAAAGTGAAGTTGATTTCTCTCTATCGTATTCTTTAAGGGCTTTGAATGTATGAAAAATTGGTTTTTGGAATGAATTGAATTCCTTTAGCCTTAATTTTTGCGTTGTTCGGAAAGCTTGTGGCAAAACATTTGCCAAAATTTGCCCTCTTGCCTGCACTTGCCTTAAGGATAAATCTTCAACCAAATCAATAATTTCTGTGTTTATAAGAGCTTCTTTTTCAAGAATCCATGTAAGCTCTTTCACTTGAATTTCTGCACCTAAGCCATGCTCTTCTAGAAGTTCAAGCACAATGCCAACCCTTAAAGCACCATTGCCGAGAGGAACAGCAACTCGCATACCTTTTTTTAAGTAAGCACTTGAAATATAAGGGGGTAAAGCATAAGTTAGTTCGCTAAAAGGTGCAGAAAGCAAGGCAATTTTACAGAACATTATTAAAGCTACCTAAACTGCTGCATTAAGCAGCATATTATCTCTGTGCACTACTTCAAGGTAATGCGCATTTCCTAAAATTACAGCAACTTCCACCCTTTTTTTGCCATAGATTTTTTGCATGTCTTCGCTAGAATAGTTAATAAGCCCAACAGCAAAAGGTTTGTTATCGAACACCAAACGCACTAAATCACCTTCTTTAAACTGCCCTTCAACTGCTGTAATGCCGGCCGGAAGAAGAGATTTCCCCTTTGCAATCAGGGCTTGAGCTGCGCCCTCATCAAGATACAAAGTTCCTTTAGGGGCTGTTTTATAGGCTAGCCAATATTTTTTGCGTGAAATATGTTTTTTTGAAGGAACAACCCAAGTACCAAGGCCTGCTTCTTTAAAAGAACGAAGTATGATATTTTTTTCTTTACCGGGCAAAATATAAGTAGGCACATTTAATTGTGCTGCCCTACGAGCGGAAAGAAGCTTTGAATACATTCCACCTGTTCCAACGCTTGTTTTTCCACCACAAAGTATATCAATATCAAGGGTTTCAATATCTATGATGCAAGGCATGATAGGAATTTCTTCATTTTCAGCACAATCTAAAGGATTTTTTGATAAAACCCCGCCTGTTGAAGTGAGGTTTATAGATAAAGTACCTTCAACAGCATTTAGAAGATAAGAAGCAAGCGCATCATTATCGCCAAATTTCAATTCATCAACAGCTACTGTGTCATTTTCATTCACAATAGGAACAACTTGCATATCAAGAAGCTTCATCAAGGTATTTCGAGCATTGAGAAATCTTTCACGGTTTTTAAAATCATCACGAGTTAAAAGCACTTGAGCTGTCAATAAAGAATGCTTTGCAAAACATTCATCGTAAATATGCATCAGTTTTCCTTGGCCAATAGCAGCAGCTGCTTGCTTTCCTGAAAGGCCCTCAAGTAAATTTTCATCAATATTAAATCTACGAAGGTTTGCCCTTCCTGCTGAAACAGCACCGGAAGAAACCAGTACAACCCGCTTGTTTTCCTTGATTAATTTTGCAATCTGCTCAACAATATTTTCAAGCACATCAAGACAAAGGCCTTTTTCATCGGTTAAAACCGCAGAACCAACTTTTATCACTACTGTTTGAACATGTGATAAATATTCTAACTTTTCTTTTTTCCAGCTTTCCATTCTATACAACTTTATAAATTATTTTTTCTTTTCAACTCTGTAATCATCGGGTGAAATATCATAAATCACATTATTTTCTTGGTTTTTATCCTGATTATGTTGAATATGCTCCGATAAATTTATTCTTTCCTCTTGATTTTCTTGATTTTTCCTGTTTACATCAGAGAGATTTGTATAAATAAATCTAACATTTTGGCTTCTTTGCCCATTGTCATTATAATCAAAAACTTGGTATTCGCCATTTTCATGTGCTTGCTTGAAAGCTTTCATTGCTTTTCTATATTTATACCAAATATAGAAAATAAAAAGCAATATGAAAGGCAGCAAAGCAATAAAGAGGAAAAAGCCCACATAGAGTAAGCCCCCAAGTATTATTATAAAGATGATTGTTTGCAAAATTGTTATGAAAGGTGATTGTTGGTTTGTGTACATATTTAATCTCAAATTTATTGTATTTTAGTTTCAGGCGTGCCATAAAGGTTTTCAATTTCATCCATAGAAACTGAAAATTTTTCCTGCACATTATTTGCTTGAGTGAATAATTGAGGATTTTGAAAAAGAAATGCAGGGTTTTTTCCCCTCAGCCTTTGTGCTGCAAGGCAAGGGTCCTCAGAAGAGCAGATTGCTGAAACCACAGCGATTCCATTTGCACCTGCTTCGTAAATACTTTGTGCATTTTCTTCGTTAATTCCACCTATTGCCACTATTGCCCTTGAAGTAGCAAAGCGTGCTCTGGCAATTCCGGCAAGCCCTAAAGCCGGGCCTGCATCACTTTTTGTTGGCGTAGGGAAAATTGGCCCTAAGCCTATGTAATCAATATCAAAGTTTCCTGATTCATTCAGCTGTGCAAAGTTATTAACACTAAGCCCCACAATGCACTGCATTCCAAGAAGCGTTCTTACATCATTTGGGTGCATATCACTTTGCCCTACATGCACGCCATCACAAGGAATAGCAGCCATCACATCTACTCTGTCATTTATAATAAGTGGCACATTAAAATCATTCAAAGCATGTTTCATAGCTCGGGCAAGCTCAACAAACTCACGAGTAGAAATATTTTTTTCACGCAACTGAACCATAGTAACACCGCCCTTCACTGCCTGAAGCGTTGTTTCTATAAGATCTTTTCCTTTGCAAAGGCCTGTGTCTGTTACCAAATATAGGCTATAATCTGCCATTGAGCGTGAAATCATGCTTTCTCCTTAATGTGTATTTATAAGTATAAGCATATTTATTCTTTCTGTCAAAGATAAGAAAAGCATGACTTCTTATGCAAAATATCACGTATAGAGCTAAATTTAAACTTGATTTTATCACTAACATTTTTTATACTTTATAAGATTTTTTCCGATATATAGTTTATTGTAAGGATACTTTATTGAAATTTATACGTAAATTTGGTGTTTGGGCTTTGTTTTGCCTGCGTTCTATTATGCTTATTCCCAAAACGCAAAGGCTTTTATCAAAAACAATGTTTCAAATATATGCCATTGGTTCACAATCAATGTTTCTTATTTTTTTAATAAGTCTTTTCACAGGTCTAGTCCTTGGATTACAATCTTATTATGCAATGAGCCTTTTTGGTGCACAAGCAATGCTAGGCTCACTTTTATCTTTATCATTAATACGTGAACTTGCACCAACCCTTACTGCCATCATGCTTGCAGGAAGAGCAGGCTCAGCCATGGCTGCGGAAATTGGCGTTATGCGTATAAATGATCAGATCGATGCTTTATCGGTTATGGATATTAATCCACTCGGCTATCTTGTAACTCCTCGTGTTTTAGCTTCAATGGTTGTTTTTCCTCTATTGACAGCTTTGTTTAATGTTGTTGGAATTATTGGCGGCTATATTTCTGCCTGTGTGCTTTTGCCTTTGAGTAAGGGCACATATTTTGCCGGCATTGAAAGCTCTGTAAGAATGAGTGATATTGAAGCCACCTTCATAAAAGCCTTTATTTTTGGACTTATAGTTGTTTTTGTTTCCTGCTATCAAGGCTATACCGTGCATTTAAGAAAAGAAAGCAAAGGCCCTCAAGCAGTTGGCAATGCTACAACTTCTGCAGTGGTTGCTTCTTCAATTCTTGTGCTTATTGCTGATTACGTTCTTACAACTTTCTTACTTATTTAGGATTACAAATGAACGCAAATATAAGAACAAAATGGAATATTGATTTTAACAATATTGAAGGTGGCTATGAGGACACTCTTATCTTTAATGGTATGAGTGCAAAGATTAGAGGCGGAAGCATCTGTGCTTTACTTGGTGAATCAGGCTGTGGAAAAAGCACTTTATTGAAAATGATTTTAGGCCTTATTCCTGTTAATAAGGGTGAAATTTTTGTAGGCGATTATAACCTTCTTAGCATGAAAATTCAAAATTTTAGGAAATTTCGCCGTAGATTTGGAGTGCTTTTTCAAGACGGTGCTTTGCTTGGCTCTTTAAACCTTTGGGAAAACATAGCACTTCCCCTCACTGAACACACAAAACTTTCAACAAAAGTTCGCAAAGATGCTGCATTGCGCGTTCTTGAACTTGTTGGACTTGAGGAATTTGCTGAATTTTACCCTTCAGAATTATCCGGCGGGATGAAAAAAAGAGCGGGCCTTGCAAGGGCCATAATCACTGAGCCACCCATACTTTTTTGTGATGAACCAACTTCAGGCCTTGATCCAATCACCTCTGCTCAAATGGATCAGCTCCTGCTTGACATGAAAAGCTATTACCCTGAAATGACAATTGTTCTTATCACTCATGATTTAGCCAGCGTGCAATCTATTGCCGAAGATGTGCTTTTATTACATGAGGGCAAAGCAGTTTTCAATGGCAGTAAAGAAGAATTTTATAACTCTAAAAACAGCTATGTGCATCAATTTATAGCACGAAAAGCCATAGAAGAAAAAAGAATGACTGCCCCTCTCAACAAAGAAGTACGTGAAGCCATAGATTCATGGATTTTAAAATAATTAGAATTTTGATATATTTTTGAAAGGAAAACAATATGAAAGAAGCAAAAAAAGAATTTAGTCTTGGAATATTTATTATAATTGGGCTTATTTGCGTAGGTTACCTAACCATAAATCTTGGCAAGCTTAATCTCTTTGAAAATAACGTCTATCCTGTATATGCAAACTTTTCTTCAGTAGCCGGCCTTAGGGAAGGTGCAAATATTGAAATTGCCGGTGTTCGTGTGGGGAATGTTGGAACAATTAAGCTTGACTCTGCAACTCTTCTTGCCAAAGTTGAACTTTACATTCAAAATGATATCATCCTCACGGATGACACTATTGCTTCCATTAAAACATCAGGACTTATAGGCGACAAATATGTAAGCTTGACTGTTGGCGGATCATCAACAGAACTACAAGCAAATGATACTATTTTTGATACTGAATCACCCCTAGATATTGAAGCCCTGGTCGGAAAATATGTTTTCGGGGACGTAGAATAGATTATTTTCTAAATTTCTTTGATTAAACAAAAAGTCTGCTCTAAAGTGCAGACTTTTTTTATTCATATAATAACAAATATCTTAAACGTTCATATAGGCTTGCATTGCTTGGTTTATACGTCTTTGTGAAACATTTGTGCCACTTGTAACACTCTTTTCAGCAAAACCACTATTTAGCAAAGAATTTGTTGAAAAAGAAGAACTATTTAGATATTGCCCTTGAGAAAAATTAGCATTTGTGCCGGTGCTTTGTATTGATTGTACTGCAGAAGGCTCAACTGCAGGGGGAGTATAATTATAATTTTCCTGTGCGGCTTGAAGTGTGTTTGATTGATTTTCTAGAATTTGCGTCGGATTTTGGCTCATCAACAGGCCTGCATTATTTAATAAAGGTGCTACTTGTGGGCTTGCTTTGGCAGCATGTAAATTTGCTTTTTCAACATTTGCCTTATAATTTCCCTCTAGAGAAGAATTTCCCACAACATTTGTTTTTTGAGATTCAGGCATATGTGCCAAAAACTCTTGCATTTCAGGCGAAATTTCAATACCTGTTGTATCATTGCTCGTTTGAGAAGTTCTGAAAAATGGATTTGAAAGTTCATTATTCAGATTTTTGCTTGCTAAAGAGCTTGAAGAAGATTTATTGTCAATACTTTGTTCATTCTCTATTTGCTCGGCCATAGTAAAAGGCACATCATCAGCCCCAACCGAGCGCACTTGCTGCACAGGAAGGAAGGAATAAGAGCCCATTAAGCTATAACTTGAATCTATAGATGAAATTGACATGCCATCTCCTTAAAATAAAGAAAATACTTCTCTATCTTATCTTATCGGATAATTATTTAATAACTTTAGGTTTTTAAATAATTTTTTTAATATTTTTTATCTTGTTATAACAATGTCTTAGTTGAATATAGAAAAATATTTAAAAAAAAGCGAAACACTTTAAAAAATGTTTCGCCTTCAAATCTATAATGAGTAATCTAGAAATTAGCTATATAAAGCTGTGGATCTGTTGCAACACCATTCAAACGAACTTCATAATGCAAGTGAGGGCCGGTTGATCTGCCTGTTGAACCAACTGTTCCAATAACATCATAACGCATTACTTTATCACCCTCTTCAACATTAAAACTATGCAAATGGGCGTATTTTGTTACAATGCCTGAACCATGTGAAATTTCAATTGCTTTTCCGTAAGCCCCTTTCGTACTGATTTTAGTTACAGTGCCGCTTGCAGGTGCTACGATTGGCGTGCCTGTCGGTGCAGCAACATCTAAACCTTTATGAAATTCTGAGCTTGATCCAAAAGGCGATCTACGTCTTCCAAATTTTGAAGTGATAAAGCCATCAACAGGAATAATTGAAGGCAAAGATGCAAGCATCTGCTCATTTTCACGCATGGAAAGAAGAATTTCTTGCTGCCTTACTTCTTCAAGCCTTGCTGAAATTGCAAGTTCTTCAAGGAAAGTACGAATCTTACGTGATGCAAGATTTTGCCTGTGAAGCGGCAAATTACCTAAAGCAATATCTGAGGGTGAGCCGCCTATATTACTTTCAATAGGGTCTTGCTCAACATCAGCCATAAGGCTTAATTTTGAATTGAAGCTTTGCATACGTTGCAAATTTTCTTGCAAAAGTTTTGCATCTGAAGCCATTGCTAAAAGCTGCATTTGGCTTTCTTCAAGCTGAATATTTGTTTCACTTATGTATGATTTTAAAACATTATTTTCTTTGAAAAATTGAAAAAAGAAAATATTACCGGCAATTAAAATACTAAAAGCTAAAAACATTATATAAAAAATAGCAGAATTTAGATAAACAGTTTTTGAAGTTCCTGCCTTCTCTTTTATAATAACTACTTGATATTTCTGAAAAAACATATTCCCTCTATTCAAGTTTTTATTTATTTTCTCCAAAGCACAATACTCCAGAATAATAATTCTATATATAAATACAACCAATATCCTTCTTTGTCAAGCTAGAAAAAATGCTGATTTAATTATAATATTATTTATAATTGACCTTAGCACCAACTATTCGTATACAAATTGTTTTTTTTCATAACAGAAGAAAATAATTTAATTTTAAACGAATGAAAAAAGGGCTTTCCAAAATTAAAAAAATATGTCATAAATATTTTAAGGCTAAATATTTTACATTTGTTATTTAATTTCATCTGAAATTCATAATATCTCTTTAACAATTTAATTTAAGGAAGGATTTATGTCGAACGCATGGGAAAATCAAAGAACATTTGCATTAGTTGGAACAGGAGGTTGCGGAAAAACCTCACTTGCTGAAATGCTTCTTTTCAACACAAAATCTGTTGATAGACTTGGCGCTATTGAAGCAGGAAACACAGCTTTAGACTATGAGCCTGAAGAAGTGAAAAGAGGTGCTTCAATTCAACCGGGTTTTGCAACTTGGATGTATAATAAAAATCGTCATTTTATGATTGATATTCCTGGTGATAGCAACTTTAGCGGTGATATCGAATATCTTTTACAAGGTGTTGACAGCGTTATTCTTACGCTTGATGCAGTTGACGGTGTTCGCCCTTTAACAAAAAAAATCTGGCAAAGCGTGCGTAATCAGCAATTACCGGCCATTGCATTTATTAATAAATTAGACAGAGATAGAGCGCAGTTTGACAATGCTACTCAAGGCATAAGTGTTTCACTTGGTGCTCGCCCCGTCATTCTTTATATACCTATTATAGAAGATGAAAAATATGTTGGCTACATTGACACTTGCAACCAAAAAGCTTTCTATTTTGAAAATGAAAAACTTGTTGAAAAGCCCATCCCCGCTGACTTGGAAGACGAAGCAATTCTTATTCGTGATACAAACAGAGAAAATATTGCTGAAACAGATGAAGAGCTTATGGAAAAATATCTTGATGAAGGTATTTTAAGTGATGAAGACATTAAAAAAGGTCTTCGCATTGGTGTGATGAATGGCGATCTTCTTCCTGTATTTATTGGCTCTGCCCTTGAAAATAAAGGTGCTTTGGAATTATTGAACGGCATTGAAGACCTTCTTCCTTCCCCGGCACAAAGAGCTTCATACTTAAGCGAAGAAGCAGAAGAAAGGCTTTCAAGCCCTGATGAGCCTGCTTCTTGCTTTGTTTTTAAAACAATTTCTGATCCTTTTGCCGGGCAGCTTACTATGGTGCGTGTATTATCAGGCACAATTTCTTCTGAATCCGTTCTAAAAAACATGCAAACAGAAGAAAATGAAAGACTTTCAAGCTTAGCCTACCTTACAGGCAAAAACCAAACCCCTTGCAAAGAAACCCTCTATCCGGGTGCAATTGTTGCAATTTCAAAACTCAAAAACACACATACAGGCGAAACACTTTGCGATGAAAAAGCACCTTTTGCTTTGGCACTTCCAAAATTGCCTACGCAAATGATAACTTTTGCGCTTGCTTCAAAAGAAAAAGGTGAAGAAGATAAAGTTTATGCAGCTGTGCAAAAACTTCTTGAGGAAGATATCACACTCAAGCTTGAAAGAGATGAAGAAACCGGTGATACGCTTCTTTCAGGTATGGGGCAACTTCATATAGAGCTTTCAGTTGAAAAAGCTAAAAGACGCTCAAAGGTTGAAATTCTTCTAAAAACACCTAAAATTCCATATCGTGAAGCAGTTCGCGGCAATGTTACCGTTCAAGGAAGGCATAAAAAGCAATCAGGTGGCCGTGGGCAATTTGGTGATTGTCATATAGAAATGTCAGCCCTTCCTCGTGGCGGCGGCTATGAATTTGAAGATGCAATTGTTGGCGGTGCTATTCCTCGCACATACATCCCTGCAATTGACAAAGGCATACAAGAATCAGCAAAACGTGGATTCTTAGCCGGTTATCCTGTTGTTGATTTCAAGGTTCGCCTTTTTGATGGTTCTTACCATGATGTTGATTCTTCTGAAATGGCTTTCAAATTGGCTGGCTCCATTGCTTTCAAAAAAGCTATGGAATCAATGAAAGTTATCTTGCTTGAACCTGTTGCACTTATCACAATTTCTGTGCCTGACAGCTATATGGGTGATGTTATCGGTGATTTATCATCACGCCGCGGAAAGGTGCTTGGCTCTGACTCTGTTGCAGGCATTACTGAAATCAAAGCACATGTTGCTATGTCAGAAGTATTACGCTATGCCCCAGACCTTCGATCCATGACAGGCGGGCAAGGACTCTTTACAATGGAATTCGACCATTACGAAGAAGCCCCTCAAGCTGTTGCAGATAAGGTTATCGCTGAATACCAACTGCAAAAACAAGAAGACAATTAATAAATCCTTATTGAAAAATTTCCATATTTATTGGATAAGGAAACACAATATTAAAACATAATATTAAAAGGAAGAAAATATGCTAAATCCGGAAAAAGCAGTTTTATATAGCGGCGGTGCGGCCGGCACAGAACAATTTTTTGGTGCTCAAGCTGAAATGTGGGGCATTGAAGAAGTAAACTTTACTTTTGATGGCCATCAAAGCGAAAGAAGCCGTGGCTTACGCTTTTTAACAAGTGATGAGCTTGCATTAAAAGACGTAAGTATCACTTATGTTGCAAAGCTTATGGGCCGTGAATATTCAAGGGCACCACTTTTCAGAAAAGTTTTACAATCAATTTGCTGGCAAATTTCAAGCGGTGAAGAAGTTGTTGTTGTTGGATCAATTCAGCCTGATAACACAGTAAAAGGCGGAACTGGCTGGGGTGCTGAATATGCAAAAATCTGCAACAAACCTCTTTTGGTTTTTGATCAAGAAAAAGATGCTTGGTTTAGATGGAATGAAGAAGCTTGGCAAGAAGAAAAAGAACCTGTGCTTAGCAATAATCGCTTTGCCGCTACGGGAACTCGTTTCTTGGAAGCAAACGGAAAAAAAGCAATTATTGACTTATTTACTCGTTCATTTAATAAATAATTAAATTTTTTATGGGAGGCACAAAAATAAATGTTGCCTCCCATAAAAATATTTTTTTAAATTCAATTAAGGCATGATTTAATTTATAAATGATTCCCGCGCGACAAAAAAAACATATTTTAGAATTTAAGCATAAAGGCTCCTCTCTTTTTTTGGGCGGAGCCTATCCTGTTCGTGTGCAAAGCATGGCGAACACAAAAACTCATGATATTGAAACCACTTGCAAACAAATTGAAGAACTTTCAAAAGCAGGCTGTGAACTGGTTCGCCTTGCAGTGCCCGATGATAAAAGTGCAGCTGCTTTAAAAAAAATTAATGAATTCTCGCCTATTCCTCTTATTGCTGACATTCACTTTGACTATCGCCTTGCAATTAAGGCTCTTGAAGCAGGTTTTAGTGGCCTTCGCATAAATCCCGGAAATATAGGCTCTGATAAAAATATTAGCATATTAGCAGATTGTGCAAATCAGCATCATGCCGTGATACGAGTTGGAGTAAACTCAGGCTCAGTTGAAAAATCAATCTTGGCGAAACACGGCAGGCCAAGCCCCAAGGCCTTGGTTGAAAGTGCTTTATATCACGTAAATCTTTTAGAAAAAAGAAATTTTCATAATATTAAGATTTCCTTAAAATCAAGCTCTGTTCTTGAATGCATTGAAGCCTATAAAATAATTGATTCACAAACAAATCACCCCTTACACATAGGAATAACTGAAGCAGGAACACGCTTTAGGGGCACAATTTATTCTGCAGTAGGAATCGGCACTCTTCTTCATATGGGCATAGGAAACACATTAAGGGTTTCTTTAACTGCAAATCCTGTTGAAGAAGTGAAGGTTGCCTATGAAATTTTAAAGGCATTGGAACTACGTTCAAAAGGTGTTGAAATTATTTCTTGCCCAACTTGCGGCAGAACGGAAGTTGATTTGATTGGACTTGCAGAAAAAATAGAAAAATTGTATAAAGATTCTCCCGCCAATATAAAAATTGCTGTCATGGGCTGTGTGGTGAATGGTCCAGGCGAAGCAAAAGAAGCTGATATTGGCATTGCAGGCGGAAAAGGCAAAGGACTGATTTTTAAAAAAGGCAAAATTATTCATAGTGTTAAAGAAGATGAACTTTTTGAACTTTTTATAAAAGAAGTGGATACACTCATCAAAGAAAAAATAAATAATCAAGACTAGAAATATAAGGAAGTGCTATGCGTTATTCAAAATATTATATTCCAACACTCAAAGAAGCTCCTAATGATGCGGAAGTTGTCAGCCATAAATTACTTTTACGTGCAGGCATGATACGCAAACTTTCATCAGGTATTTATTCATGGCTTCCACTTGGATTAAAAACACTTGAAAAAGCAGCACAAATTGTTCGCCAAGAAATGAATAATGAAGATGCACTTGAAGTTTTGTTGCCTGCAGTTCAGCCTGCTGACTTATGGATTGAATCAGAACGCTGGCAGTATTATGGCAAAGAATTATTGAGATTTAAAGATAGACATGACAGAGATTTCTGCTTAGGGCCAACACATGAAGAGGTTATCACTGATTTAATTCGTCATGAAATCCGTTCATACAAACAATTACCCATTAATCTTTACCAAATTCAAACAAAGTTTAGAGATGAAATTCGCCCTCGCTTTGGTCTTATGCGTGGCCGTGAATTTATCATGAAAGATGCCTATTCCTTTGATACAAATAATGAAAATGCTGATATTTCCTATGGAAAAATGAAAAATGCATACAATGCTGTTTTTACAAATATGGCATTGAATTATCGTATGGTTGAGGCAGATTCCGGGTCAATCGGCGGTTCATTCTCGCATGAATTTATGGTGCTTGCACAAACAGGTGAAGACACAATAGCATCTTGCACCGCTTACCCTACTTGCCAATGGGCTTCAAACACTGAGCGCTCGCAAATTATCTTCAAAGGTGAGGAAACAAGTAAAACTTGCCCTTATTACGAAGAGGTTGACACTCCAAACGCTCACACTATCGAAGAAATTTGTGAAATGATGCAAATCAAGCCGGAACAAAGCATAAAAACACTTATTCTTGTTGCTGATGAAAAAATCTTTGCTGTGCTTATTCGTGGTGATAGAGAGATGAATATAGTCAAAGTAAAAAACATGTTAGATGCAAAAGAAATCCGCATGGCTTTTGCCCATGAAGTTGAAGAAGCAACGCATGCAAAAGTGGGATTTGCAGGACCTGTTGATTTGACTATTCCTATCTATGCAGATAATGAGCTGATGTGCGAAACAGGTTATGTTGTAGGTGCAAATAAATCTGACACTCACTATAGAAATGTTGACCTTAAAAGAGATTGCACCATTACAAAATTCCACGATCTTCGCCTTATTACAGAAGGCGATGCCTGCCCTGTGTGCGGCTCTGCCATTCGTTTAGAGCGCGGAATTGAAGTTGGGCATATTTTCAAGCTTGGCACAAAATATTCAGAAAAATTGCAAGCAAAATACATTGATGAGAACGGACAAGAAAATCTTATGATTATGGGCTGTTATGGCATTGGTGTTTCACGTGTTGTGGCTGCCTGCATT
>CAYJHJ010000011.1:23396-40882 GCA_964370095.1 uncultured Desulfovibrionaceae bacterium | reverse complement strand
GATGAAGAATTAGTAGTTGATGGGCAAAACAGATATACTCAAGAAGAAATTGCTGCTATGACGGAGGAAGCTCGTGAAGCTTTGAATGCATTACTTGAAGAAATTGCCCTAGCAAGGCAAGAAAGAAATGAACAAGACAGAGCCCACAAAGACAAATTAGCAGAAGAAGCAAGCGAAAGAAACATCACAAAAAATGCTCACAATGCTTATAATTCGCAAAATGAAAGCGGCTCAAGTGTTGTGTATAATAATAGTTCAAAAGCTTATGGAAATCATGCTGCATATAGAAAACAAAATAGCACACAATCCATACAGATGAATGTGTAGAAAGCTTTCACATTAAGCACAAAATTGTTCACAGAAGACTAAATTATTAATATTAATTTAAATGAAGCTTCTTTATATCTTTTGAATTATAAATATATTCATACGTAGAAGAAGAATACAAAATTGTTTTATTTGGAATTCAAATCTAATATAAAAAAATCGCACAAAATATTAACCGCAATTATAGTTTAAACTCTATAATTGCGGTTTTATATAATCTGTATAGCTAAAAGACAATAGTCATTATAGTATGTTAAAATTATTGCTGCCTATTCAATAATAATTGTCTGTCAATATTAAGTTCTTCAAGCAAGGTTCCGGCCAATGCATGAAGGCGATATTGCCCTATGATAGCATCCACATGGCTGATTTCTTTTTCAACAGATGAAGTGAAATATTCTGATTCAGCATCTAAAACATCAAGCAAACCTCTTTGACCTGCTTGAAATTGTTGATAAAAGTTATTTTTTGTCCTAAGTGAAAAGTCCATTGATTCAGCATAAAATTCACTTTCTTTAAATAAATTCTGAACGCGTGCAAAAGTTGAATAAATATCTTGATAAAGCTGGTTTTTATATTCTTCACTATCAAATTTTGCTTTACGGATATTAGCATTTGCTTGTACTACACTTGCTTTATCAGAGCCGCCGTTAAATAAGTTCCATTCAAGCACAAGCCCTACATCATAACCATGTGTATTTCCATTGCCATAGCCTTCTTGATAGGTGCTGCTATAACCACCTTGTGCAGCAATAGTAGGGTAAAAGCTTGATTTGGCAATTCTCTTTTCACCTTCCATATAGCTTACTGCATCTTTTGTTGAAAGAAGACGAGAATTAAGATTATTTGCTACTTCAACAACTTTGGTTGATGATTCATAGTTCACTAATGGTGATTTAATTGGCATAATTTCGACAGGAGCCTCAACGCCAACAACACGCAAATAAGCAGCTTTTGCCGCTTCTAAACCGCTTTGCTGAGAAAGCAAGGTTGCATTTGCTCTTGCAAGGCGTGATTCAACTTGGGTTACTTCACCGCTTGTAATCACTCCTTGGTTAAAACGCATTTTAGTACTTTTTAAAACAGTTTCATGCTCTTTTACATTATTTTGTGCAAGTTCAACAAGTTTGTAACGCCTTGCCAAGTCTGCATGTGCGGAAAGTGCTTCAAACATAACAGAAGTTGCCGCATCAAAAAGTAAATTTTCGCTAGAACTAAGCCCGGCTTTTGCAGCAAAAACTTTTGCTCTGTTGATACCGCCAGCAAAAAGCACTTGACGTATACTTACTCCACCGCCGGCATATTCTTGGGCATCACTTTCTTGTTCATAAATTCTAGAGGTGAAATTGGCATTTTGCCTAAATCCTGTGTTTGCCCATGCTCCTATACTTGGATAGTATGAGCCTTTTGCTTTGTCTAATTCAGCTTCAGAGGCATATAAGGTTTCAAAAGAGCTTTTTAAAGCTGGGCTAAACTCTAAAGCTTGATTTAGAGTTTCCTCAATACTAACTTGTGCATAAGCCATATGGCTTCCAAACAACAACATAATTAAAGCTATTGATTTTGACAGTTTTAAAAATCTCATAAATTATCCTCTTATTATAATTATTGCAAACATATTACTTAAATGCATGATAATTGTCAAGTTTTTTTGATTTATATCTAAGCTTTAGTTTTTATACATCATTTGATTTAAATCTTTATTTTATTATTTCACAATAAGTTTACACTTTTTTCTATTTAACTATATTGTTTTTTTATGGAAATTATCCTTTGACAACACACCAGAAAAAGGTTACATCTAAGAATAATTTTATAATAAAAGAATTATAATCATTTTATGTTTTAGAACACAAGTGCTTTATAAACTTTAGAGGTGCCGCATGAGTCAAGTAGCTAGTATTTCAGAGTTAACAGGTTCAGCCTATATTCTTCGCGATGGCAAAGAAATTGCCCTTACAGCAGAAACTCCACTCTATGAAACTGACATTTTAAACACTGCTGACGGCACAATTAAAGTTCTTTTCACAGATGGATCGAATGTAAGCATAG
Organism: uncultured Desulfovibrionaceae bacterium; assembly: GCA_964370095.1. Classification (GTDB taxonomy): domain Bacteria; phylum Desulfobacterota; class Desulfovibrionia; order Desulfovibrionales; family Desulfovibrionaceae; genus CAYJAZ01. The sequence goes on along the minus strand of CAYJHJ010000011.1, from coordinate 38,503 downwards.
GCCCTAATACTGAACTGGCTATTGCTGATTACGCATATACCGAAACAGATGAATCTTTTATTCTTGACTTAGTTGAAGGCACAATGCAGTCAATTTCCGGCGATATTGTTAAGCGTAATCCCGATGCTTTTAAAATTGAAACACCAAAAGCCACAATCGGTATTCGCGGAACAACCACATATCACTTTGTTGGAAAAGATGGCGAAGAAGAGCATGCCATTATTTCTATCTCAGACGGGCACACAGTTGTTATTACTTTGCCAAATGGCGAAAGTGTTGTTCTAACAACTAATCTTGAGGGATTAACCATTGATGAAAACAGCTCTGACTATGATTTAATCCTCATAAGCCCAGAAAGGTTGACTGAAATTCAAGAAAGTTTCACTTTAAATGCAGAAGATCCACTTGCTATTTTAGAAGAATTAAGCTCTATCATTTCAGAAATCAGTATTCAAATTGCAGAAGAAAATCAAAATGTTACTGCAAGTGCTAGACTTGAGGCAATTAAAGAAGTTCTTAATAACTTAGTGGAAAATCCATCTGAAGATCAAATAACCTCAACCGTTGAAGAAGACGCACTTTATTTTTACGATGAAGACGATGATGACGCTATTTTAAGCCTTGATGATGATTTAGACGATAATTCTCTTTCATATGACAATGATGACGACACAAACTCAGGTATTCCAACAGCACCCTCCAAACCACAAGTGGGCCCTCCTCCAACTACAACAATTTCTTTAGATAGTAGCACCAAAGGGCCAATTTATTTTGAGCTTGAAAACGGAAGCACAGCTACTATTGGCGAATTTTTGCAAGGCGGAAATGAATTTAACTTGCAATTTGACCCCGCCAATATTATTTACGCCAGGTCGCTATCCACTCCTGCAGGTGAAGAAGTGCAACTTATTGCTGATGGTTTTCAAATCACACATACCATTTATGATTATGAATTTACATGGGAAGGCAATACACCACAATTTTTTACAACTTCATCAAATGCTTATAACGTTCTTTCAGAGGTTGAGACTTACACTTATAATGGCGGCGGCACCAACCTTGATAGTGTAACAGGTGCAGGCAATACATATGAAACAAATTTTGGCTATATACGCGGAACAGGCTCAGGCACAGTAACCTTTGCTGCTGCTTCAAACCTTTATAATGTTGGTGATGGCACTTATAATATAATCAACGGCATAACACCTGAAGCCAATTTCACAGGCTTTTCTTCTGTTGAAGCAACTGTTGCCGGTGTTGAGAGTGCAAGTGGCTTTGTTGATATTGTAATTGACCCAAATCAAACCCAAACCTTTACGTCAAATTCTATAACTTTTAAGAATTTTGACAATGTTACTGCTGAAACCGTTTCCACAACAACAAATAGTATGAAACATAGCATAACTTCAAACGGTGTATTTAACGCTCAAAATGCTGATTATAACTACACAAACTTTAATGTAAGCGGAACAAACAATACTTTAACTTTGGGCAATAACACTGCTTCTTCGTTATCCGCAAGCAATGTTATTTCATACAGTAACAGAACTTACAGTGGCTTTAACACATTAGACGGTGATACAAGTGGCACAATTACTGTAAATGGCCTAGATGTTACATACAATGGAGTAATAGGCACAGCAGGAACTATAGATATTATTGATTTTGCAGGAATAACTGCAAATGGTGGTAGTGATACCCTTACAGGAATAACTAATTATAATTTACAAAACACAGCTTTTAAAGGCTTTGAAACTGTAACCGGCGATACAAGTGGCACACTTACTCTTACAGCAGGTGCTGACGATTACGCAGATTATGCAAAATATACAGGCTTTAAAATTGTTGATGCTTCAACAGGTGTTGATAGTATAAAAGCAAGTGCAGCTATAATAATTAACTCTGCCACAGAATTTGTTTCAAACATTTTAACTTATCAAAATTTTGAATTGATTGATGCAAATGGACTAGGTGTTGATTTTTCTAATAATGTTTCCACTTGGATTGGCGGAAATTCCTATACAATGCAAAATGCTGCACAAACTGTTTCTTTTACAAATGTAGGAATAGCTTCAAACACAAATATAACATCTGCAACTCTTAATGCTAATGCAAAATATAATATTAATACAACCTCCTTAACTGATGGTTTTAGCTCTATTTCCTCAGCAAATCTTACACAAGTTACAGGCAACGGCACTAATGACACCCTTACTATTGACGGTTTGGTTGATGCAACTATTGCTTCTACTGATGGTTTCATACATGGTGGTATAGATTTCTCTAATTTTAGCGTCGTGGATGGTGGTGATACAACAGATGATGACAAATTGAAAGCCAATAATGATGTAACTTACACAGGAAATAAAATTACAGTTCAGAATAATAATTCAGAGTTTATAAATTTTGAAAGCATTAATGTAAGCACTAATAATCTGACAACATCTAGTGCTATTACTGCTGATGCAAATGCAAAAACAGCTGAAGATGCAAATGTAAATTTCATTAATTTTGCAAAAATAACTGCAAATAGTGCAAGTGATGTGCTTGAAAATACAGGGAGCTATACTGTAGGCACCAACACTATAAACGGTGTAACCTACAATGGCTTTGAAACAATAAAAGCAGGTGTAGGAGCAGCTGACAAACTTACACTTGCAGGCTCCTTAGAATACGATGATATAAATAAAGGTTATTCTGATGGCACTACTCTCTTCCAAGAATTTGAGCAATTTGAAACCACAGGCATAAATGCAACAATTACTTTAAGTGCAGAAAACGATGATACAGTTGACGTTACAGCAAGCACTTATATAAATTTTGCAATTATAGATGCAGGTTCAAAAACTGACAATACTGATCGTGATACCTTAAATATGCAAGGAAAAGATTTCTCTGTAAGTGGCACTGACTATTTGATAGAGGGTATTCTTTATAAAAATTTTGAAAACTTTATGAATCAAACAGGCAATAATTTAGGGCAAGCAGTAACAAGTTCTATTGTGCTTTCTTCGGACAACTTATCTATTGATGGTACACTTGCATCTGCTGTTATTGTTAATAATACTTATGCAGCTGTTCCCGGAGCGACTGCCACTCTTGATACTGAAATCATTCTTGATGATGCCACAAATCAACAATTTACAGCAACTGCAAATACATTTACTCTTACTTTTAAAAACTTTGATACTGTAACAAGCTCAAATAACGGCACTCTTACCCTAAAAACAGGTGATGACGTCTATACTGTCGGCTCTGCTTTTGAAGGCACAACCTACACAGGCTTTGGCACTATTGACGGCGGTGCTCATGGTGCAGGTGGTGATACACTTAAAGGTCTTACTAACTTAACTTATAATTCTTCAAACATATATCTTATTAATGGTACAAACTATAAGAACTTTGAAAAATTTGAGGGCGATGGCACAGGCACGCTTAGTTTTTCAGATACGGACGATGATACTTTTACAGTGGCCACTTCTCCTTTTACAGGCTTCAAGGTTGTTGATGCGGGGGAAGAGGATTTTGCAAACCCACGCAATGATAATGACACGATAATTGATACTCTTCTTTTTGGTGCAAATACAGATGGTATAGTAATCAAATATAATAATTATGACGATTATTTTGATTCTGTTGATGCTATACCTAACTCGATTGAATTAGGCGGCACAAGCTATAAAAACTTCGATTCAATTGACTTGGGCGGAAATGATGTTACTGCTTCAACTAATAATGATAATAATGGCAATACTACTCTAGTTTACATTATGGACGATGGCTCTGTTCGCTTACCTTCTATTATAGGTTCTTCAGATAATACTACAATAAATAACTTTGGCGATGTTACATTTATCAAAGCTAGTGGAGGTGTAGACGAGAATGATATTACATTTGCTCTTGATATTGATGAATCTATTGCAAGTGCAACTGTTACATCTTCTGCCAACAACACAATTAATGTTGCATTCACAGAAAATGGGAAAGACTATAATCATACTTTTAAGAATGTTGATATTATAAATGGAGACCTTACACCTAATTTTAGCGGCAGTGTCAGTAGTAGTATGAATTTAACCGGTACTGCCGCTGGTGAAACGTTTACAGATTTTTATACTATAGGTAATAATGGTGGTGCATATGTTACATACAATAATGTCACATTTCAAAGAGTTGGAACAATTGATGCCGGTGGTGGTGAGGACACTCTTATATTCGACTCACGCGAATATGCGCAAGCATTGCAAGTTGGAGGTTCTAACACCATAACGGGATTATTCTACTACGGAGATGAATTAAGAGCGGCAAATAGTTTGAAAAACTTTGAAAAAGTATATGCCAGTGTAGATAATAAACCCGCATCACTTTATACTTACAATAATTTTATTCTTTATAATGATGGAACTAATGATTATCTTCAAATGGATTTAACGGGTCCGGATGAAGCCGTTAAAACCTATGCAAAATTTTATGACTTCCATAATGTCTATGGGCGCACATCCGCCACGACTGTTCTACAGAATGATTTAGAAATTAATGAGCACTATGCTGCAAGTGTTAATGTGCTGACACCGACACAGCAGGGTGGTGTGGATGCTACTCCTACAAGCCAAGCCGAAATTGATGGTACTTTATACCTCGATTTTAAAGAAATCACAGGCAATGCTTTAAGCACGCTTACTTTTTCAACAGGTAATGACACATATAATGCTTCAACAGGTACGATAACTCAACTTAATGACACTTTACTTAACGACCCTACCAAGACATACACTGCATACAAAGGCTTTGGCATAGTTGACGCGGGTGCAGGCACTGACACTTTAGAATTTGATGTACTAACTGACTACTCAATAACTGCTGAAGGCTACATAGAAGCAAATGGCATTATCTATAAAAATTTTGAAGGCTCTCCTACAAACGGTAATTTAGTTCTCAGTAACCCTACTTCTGTTTCAGGCGATACCACGCTTAATGTTGCAACCTTGTCATCAGGCAATATACCATCAGCTGATCTTAATGCAAAAACTCTTGCAATAAACAGTGCAGGCACAGGCAAATTCACTTTCATTGAAGACCCGAACACAAATACAAATATTTTAGTTGCCTTATCCGCGGTAAATTCATTCACTGTGCTTAATGGTAATACTGATTTAAGTAACATAACATTCAATGACTTCACTCATATCATTGCTAATTTTGACGATACTAACAACGACCAATTAGATTTGCGTATAGATATTCAAAATGCCACTTATAATCATGAAACTGGTAAGATAAATAATACTGTAAAAGTGGAAGGCTTTGAGCAAATACAGGGTAATGGAAGAACAGCAACTAACTTTAATAACATAGAGCTTTTTGCTTCAGATGCCTTCAGTGTTACCGGTTTAGTTGACGGCACTAATTTTGCCGGATTTGCCAATGTTTCAGGAACAGGAGCTGTGACTACTACTGGTTTAGCAGGTGCAGGAAATAAACTTACAGTAACAGCAAATGAAGCATCTTTCGTTGTGGGTGATACTAATAATGCAAATCAAGCCACATATTCCGGCTTTACAAGCATGACAAGCAGTAATGAATTCGATATTCTTCACCTCACACATTCGCTTTACGATAATATTACCTATACAGTAGGCGAAAAATTTAATAATTCAGCAATCTTCTATGATTTCAAAACAATCGATGCAGGTAACCAAGGTGCTGCCGGAGATAGGGATACCGTCTTAAACCTTAACGGCGAGGTAACTTTTGACCCTACCACCCCTAGCAACTTTATTGTAGATGGAGTAACCTATAAAAACTTTGAAATTGCTGAGAGTAATGGTGGAAATAACGATACAGTTAAATTAGATGCTGTTACCAACTATACCTATGTTATCAACTCAGATGGCACTCAAGATACAAGCGACGATATTCATGGTGTTAAAGTTAATGGCGTTACTTTCATGGGCTTTACTGCTGATGGTGGAACTATTGCTGATTATGAATATACAAGTTCTAAAGCTTATTTTCTAAATGGAAGCTTAGATGGTGTAGGAACTAATATCACAAATGCCACAATAAGCAACACCGGTCAGGGTGAATTGATAACGGATAAAAGTTTTACAATTACATATGACGGAAACATAACCACAGCAAATTCAAATAATACCTTTATACGTTATACTGATAATGATAATCCGGGCTTTAGATCTGTCAGAGCTGCAGGCGATGATGTTGTCTTTACAATGAATAATCCTCAAACAATTGCTTTAATTGCAAAAAACGGCTGGGTAAGCTATAATAAACTTACTATTTATGATGTTAAAAATGTTCAAACTACAAACAACAGTGATGAACTTTGGCTAGATGACTATAATATAGATGTTACATACACAGTAACAAAAGCCGAGGGCAATACTGTTTATGGTACTTCAAACGTTGATAGCCATACAATTACATATTCAAACTTTGGAGAAGTTTGGGCTGAGGCTACATCGAATGATACACTTGATGTGAGTGGGCAAGCGATTTCAATTTTTGCTGATGAGTATACTAGTGATTTCATTACTATCGGGACTTCAGATTTTTATAGATTTGACATCATTTCTAGTTCAGGAAATAACCCGATTGAAATTACTAATATTACTCTAGATACAAATGGAGATGCTGCGTTTAAGGTTGCTGCTGGCGATAGTATTGAATATCTTGGAACTGAATATAGCTATGATTCGCATGGTTCCACTGTAACTCTTGGTGGTGGTGTTGAATTTACATTCCTTACATAATTCTTACCGTAAATTCTAAACATAAATACTAAAAAGCCTCGTATCTATAAAATACGAGGCTTTTTTGTTTATCAAAATGCTAAAAATAATATAATAAAAGCTAGACTAATTTCAAAGCTTTTAATAAAGGTAAGCGTTTTTCAAACTCTACTGCCATTTCTTTAATATGTGCAAGCAAATTATCCCCTGCAAGCTCTTCGCCATCTTTTGAAAGCTTTAATCCATTGTTTACAAATAAATCATTAACATAATTTACGCGCTCTTCAAGAGCTTTACAATTATTTTTTCCTGCAAAAATAAAGGCTTGATCAAGTGTGGAAGTCTGCACACCTCCACCAATAACAGGCGAAGCCATGAAATATAACTGCTTATTACGCAAATTCTCTTGAAAGATAAAGTTATTCAAGCGTGAACATTGCCCTTCAAGTTTCTTCATAATTTCTGCTGAATTTTCTTCAACAGGATGAATTATGCCCGAACCCACAAGAAGCAAAAGCACTTCCAAAAGAACAGAAATATTTTTATATTCTTCAATCTCTCTAATATCTTTTATACTTTTTGCTGCATAATTATCAGAAGCCAAAAATTCAATCAAAGGCTTATAAACTTCTTCCTTGCACTGCACTTCGCCAATAGGGGTTGCTATTCTATAGTTCAGATTTTCTTTTTGTGTGAGCAAAGTAATTTTCAAGTTATCAAATCTTTCAACAAAAATCGGCAAATCAAGAATATTTCTTCCTTTTGAGAAAATATCACACCTAAATTGAGTGTTATGAACATAATCTCGCAAAGTTTCTATCATGCTGATATCTTTCATGCCTTCCATAATTTTTTTCACTTCATCGGGCAACAACATGCCAAGTGATGTGAGCGGCCTTGCAGAAGCCACAAAAGAACATTTTGCTTTTTGCATATCTTTGGCAACATCTTTAAAATAAAAACAGTCCCAATCTTTATTCATATATTCATGCACCAAATATGCAAGGTTTTTGTTTGCCAAATCTTCAAACTTTTTGCCTGAAACAGGATTTGCTTGAAAAAATTGAGAGCCATTATCTTTAACTTTGCTCAATAACTCATAACCTTGCTTGAATCTTTCAATACTACTGTCTGTTGAATGGCTGTGTGCTGAAGCATGGTATGTTAGAAAATCACGCACAGGTGTGAAGTTTGCAAAGCCGGGTAAAGCATTATAACTCACATACACAATACCGCCTGTTTTTAATGAATGTGATATAATGTTGAGTATATGCTCACGGTTTTCAGCATTAATCCATGACCAAATGCCGTGAAGAACAATAACATCGAAATTCGGCAACAAACCATTTTTGCTTTTATGTGCCAATTCACCAAAAGAATCGCATAAAATTTGGGCCTTTGCTTGTGCTTTCTGAATATTTTTTTGAGCAGTCAAAACATGAACAGGGTTAAAATCCGTTCCCCAAAAATCACCTTCGCAGGAAACTGCGTGAATAGAAAGCGAACTGCCTTGCCCAAAACCAAGTTCAAGGTAACGCAAAGGCTCATTCTCATCACGTTCAGGCAAATCGCATTGCTGCAACATCAGCAAAAATTTAAGATAAGAAGGTGTAAGCTCTTTAAAAAATCCATTTACATAAGGCACATCAACAACATAACCATCATTTGCAAAACTATTTAATTCCATTTCAACTCCTATAATTTATCCAATATAAATTGTTAATTTACTTACTTGTAAGCGTCCAAACGCTGTTCCATTCATCTGTTTCTGTAACTTGCATGGCAAGGCAATTTTCTGAATATTCTTTATATACACCTCTGCTATATTTTTCAGACAAGATTTCAAACAATTTTATTGTTTTTTTAAGCAATATCTTATCTTTTTTATCAATACATTCTCTAAATAAGTTATATGCGATAAGGTATTCATCTATTTCATCTTTAAAAAGATCACTTTCTCTTTCAGAAAAAACAGTATAAATTTCTATAGGTGTTGAACGCCCTTTCACTCGCAAATTTGCAACAGGAATAACTTTATTCTCAATTTTATCCACCACTTCGCCACTGATAATAATTCTAAAACCAAATTTTGAGCAAAGCCCCTCAAGGCGTGAAGCTGTGTTTACTGTATCACCGATAACAGTATATGAGGTTAAGTCAGCACTGCCCATATTTCCAACATAAGCAGGGCCAATATGTATTCCAACACCCATGTTTAAAGTGATGCCATAATTTTCTTTTATGCCTATATTAATATTTTCAAGTTCTTCAAGCATATTGATTGCTGTTAAAACAGCTTTTTGAGCATGGTTTTCAATATTAAGCGGTGCATTCCAAAAAGCCATAATTGCATCACCGATAAATTTATCAAGTGTGCCTTCAGCACTTCTTACAAGGGCTGTCATAGGAGTAAAATAATTATTGAGAATGGAAAGCACTTCTTGCGGAGAGAATTTTTCGCTTATAGACGTAAATCCACGCACGTCAGTAAACATGATAGAAAGTTCGCGTTCTTCACCTTCAAGCATAATATCGCCATGCTCAACAATACGAGCAACTACATCAGGCGAAACATAACGCCCGAAAATATTACGTAATTTTCTTTTATCTTTTTCTTCCCACCAAAAACGAACTGCTGTAAGCCCTAAGCCTAAAACAAATATAAGCAAAATCTGCCAAAGAGGCGAAATAAAATAATCTTTTTGATAAAGATACCATGAAATCCAAAAATAAAGTGCTGCAAAAGCCAACAAGGTTGTCATAGTATAGGCCGGGCGTACCTTGCTGAAAATTATAGTAAAAATTAATCCGTTTAAGAAAAGCAAGCATAGCTGAAGCCCAATTACCCAATTTGGCGTAAGAATAAAGTTTTGCGTCAAAATAGAGTCTAAGATATTTGCATGAACCTCAACCCCCGGAAAAAAAGTATCTAAGGGGGTTGCCCTTATATCAAGCAAACCCGCTGCAGAAGTGCCTATAAAGACTATTTTATTTTTTATAAGACTTGGGTCAACCTTTCCGTCTAAAAGATCTGCTGCAGAAATATATGGAAAAGTCTTGCTTGGCCCTTGATAAGGAATATTCAGCATACCTTCATTACTTAAAGGAACATTGAAAGAATTTTTACCTCGCCCTATAACAATAGATTCAAGGCCGTATTCATTACTATTAATTCGCAAAGCCTTTTGTTTTGTAGCAAGCATAAGAGCTTTAACAGCTAAGGAAGGAAAAATTTTACCATCAACAGAAACCACCATCTGTGCAGAACGTGCAATGCCATCATCATCCATTGCAATATTAAAAAAGGCTAATTGCCCATTTTCAGCAAGCTCAGGTATAGGCATGGTTACACCTGTTGGTTTTGGCAAATATGTGATGGCAGGAATTGCATTATCTTTTTGAAATTCAATAGCATTAGGCACAGATTTATCAAAAACTTTTCTTTCTTCTTCTGAAAAAGCTTCATTTTCGGCAAAACGTAAATAAGAGCCTAGAACAATTGGTTTATCTATCAAACTTTTTGCAAAATACGCATCATTATCATATAATTCTTCAGGAAGATTCAAAAAATCAAGGTCAACACCAAGTTCTGCATTGAGTGTTTTCTTTAAAAGCTCCGGCGAAGTTCTGTCTTCCTCAGCCAAAACAATATCCAGTGCAACAGCCAAAGCCCCATGTGAAAGAAGAATATCATTTATTTTTGCAAGGCGATATCTGCTCCAAGGCCATTGACCATATTTTTCAAGGCTTGCTTCGTCAATATCCAAAATAACAGGGATAGGGTGTGGCGTGTTATCAATGCTTTGCTCAAGAAAGAAATCATAAATTTCAAGGTCTAATTGCTTAAGAACTGCAGGCTGAAAAAAATAAAGAAAGCCAACAAGAGTGGTTATTGTAAGCCCTAAAAGTGAAACTATCAGAGCATATGTTTTCTTGGTGTATTGTGCCATAATATTTACCGCTATACCAAACCTTACCTCTCTGACAAGGCGTTTTGTGTTGACTTTAAGATTGGTTTTAAAATATAGTCAAGGATTGATTTTTTTCCTGTAATAATATCCACTTGTGCCTGCATGCCCGGAAGAATAGGCAATTTTTCCTGCCCTTCTTTTTGCTTGGTTTCCTTTGTTCTAATCTTTACAGCATAGAAAATATTCCCATTTTTATCTTCAAGAGTATCTGCTGAAATATGCTCAACCACGCCTTCTATTGCTCCATAGATTGAAAAATCATAAGCTGTAAGCTTTACTAAAGCAGGTTCACCGGCATAGATAAAAGCAATATCGGTAGGATTAATTTTTGCCTCAACCACTAAATCATCATCAAGAGGAACAATTTCCATAATAGGTTCAGCAGGACGAACAACACCACCTAGGGTGTTTATATAAATGCTTTTCACTATACCATTCACAGGTGAACGAACATCTGTTCTTGTTAATCTGTCGCTTCCGGAACGAAGGCTTTCCCGTAAGGAAGAAAGCTCTGCCTCCAAAAGATTAATTTCTTTGCGTAAATTTGTTTCTTTTTCTGCTGTATAGGCTATTAGTTTGTTTTCAACTTCTTCTAAACCTGTATAAAGTTTTGGCAAAGTAAACTCTAAAACAGAAAGTTGGGAAGAAAAATTCTGCACACTTTGCTCAAGGTTTACAAAGTCAATTTGAGCATAAGCTCTTGATTGAAGCAAGGGCTTTGCTAAATCTCTTTGTTTTTCAGCAAGTTGCAAGCTCTTTTCTAATTGCTTTTTCAATTCTTCTTGCTCTAAAATTTCTTGTTCTTTCACTTGTTTTTGGCTTTCAAGCACATCTATTTCAGCCATATCTTGCCTGATTTCAGCCTCAAGCAAAGAATTGCTTCTTTCAATAAGGTTTTGATTTTCTAGTAATTCTTCTGGGTAATCAGGTTTAGAATTATTAATTCTTGCTTCAAGCCTTGCAATGGAAGCCAAGTTTTCATAAATTTTTGCTAGATTATCTTGATAAAGGCTTTGCGCGTGAGTATTTTCAAGGCGAGCCAAAATAGTTTCTTTATCAACAGTATCACCTTCTGAAACCAAAATTTCACTCAAAATTCCGCCTTCGAGGTTTTGAATAATCTGCACTCTTGAGCTTGGCACCACCTGCCCTAAGCCTCGGCTGATTTCATCAATTTCAGCAAAATAAGCCCAAACAATTAAAATTAAAAAAACACAGTACACAGCCCAAAGTAATAAACTTGATTGAAGAACTTTCTTTTCTTCAAGTGCATTTAATTGTAGATTTTTATGGTATAAGCGTGTTTTTAATTCCATACATATTCTCTTTTATACAATGCTTTTCTATTTTTGAGGAAGATGAAGAGTTGTGCCTAAATTATTAAAACTATCAACCCTTTGCATAGTATTTTCTTGCGTGGTTTTTGAAGGATTTTTTTCAATCTTTGCTGTTGAGCTTATCAACTTGCCATGCTCTAAAATAATTGCCCTCTCTGCAAGCGATAAAAGCATAGGCTTGTGCGAAGAAAGAAGCACTGTTTTATCTTTAAATGCAAACTTTGCTCTTTGCACAAAAATACGTTCACTTTCATTGTCTAAAGATGCAGTAGGCTCATCAAGCAATAAAATTTGAGGGTCTCTGATGAGGGTTCTTGCTAATGCAACGGCTTGCTTTTGCCCGCCTGACAAATTATTCCCTCTTTCCCCAACACCTGTCATAAGCCCTTGTGAAAAATGTTTAGTAAAATCTAAAACACCTGCAATTTCAGCGGCTTTCATAATTCTATATTGTGAAACTCCAAGAGCTCCCATGGATATATTTTCAAGAATTGTGCCTGTAAATAAAAATGGATCTTGTGATAAATAGCCTATTTTGGCACGCAATAAGGCTGTGTGAATATGTCTTATTTCTAAATTATCGAGAAGAATTCTGCCCTGATTAGGTTCATAAAGAGACATTAATAACTTAAGTAATGTGGATTTTCCTGAACCGCTGTGCCCAATAAGAGCAACTTTTTCTCCCGGTTTTATTTCAAAAGTAAGGTTATCAAGCACAACTTTTTCGTCTTTAGGATATGTAAAGGAAAGATTTTCTACTTTCAAAGAAGCTGTAAGGCTTGATTCTTCAGCAGGTAAAACAAGTGAGGAAGAGCTTGAATTTTCTTCTTCCAAAATCATAAGAGCATCTAATTTCTTTTTTGAAAGCAAGGTTTTTTGCCAAACCAAAATTACATTTGCTAATTGAGTGAGCGAGCCTATAACCCTGCCCATCAAAATTACAACGGCAATAAGTGAGCCCATGCTCATTTCACCTGCAGAAATAAGGTAAGTTCCCATAATAATAACAGATGTACTTGCAAGTGCCCCTACAAGCTGGTTGCTTGAAGTTGCCAGCATATTCATGCGTTTTGATTGCGAGCTTGCTTCAGCACTTTTAATGCTTTCACAATCATATTTATCTTGAATGACACTTTGCAATAAATTAGTTTTTACTGTTTCAAGTCCTATCATGGCATCAATAAGAACAGCGTTTTTTGATTCGCTAAGTTTAAATTGAGTATTCATTGTTTTTTTCAAGGGAATTTGAAATAAATATGCAATTGTAAGCATAATTGGTAAGATAATTATAGGAATAATAACCAAGGGGCCTGCCAAAAAGCCAATAATCAAAATAAATATTAAAATAAAAGGAATATCAAGCAAAGTAATTAATGTGGTTGAGCCAATAAAATCACGAATTTGCTCAAATTCACGAACGCGGTTAATAAGTAAACCCGTTGAACGTGGCATTGCTGAGAGTTTTGTTTTTAAAAGCTTTTCCATTATACGTGAAGAAGCAATTGCATCCGTGTTTTTGCCTGCTAAATCAACAAAATAAGAACGAAGAACTTTTAAAATAAAATCAGCAATATAAGCTATGCATACCCCAATAGCCAAAACCCATAAAGTATCAATGGCATTATTTGGAATAACTCTATCATAAACATTCATTACAAAAAGTGGTGAAGCAAGCACAAAACAGTTAATAACAATAGAAGCTAAAAAAACATTTTTATAAAGAGGTAGTGAGCGTGAAAAAATATTCCAAAACCAGTGATGATTATCTATTTCTTCTTCAAGTATTTCAGAAGCATAAGAAGTACTTGCTGAGTTTTCATCAAATTCATTCAAAGCCGGAAAAACTGCATAGCCGGTATAGATTTTAGCCAATTCTTCTTTTGTAAAAGTGGAATGAGAAGGAGCATTATCACTTAAAATCAAAGTATAATTTTCTTGGCTACCCTCTTCTTTAGAGTTTTCTTGAGTATTTTTTTGCAGCAAAACGCAAGCCCGATTAGGCATATTTTCTGCTGGTGAAGCAAGCACTAAAAGGCATGGCAAGCTTTTTTCATGAATTGCTTCAAGCGGCATAGCCACAGTGCGTGTAGGAAAGCCCATTCGAGCCATCACACTAAAAATTGCATCAGTGTTATATGAATTAGCCTGCAAAACATAGGGATCGATTTGGAAACCTTTATACTTTGCTAAAAGGCATATCATTTGGATGAGGGGGAGTATGTTTTCACTTTTTGGCATAAAAATAAAATACAGAATAATAGGCTTTATGTAAAGGAAAATCTTAAATAAATAAGATATTTTGAATAAAAAATTTATATAATAATTTTCAATTTTTACTTGATTTTTCAATTCTAATTATCTTATTGTTTTTTTTACTTAAATCCAGATTGAATTTTTTTCTTGACAAAACTTGCTTTATCTGAAATAAAAAAGCCATGAGAAATTTATACTTAAACACAAACATGAATTGGTGGTGGAGCTGCTTATAAAAGGCCGCTTCTATAGTTGTGTAAATTTTCAAAATAATTTGAATTAACGTAGGCGGTCGAGTGAGACCGCTTTTTTTTTGTTTCATTCGACTGTTTACAAACAAAAAGGATGAACATCATGTCTAAAGAGGGATACTTCGGAAATTTTGGCGGCACTTTTGTGCCAGAACCACTTGAAAAACCATTGCAAGAACTTGCCAACGCTTTTAAAAAGTATAAAGACGATCCTGAATTTTTAGAGGAATTGGCATACTATAATAAGCATTATCTAGGAAGACCAACCCCTGTTTTTTACTGTAGTAGGTTAACTGAAGAACTTGGCGGCGCACGCATTTTTCTAAAAAGAGAAGACTTAAACCATTTAGGAGCTCATAAAGGCAACAACTGTGTTGGGCAGATTTTGCTTGCTAAACGTATGGGCAAAAAACGCATTATAGCTGAAACCGGCGCAGGGCAACACGGCGTGGCAACAGCTGCGGTTGCAGCTTTATTTGGAATGTCCTGTACAATTTTTATGGGCGAAGAAGACATGAAAAGACAAGAACTTAATCTCTAACGCAT
>CAYJHJ010000011.1:21390-23386 GCA_964370095.1 uncultured Desulfovibrionaceae bacterium | reverse complement strand
GCTGAAGTGGTTGCTGCCATGTCAGGGCAACGCACTTTAAAAGAAGCTGTTGATGAAGCTTTGATGGAATATGCAACTCACACTGATGCTTTTTATCTTCTTGGGTCAGCGGTTGGTCCTCACCCTTATCCTAGCATGGTGCGTTTTTTCCAGTCAATCATTTCACGCGAAGCAAGAGAGCAATTTCAAGAAATGGAAAATAAACTTCCTGATATTGTTATGGCTTGTGTTGGTGGCGGTTCAAACGCTATAGGAATGTTTGCAGAATTTATTAATGATCCAAATGTAAAAATTGTTGGCGTTGAACCAGGTGGTATTGGCGATGAACTAGGCCAGCATGCTGCACCTCTCACACACGGAAAACCGGGCACCTTACATGGCTTTTATTCATATCTTTTACAAGATGAATACGGTGAAGCAGCTTCTGTTCATTCAATTTCAGCCGGATTAGATTATCCTGGAGTTTCGCCTGAACTTTCACACCTTAAAGACATTGGCAGAGCATCTTTTGCAACTGTAAGTGATAAAGAAGCTATTGAAGCTTTAAAGGCACTTTCAAGAATGGAAGGAATTATACCTGCCCTTGAATCTTCCCATGCTTTGGCTCATGCCATGAAAATTGCCCCAACACTTTCAAAAGAAACCAATATTCTCATTTCTCTTTCAGGGCGTGGTGATAAAGATATGGATCAACTTATCAAAATGAGCAATTAGCTATTATAACTAGTTTTTGCAAATATAAACAAATCCTTTTTAAATAATTCAAGTAGCCCCCTTTACTATATGGTCAGTAAAGGGGGCTACTTGAGTATAAGCTTTATGAATTTTTTCAAACTATCCAAAAGTAAATACATTCATTTCCATCTTTTTTATTCAAAACTTGACATGAAGATAAAAAATTAGTATTATTTTAATTACTTGTATCATGGCTACAAGCATAAATTTTATAGATAACATCAGGTAAATATCGTGTTTAATAAAAATAATAACAAATACAGTCCTTACAAAAAAAGTTTTCCTTTACAAATATTTTTCTTTATTCTTTTGATTGTCTTCTTCTTATTTCAAAATATTTCAAATGCCAACTCAATTGAAAATCATAACAAAGAAGAGCTCTCTCATGAGGCATGGAAAGGGCTTGACCAAGAAACGCCCATTGATGACTTGCGCTTATATGAAAATGGCAATTTCCGCGTTTTTTACTATACAAAAGGCCCTAATCAAGTAATTTTAACAGATAATGATAAAAATGATGTGCCTGATTATGTTGAAGATGTGATGAAGCAGTTGTGGGCAAGTGAACATATTTTTTGCACTATCATTGGCTTTGAAAACCCTGTGGGATTAAAACACTATAAAGATGTTGAAACCATTGATATGTATATATTAAAAAGTGACGAGCTCAAAGGTGCAAACGGCATTGCATTAGACGAACCCCAGCAAGCTCTTTTAAAACCTGAAGGCGTAAAAGCTATACATATTTATTTATCAAAAGGCTTTAATTTTAAATCTTCTTCAACAGTAACGCATGAATATTTTCATATTATTCAAAACAGTCAAACAAAGATTAAGAATTTGTGGTATCTTGAAGGCTTAGCAAGATGGGCAGAAGATGCTTTGCTTGATAAAAATTTTAATAAAAATCCACGCTGGAATTATTATGAAATAAAAAAGAACAAAGATATACTAAATCATGTGCAAACTTTAAGCTATGATGCAGGCAAGTTTTTTTGGATTCCTTTTAGCTTTCAATTTGGTAAAAACACACATTTAAAGCTAGAAAATAAAGATCCAATTTATAAAGTAAAATATAGTGACGGCACAGCTCTTTTTCAAGATACAAAGCTTGCAGGTGCAAAACTTATCAAACTCTTTTTAGAAAATTTACATCATATTGAAAAAGAAATTGAGAAAGAATATAATTTTACTGAATGGACTAAACAAGAAAGGCTACACAAAAGAAATAATCCTTATGTTATCAAAGCCATAGATAAAG
>CAYJHJ010000011.1:0-21380 GCA_964370095.1 uncultured Desulfovibrionaceae bacterium | reverse complement strand
CTTTAGAATAAATACCACAGATGAATATACCTTTATTCAACTCTTTTTTATGGTACATTCTTTGCGCACAATGCTATCAGCAAATAAAAATATAGATATCATTTTTAAAGCATAAGTTAAACTATTTATATCTTTTTCAGACCAATTTCTTGCGCTTGTGCAATCTTCCAAGCCTAAAAGCAAACGTGAGGAATCTTTATTTTTTATCTGTAGGTGAAGATATGCTTTAACGCCTCTTTTTTTAACTGCTTTATAAAAATCTTTATCCTCTATCGTATCAATATCATTGGAATATATTAAATTAGATTCAATTAAAGCATCAAAAAATTCACTGTATTCATCTTTTGACATCTTTTTCAATAAATCTTTTTCTTTTGGTATACCTTCATTACACCATTCAAAGTTTACTCTATAATTTTCACCTTCATCTACACTCTCATAAAGATAGCATCTATCAAGCTTATAAGCCAAGCCAATGCGCTGTAAAACAGCATTAATAGCAAAGTTTACATCTGTTGTTTCATACATTAAGTCAAACACAGTAGAAACCAGCTCTGAATCAAAATAAGTATTTGCCATTCTGTTTGCATTTTCAAGGATAGTAAGATTTTTAACATTTTCATTTATAAGTTCATCTGAATAAAAAGTATATCTATCTTTCCCATCTGATTTTGACTTATATAAAGCCTTATCAGCAGCTTTATATAACTCTTCAAATGATTTGCCATCCTTAGGATACATGGCAATGCCTATGCTGCCGGATATTTTATATTCATGATGTTCACTTGAATATGTGCAACGAAGGGCTTTTGAAATAACCTCTGCCCTTTTTTTAACAATTTCTAAAGAACTTGCTTCTTTTATCAAAACAATAAACTCATCTCCGCCAATACGGCCTACAATATCAAGGTCTCTAAAATTTTTATGCAGCTTTTCACCAATTTCTTTTAAAACTAAATCACCAAAATGATGCCCCAAATTATCATTTATCGACTTGAAGTTATCAATATCAATGATAAGTAAGCTATGCATAGTTTCGTAATCTTCCAAAAAGACTTTTTGAATTAAATTTTCAGAAGTTATTTTATTGTAACAATTTGTAAGCAAATCTCTTTGAGAAAGAGCTTCAAAAGATTTTTGCTCATGAATATCCAAAATTTTGCCTGTTGAATATTTGGGATCACCTTTGCTGTCTTTAATTATATTATAAACAACTTTATGATAACGTATTGAACTATCAGGCATAACAATTCGCAAATCACAAGGGCGAACATAGCCTTTTTGTGTTGAAGCAATTAATTGTTCTAAAATATATAAATCTTCAGGATAAATAAGTTTTTTAAAAATATTATTTTGCGGAACTTCAATCTTCTCACTAGGAAGCTCAAGTATTTCACGCCCTTTACCAAAGCACTGCAAGTAAGAAGTTTCAATTTCATAAACAAAGAAACACTCATCAGAAAATTCAGCAAGAATAGAAAATATTATTTTATCAGAAAGCTGGTTAAAGTAAAAATCGTCAAAATGTGCAGTTTTTTGCGTTTCTAAAAGAGTTGAACGAAGATCACGAATAAAGCCCACTAAAAAAGGATTACCATTTTCATCACTGATGGGTAAAAGTTTTAGTGTAATTTCAGCAGGAATTTCTTCTTTATTTATATCACAATGCAACCAATTAAAAACAATTCCACCATTTTCACGAGCTTGATCTATATACTCATGCGCCGCACTGATTGAAGGCCTTCCATCAGGCTGAAATTCAGGTGAAAATTTATAAAAATCATTAAGATATTGTTCTTCTGATTCAATTCCAAACAAATCTTTTACCCTGCTATTACACATAACATTTTCAGTTTTACTGTTCCACAAATTCATATATAAAGGCATAGATTCAATTATTTGAAAAAGAGTTTCTTGAGAGTGTAAAACGGCTTTAAGCGAATGGTTTTCACCGTCTAGAAAGGAATTTTGTATATTCATTTAATTATCCCCCAAAAATTTCAAACTCTACAACACGTTATGGAACAAA
The DNA here is from genome assembly GCA_964370095.1 of uncultured Desulfovibrionaceae bacterium. GTDB lineage: Bacteria > Desulfobacterota > Desulfovibrionia > Desulfovibrionales > Desulfovibrionaceae > CAYJAZ01. The sequence continues at coordinate 19,351 of CAYJHJ010000011.1, read as the reverse complement.
ACAATTAAAAATTGTTTTTTTAAGAATACTATACAATGCAAAAAAGTGCAAGTATTTTTCTTTATAAAATAAATATATTAGCCCATTACATAAAACGTGATTTTTATCACATGTCATGCAGCTTTTTATTTTATTTTTTATTTTAAATATTTATATTTATATAATAATATATATTTTTTAAACTTTATTGCTTGACTTTGCTCTTTAACTTTTCTATATAATCTCTTCTCAAGATATATAATTTATATTTTTAGATTTTCTGCTGAGGGGATAATATGTCAAGTGTTACAAATTTCACACAAGGAAAACTTTATATTCCTTTTATCAAATTTGCTCTACCTCTTATGCTTGCAATGTTTTTGCAAGTTATGTACGGTGCGGTTGACTTGATGATGGTAGGTTTATTTGCCACACCTGCAGATATTTCGGGTGTTGCAACAGGCTCTCAAGTATTAATGGTTTTGCAAGCAATTTTGATGGGCTTTTCAATCAGCGTAACTATACTTTTAGGGCAAAGCATAGGTGCAAACAAACTTGAAAAAATTGGCAATATCATTGGAAGTGGAATTTGCGTATTTTCAACTATTGGCATTTCTTGCACTCTTTTATTTACTTTTTTTGCACAAGATATTTCAGTGCTTGTCAATGCTCCTGAAGAAGCTTTTTTGCATACAGTTGATTATATTTTTATCTGCGGTTTAGGGGTATTATTTATTACCAGCTACAACTTATTAGGTGCCATTTTCAGAGGGCTTGGCGATTCAAAAACTCCTTTGATGACGGTTTTCTTTGCTTGTATTGCAAATATTATACTTGATTTTATATTGATAGCTTATTTTGACTTAGGTGCAAAAGGTGCTGCTATAGCCACTATTATGGCACAAGCCATAAGCGTGATTCTTTCTCTTCTTGTAATTAAAAAACGCACTTTCCCCTTTGTTTTTGGATTAAAAAACATAGCTTTTCATAAAGAAGAAAGTTTTAGTATTATTAAATATGGCCTACCTTTAGCTTTTTCAGAAGCTTTAGTGAACCTTTCTTTTCTTGCAATCACAGGCATAGTTAATACACTAGGGCTTATAGCCTCGGCAGGCCTTGGGGTTTCCGGCAGGCTTATCGGCTTTATTATGCTTTTACCCGGTTCTTTAGCACAAGCAGTATCAACTGTTACAGCACAAAATTACGGTGCTCGATCTATGCAAAGAGCCGTGAGGGTTTTATTATATTCATACACTACAGGTTTTTCCATAAGTCTTATAACCGCTTACTTCACCTTTTTTCACGGCGATTTTCTGCTTCAAGCTTTTACAAATAATACGGATGTTATTCAAGCTGGTTATGCTTATTTAAGAGCTTATTCTATTGATGTCTTGCTTACTTCTTTTCTTTTCTCATCTTTTGGCTTTTTCTCAGGTTGTGGCAAAACAACTTTAACAATGTTTGTGGGCATTTTCGGTGCTTTTGCAGTGCGTATTCCTTTTTCTTATTACATGAGTATACAAGAAAATCCCAGCCTTTTTATGATTGGCTTATCAACACCACTAGCTTCTGCCTTGCAACTTATAATCTGTTTTTCTTTTCTTTACCTATACACAAAAGAATTTAAAAGAAATGGCCTTATTGCAACAACAAAAATTCAGTAAGTTATTGCAATAAAGCCTTTTATAATATTATAATAAAAATTTATAACTAAGCCAAATGCGAATAAAGCTGTGCCCCTGCTTCTCTTAATTTATATTTTTGGATTTTCCCTGATGCTGTCATAGGGAAAGAATCAACAATAGTTGTATGCCTTGGAATTTTATGCCATGCGATTTTTCCGCGACAAAAATCTCTGATATCGCAAGCGCGCACTTCAGTATCCGGCTTTGGAATGATAAAAGCAACCACTTCTTCGCCGTATTTCTTTGATGGAATACCCACCACTTGAACGTCATGTATTTCAGGCATTTTAAGCAGAAATTCTTCAATTTCACGCGGATAAATGTTTTCACCGCCACGAACAATCATATCTTTTATGCGGCCAGTGATGCGAAGATAACCATTTTCATCCATAATGCCAAGATCACCTGTATGCAGCCAACCCTCATTATCAATAGCCAAGGCTGTTGCTTCTGGCATTTTATAATAGCCCTTCATTACATTATATCCACGGCAACGCACTTCGCCTGCTGTATTAGGAGGAAGAACTTCACCTGTTTCAGGATCAAAGATACAAACTTCAATACCCGGCATGGCTGTGCCAACAGTTTGGCAGCGATTATCCATAGACTTTTCTTCTGTTGTTGTCATTGTCATTACAGGAGAAGCCTCAGTCAATCCATAAGGTATTGTAATTTCTTTCATATTTAATTCTTCAAGCACTCTACGCATTAAAGGTTCAGGGCAAACAGCACCTGACATAATGCCGGTGCGAAGTGAAGAATAATTGAATTTATTGAAAAGCCTATGTTCTAAAATAGAAAGATACATAGAGGGAACACCGTATAAAGCCGTGCATTTTTCTTGATCAACAGCACTCATCACATGCACAGGAGAAAATGCTTCAATGATAACCATGCTTGCACCATGATTAATACAAGCCAAAATTCCAAGCACGCAACCAAAGCAGTGGAATAAAGGAACAGGAATACATACTTTATCTTTTGAAGTTAATTTTTGGTTTTTACCAATATAGTATCCATTATTTAATATGCCTGCATGTGTGAGCATAACCCCCTTAGGAAAGCCTGTTGTTCCAGAAGTATATTGCATATTGATCACTTCATGCGGTAAAAGAGAGGCTTGCCTTTTTTCATATTCTTCCTCAGAAATATCTTTGGCAAGTGCAAATATTTCATCTAAATTATACATGCCTCTATGTATTTCACTTCCTAAAAAGATCACACGCTTTAATTTAGGCAAACTTTCAACTTGAAGCCCTTTTCTTCCATTTGTGCGAAGTTCAGGTATTACTGAATAAACAGTTGAAATAAAATCATGGTCGCGCACGCCTTCGATAACGCAGAAGGTTTCAGTGTCTGACTGTTCTAATAAATATTTGATTTCATTATCTCTGTAAGATGTGTTCACAGTCAATAAAACAGCACCTATTCTTGCTGTGGCAAACATCATTGTTACCCAATGAGGAACATTTGTTGCCCAAATAGCAACTTTTTCGCCTTTTTCTATGCCCAAAGCCATAAGACCTTTAGCTAAAGTATCTACACATTCATCAAACTCTTTCCAAGTATAGCGAACATCTTGTTCGTAATAAAGTATTGCTTCTTGATCAGGGTTTTTCTTTGCTGTTTCACGCAACAAATCACCCAGAGTTTGTTCTTTTAATATAAATTCTGACATTGCTTACTTCTTATTTTCTTTAATTGTTTATTTATAACTTCTCGAAATAAGAGAAGTGCTTATGATTTATCCAACATATGCCCCAATTTTTCTTTTTTGGTGCGAAGATAGTGGGCATTTTCGTCTTGCGGAGCACATTCAATTGCAACTCTTTCAACTATTTCAATAGCATAGCCTTCCAAGCCAACAATTTTCTTTGGGTTATTTGTTAAAAGACGTAAAGATTTAACGCCTAAATCCACTAAAATCTGTGCCCCAATTCCATAATCACGTAGATCTGGTTTGAAGCCAAGTTTTTCATTTGCTTGAACTGTGTCATAACCTTCATCTTGAAGAGCATAGGCTTTAATTTTATTGGCTAAACCAATTCCTCTTCCCTCTTGTCGCATATATAAAATTGCACCCCTGCCCTCTTTTTCAATGGCCTGCATGGCACATGCCAGTTGAGAGCCACAATCACAACGAAGTGAACCAAGCACATCGCCTGTCAAACATTCGCTATGCACTCTTGCAAGCACAGGTTCAGGTGTTGTTATATCGCCTTTCACCAAAGCAACGTGGGTTTTGCCATCGTATTCATTTTCATAAGCAATAATTTTAAACTCGCCGTATTGAGTGGGCATTTTTGCCTCAGCAACACGTTTAACCGCAACTTGCCCTTTTTTGAGGCGATAGCGGATTAAATCTCTGATAGTTACAATAGGAAGATTATGTTCTTTTGCAAACACTTCTAATTGTGGCATACGAGCCATCGTGCCATCATCATTCAAGATTTCGCAGATAACAGCCGCAGGTTTTAGGCCTGCAAGTTCAGAAAGCTCAACACTTCCTTCAGTTTGCCCTGCTCTTGTCAAAACTCCGCCCTCTTGTGCTCTTAATGGAAATATGTGCCCCGGAATAACGATATCAGAAGCTTTCACATCATCTTTTATGGCAGCTGCAATAGTGGTTGCCCTATCAGCCGCAGAAATTCCTGTTGTAACTCCTTCACGGGCTTCAATAGAAAGTGTGAAATTGGTTCCAAAGCGTGAACCATTTCTTGTTGTCATTAAGGGCAGTTCAAGTGCATCACACATCTTTGTTGACATAGGCAAACAAATAAGCCCACGGCCATATTTTGCCATAAAATTGATGGCTTCGGGTGTTGCAAATTCAGCAGCTATAGTCAAATCGCCTTCATTTTCACGATCTTCATCATCCACCAAGATATACATTTTGCCTTGTTTTATATGTTCAAGTGCATCTTCTATTGAATAAAGCATAGTTTTTCCTTTTAATTAAAATCCAAGTTCTCTAAGATAAGATTCTGTTATTTTGGATTCTTTTGTATTTTCAGTATAATTTTTCATACGAGAATGAACGTATTTTCCAATCATATCGGTTTCTAAATTTACTTTTGTTCCTTTTTTCCATTCGGAAATAATCGTTTCTTTTTGAGTTTCAGGGATAATATTTACTGTGAAAGAATTATCAGAAATATCTGCCACAGTAAGGCTTATACCATCTAAGCAGACTGAACCTTGAGATATTATAAGACCTTTATTTGCAATGTGAAGCTCTAAGGTGTAAATAATTGAAGAAAGTTTATTTTCAATATTTTGCACACTTATAACGCTGTCCACATGCCCTGAAACAATGTGCCCGCCCAATCTATCGCCAAGTGCCAAAGCTCTTTCGAGATTTACGTATGAGCCTATGTTTAATAAACCTAAATTTGTAAGCTCCAAAGTTTTTGTTGAAGCATAAGCTGAAAAAGAAGCATTATCAAAGCTTTCAACCGTAAGGCAAACGCCATTTACGGCAATAGATTCGCCTATAATTAAATTTTCAAACATTTTTATAGGCTTAAAAATAAAGCGAGCTTCAGTTGATTTTTTTTCTATACTACTTAAAATAGCCTTTGTTTGTATAATACCTGTAAACATAATAATTATTTTTTCAAATGGTTAGATTTCGTTTTTACGCATATAAATAAGTTCAACATCACTTCCAAGAATTTGACAAGAATGTAAATCCATCTCGTATGCATCATCCAGATTTTTAAGAGTATTTCCTTCAAAGGCACTTCTTGCAGTTTTATCCGCGAAAATTTTAGGGGCTATATATTGCCTATATTCGTCAACTAAATTATCGTGCATCATAAAATAGGCAACTTTTGGGCCACCTTCGCAAAGCAAATAATAGACATTTTCTTCTTTATAAAGAGCTTCAAAAACCTCAAGTAAGTAACCGCTTTCTCCTGTTTGAACTGTATCTAAAATGGCTGAGCTGTATATTTTAATGCCTTGTTTTCTGAAATCCTCTGCCATCATCGAAGTGCCTTCAGAATTCACTGTAAAAACAATAGTTTCATGAGGTCTTTCTTTAAATAAATAGGAATTATATAAAAAGTAAAGTTCAGGAAGAATTATGCAAGCCCTTGGTTGTTTTGCACAATCAACATTTCTTGCATTCAATTTTGGGTTATCAAAGCGAAAAGTGCCTGCACCCACTAAAATAACTCCGTTTGCTTCACCTATTTGTGCCCTAAGTTCTGCAACTTTTTGTCTTGAAAGTTCATTGGTAATATAAGAGGAATAGCCTTCTTTTGTTGCCACTTTCCCATCTATTGAAGCACCCATTTTCAAAATGGAATAAGGTCTTTTATATAATGTCCAGCAGATGAAATCTCTTATAAGAAAAGAGCATTTTTTTCCAATTTCACTATTTTGCGGATAAACAAAAACTTCCACTTTTTGCGAACGAAGATATTCAAGCCCGCCACTTGCTTCTTTATTTGGATCAAGAAGGCCTATAATAACTTTTGCAATGCCAAGATCAACCAAAGTTTTTGAGCAAGGTGGTGTTTTAGCATAATGATTACAAGGCTCTAGGGTTACAACCATAGTCGCCCCACGCACATCAATATTCTTTGCTTTTGCATTTTTTACGCAAACAATTTCAGCATGATCTATGCCATGTTCACCATGGTAACCCTCAGCAACAATTTTTGAATCTTTAATAAGCACAGCACCTACACAAGGATTAGGCATAACTTTATATCTGCCTTTTTCAGCTATTTCAATAGCTTTAAGCATGGCTTCTTTATAAATATTATGTGCTGTGTTTTCTTGCATATTCTAACTCATAGTTTATAGTGAAAAATCATCAAGAGGGGTAAATTCCACAAAATGATAAGGAATTTTTGCCTCTTCAAGCATTTCAACACCAAGAGCATCGTGGTAAGCATTGGAATAAAAAATCTCTTTAATTCCAACATTTATCAGCATTTTTGTACAGATTATACAGGGTTGAGTAGTGCAATAAAGAGTAGCATTCTTGAGTGAAATTCCGCTTTGTGCTGCTTGAATAATTACATTCTGCTCAGCGTGAAGGCCGCGGCAAATTTCATGCCTTTCACCCGAAGGAACATTAAGCTGAGCCCTTAAGCAACCTTTTTCAGCACAATGCGTTATTCCGCTTGGGGTGCCGTTATAGCCGGTAGCAAGTATGTGATTATCACGAACAGCCAAAGCCCCCACCTTCCTACGTATGCAGGTTGAACGCTGAGCAACAGTGTATGCAATTTGAAAAAAATAGTTTTCCCAAGAAATTCTCATACTGCTTCCTTTAAAATTACCACTTTTAAAGCAATCAAAAACTGAACGTTTTCAAGCTTCTTGCTTTATAGAATAATACTAGTTTTTAAAAATAGGGAAAGAACGAGCAAAAGTGTTTACTTCTGCTTTTACATTCTTGATAGCACTTTCGTCGTTAATATTGCTAAGAACATAAATTATAAAATCAGCAACTTTTTCCATATCTTGTGCTGTCATACCACGTGTGGTGAGTGCAGCTGTTCCAAGGCGAATTCCTGATGTAACGAAAGGAGAACGAGTTTCAAAAGGAACAGTATTTTTATTCACCGTAATACCTGCGGCATCAAGTGCGTGCTCAGCATCTTTACCAGTAAAGTCTTTTTCAGTTAAATCAAGAAGCATAAGGTGGTTATCAGTTCCGCCTGAAACAAGATTAAAGCCTGCACTTGTAAGGCAGTTTGCCAATGTTTTTGCATTTTCAAGCACATTTTCTTGATATATTTTGAATTGTGGAGTAAGGGCTTCGCCAAAGGCAACGGCTTTTGCCGCAATAACATGCATCAAAGGGCCGCCTTGAATACCGGGGAAGATTTGGCTGTTGAGAGTTTTCCCTAAACCTTCATTATCTTTATCATTTGCTAAAATCATACCACCACGAGGGCCACGCAAAGTTTTATGTGTTGTGGTTGTGATAATATGAGCATGCCCAACAGGTGTTGGGTGAAGCCCTGCAGCAACCAAACCAGCAATATGGGCCATATCAACCATAAGTTTAGCATTAACTTCATCAGCAATTTCACGCATTTTTGCAAAATCGATAATACGAGCGTATGCTGAAGCTCCTGCAACAATCATATTTGGCTTGTGCTCTTTAGCAAGTTTTAAAACATTTTCATAATTAATTAGGCCAGTTTCTTTTTCAACACCGTATGACACAATATTAAAAAGTTTGCCTGAAAAGTTTACAGGACTACCGTGTGTAAGATGGCCACCATGTGATAAATCCATGCCCAAGACAGTATCACCCGGTTTCAAATAAGCAAAATAAGCTGCCATATTTGCCTGTGAACCTGCATGAGGTTGAACGTTTGCATAATCACAGCCAAAAAGTTCGCACGCTCTTTGAATTGCCAAATCTTCAGCTATATCAACATATTCACAGCCGCCATAATAGCGTTTTGAAGGATAGCCTTCAGCATATTTATGAGTTAAAACAGAACCTTGAGCTTGACGAACAGCTTCTGATACAAAGTTTTCAGAGGCTATAAGCTCTAAATTTGACATCTGTCTGTCGCTTTCTTTAAAAATTGCTTCTGCAATAGCTTTATCTTGTAAGATTAATTGATCCATAATAAACTCTCTTTTATTATTCAGAATATTTTTTGAAAACCAAGGCAGCATTTGTTCCGCCAAAGCCATAGGAAGTTGAAAGAACATATTCAGGATCTAATTTCTTAGCTCCGTCAGCCATATAGTTTAAATCACATTCAGGGTCAGGATTAGTATTATTAATTGTGCCCGGAACAATACCTGTATGAAGAGTCATAGCTGAGAAAATGCCCTCAACTGCGCCTGCTGCACCAAGTAAATGCCCTACTTGAGATTTATTGGCTGAAATTGCAATTTTATAAGCGTGTTCACCAAATAAATCTTTGATGGCCTTTGTTTCTGTTTTATCGTTCAATGGTGTTGAAGTTCCGTGTGCGTTCATGCAAGTGATATCTTCAAGTTTTAGCCCTGCATCTTTAATAGCCATTTTCATGGCCTGTGCCATGCCTGAACCTGATTCATGCGGTGCAGTCATGTGATAGGCATCGCCTGAAGCACCAAAGCCAACAAGTTCAGCATAAATTCTTGCTCCACGCTCTTTGGCTGAGCTTAGGCTTTCAAGCATTAAAAGCCCTGCTCCTTCGCCCATCACAAAGCCATCTCTTTTTCCGTCAAAAGGCCTTGAAGCGAGTTGCGGTTGATCATTATATTCAGTAGAAAGAGCTTTTAAAGCAGTGAAACCTGAAATTCCCATTTCAGTAATGGTTGCTTCAACGCCGCCTGTTATAACGGCTTTCACACGCCCTAACATAATTTCAGAGGCTGCATAACCTATGGCATGCGTTGCAGATGCACAAGCTGAAGTCATAACAAGGTTTGAACCTTTAGCTCCTGTGAAGATTGAAATTTGCCCTGTTGCCATATTTGAAATAAGCATAGGAATATAGAAAGGCGAAATTTTTGAAGGGCCTGCTGTGCGAAGTTTATTATGAAAAGTCTCAATAGTGCCAAGGCCGCCAAGGCCTACACCAAGAATAACTGCAACATCTTCAGCATTTTCTTCGGTGATTTCAAATTTTGCATCAGGTAAAAGCATGGTTGAAGCTGCAACAGCAAGTTGAACAAATCTATCCATTCTTTTTGCTTGTTTTATTGGCATATAGTCTTCTGGATTGAAGTTTTTTACTTCACCGGCTATTTTTGAATCAAAATCTGTTGCGTCAAATTGAGTGATTGGCCCAATGCCTGATTTACCTTCTATTAAAGCTTTAAAAGAACTATCTAAGTCATTTCCCAATGGGTTTAGGGTTGACATTCCTGTTATAACAACGCGTTCACGCATTTTTTTCTCCTCACATAAAATAAATATTTTATATTTTAGTATGAGGATTTTTAACATAAATATTATCTAAAGGCAAGGTTTAAGTTTATAAGTTTTTTAAGGCTATTATATATAATATATTGATTTATATAACAACTCAATGACTGCTTAAAACTATTTATTTTCCGCCTTATGTAAAACATAAGAAAATACTTGCCTTTTGAAGCTTTATGTGTGATTTTTTTGCATGCTTAAACGTAAAGAAATTATAGTGGCAGGGCAAGTGCAAGGGGTTGGTTTTCGTCCCTTTGTCTATACACTTGCACAAAAATATAGCCTTGTAGGCTCAGTTTTAAATTCAAGGGAAGGTGTTTTTATTGAAGTCGAAGGACTTGCTGAAAACATTAAAAACTTTGAATTTTCTTTACAAAATGAACTGCCACCATTAGCAAAAATAACTTCCTTCATTTCATCAGATAAAGAACTTAAAAAGAAGGAAAATGAATTCACTATAATTATGTCAGACACAAAGGGTAAAGGGCATGCTGTTTTGATCAGCCCCGATGTTGCTCATTGTGAAGAATGTAAAAAGGAAATGCTTGATAATAATGACAAAAATCGTTACCTTTATCCATTTATCAACTGCACGCATTGCGGACCACGTTTCAGCATAACCCATTCCATGCCTTATGACAGAATAACAACTTCCATGGCCTGCTTCCCCCTTTGTGATGACTGCCAAAAAGAATATACAAATCCTCTTGATAGGCGCTTTCACGCACAGCCTACAGCCTGCAATTTTTGCGGAGTTCAAACTTGGACTGAAGATAACAAAAAAAACTTCGATTCCATAAAAAACACAATAGAAAAATTACATAATGGAAAAATTATTGCCATAAAAGGCTTAGGTGGCTTTCACCTTGCTTGTGATGCTTTTAATCTTGAAAGTATAAGCACATTAAGGCTTCGTAAAAATCGCCCGCACAAAGCTTTGGCTATTATGGTAAAAAACATTGAAACAGCAAAAGAACTTGCAAAAATAAATAATGAAGAAGAAAAACTTCTCACCTCTAGGCAAAGGCCAATTGTTTTATGTAAAAAAATCCCAAATGCCTTGCCAGATTTACTTAGCCCAGACACTGATACAATTGGAATTATGCTGCCCTCAAGCCCCTTACACGAGCTTTTATTCAATGGCAAGCACTTTAATATTGAAAAGGAAGATTTCAAGGCACTTGTAATGACATCAGGAAACCCGGCCCATGAGCCTATTTGCCTGAAAAATCGAGAGGCCGCAAAAAAACTTTCTTCCATTGCTGATGCTTTTCTATTCCATAACAGAGATATTTTAGTTCGGGTTGATGACAGCGTTCTTTTTGCAAAAGATGAAGCAATAAAAAAACTTGATGATAGCGAAAACCCAATAATTTCAATCAGAAGAGCAAGGGGATATGTGCCCACACCTTTAGAATTGCCACACATAAATCAAGGAAAAACTAAAAATATTCTTGCTTTTGGTGCAGATTTAAAAGGAACTTGCTGTATTGCAAAACAAGGCAAAGATAAAACTATAGCCTTTGTCGGCCAGCACGTTGGTGATATTGAAAGCATGAAAAACCAAGAATTTTTACTTGAAACCATTGAACATCTTTCAAAAATTCTTGATGTAAGCCCTGATATTGTTGTTGCTGATGCTCATCCAAATGCTTTTTCACGCCTACTTGCCGAGGAATATGCCACACAAAAAAATATCGAGTGTATAAACTTGCAACACCATGCTGCCCATGCTTTTTCTTTATTGGCAGATAATCACGAGCTTGAACCCTGCCTAAGCTTAGTTTTAGACGGTACTGGCTATGGCTTAGATAATACTATTTGGGGCGGCGAACTTTTATATATTGAACCGCAAAAAGCACAATGGCATCGAATTGGGCATTTCAAAAAAACTTTGCAAGTTGCCAATGATAGGGCTGTGCAAAAACCTTTTTATATGACGCAATCCTTCCTTCATTCCATCAATAAAAAATATATAATGAAAGGCATTGATGAATTTGAGCAAAATGCCATTCAAGAGCTTTGTGATAAAAATATGGGTATTCACACTTCAAGCTGCGGCAGGCTTTTTGATGCGGTGGGCGTGCTTTTAGGCTGTGTGAGCGAAATTTCATACGAGGGGCAAGTGCCTGTTCAATTAGAGGCAATGCAAGATTTTACTTATTCTGACTTTGATGTTTTTGAAAGTTACAAAGAAAATAACATGGAAGTTTTTGATTCGCATGCTCTTTTTAAAAAATGCTTTAATATGAAGATTGCAAATATAAATAATAATAAAATTGCAAGATATTTTCATCTTTCTTTGGCTCAATCTCTTGCTTTTTATGTCATGAAAGCAGCCAAAGAATTAAAGATTAAAAAAATTGGCTTATCGGGCGGTGTTTTACTAAATAAAAGCCTTTGCAAAGATTTAAGCCTTATTCTGCTAAAGCATGGTTTTGATGTGCTTTTGCATAAATCATATTCACCTTCTGATGCTTCACTTTCACTTGGGCAAGCATTTTTTTCAAGCCTTAAAAATTAATTTTCTAATTTAAATTCTTTTATTTTGAACAGTTAGATCAAGTTTCAATTATGTAACAAAAAAGTCATAGAGTTGTAACATATTTGTAACAATTAAAATCTATTGTGCATTTCAACGGTGCTTGGAAATAGACAAGCCCGAATATTTTGAAAACAAACACAATGGAGAGATTATGTTAAAATCATTTTTTTCTGCTTTAGTAGCTACAGCTATTTTTGCAACATCAGCTTTTGCAGGTGAAATTGTTGTAAACGGTTCAACCACAGTTCTTCCTGTTATGCAAAAAGTAGGCGAAGCTTACATGGAAAAAAACCCATCAGTTAACATTGCTTTATCAGGCGGCGGTTCAGGAAACGGTGTTAAAGCTTTGATTGATAACCTTACAGACGTTGCAATGGCTTCACGTCAAATCAAAGAATCCGAAATTGAAAAAGCAAAAGCAAACGGCATCACCCCTTACCCAATCGCTGTTGCTTTAGATGCGCTTATTCCTGTTGTTCACCCTTCAAACCCTGTAAGCGATCTTTCAATCGAACAACTTAATAAAATTTATACAGGCAAAATCAAAAACTGGAAAGAACTTGGCGGCGAAGATAAAGAAATCGTTGTTATTTCACGCGATACTTCTTCAGGCACATACGAAACTTGGGAACTTTTTGTAATGAAAGATGACAGAGTTATGCCTGCTGCTTTATTACAAGCTTCTAATGGTGCTGTTGTTCAAGCTGTTTCAAAAAACCCAAATGCCATCGGATATATCGGTTATGGCTATCTTAATGATGAAGTAAAAGCAACTAAAGTTGGTGGCTTAGAAGCAACTCCTGAAACTGCTTTGAATAAATCATGGCCTTTATCACGTGAATTATGGCTTTACACAAAAGGCGAACCAACAGGCGATGTAAAAGGCTTGATTGACTATGCAATGTCTGCCGAAGGACAAGCTTTTGTAAAAGAAGTTGGCTTTATTCCATTCAAGTAAGATAATTCTTAGTGTAATATCTAAGGGGAATACAAAAAAAATGTGTTCCCCTTTAGCCATATATTATAAACGATTTGTAAAATCAAAACTCTAAACATGAGAAAACTATGTGGACTAAAAGACTTTTTAAAGAATTTGCAGTTAAATCTGTTTTAACAGGAATTGCATGGGTCGCACTTTTATCCTTATGCGGTATATGTATCTTTCTTTTAGCAAATTCTTTGCCCCTTTTTAAAAACTATTCAATAAGTGAATTTTTATTCGGTCTTTACTGGTATCCTACTGACGAACCGGGAGAATTTGGAATTTTACCCCTTATTATAGGCTCTTTGGCAGTAACTTTATTTTCTTGTGTGATTGCTGTTCCTTTAGGTGTTTTCACTGCTGCCTATCTTGCTGAAATAGCACATATAAATACACGCAGAATCATCAAGCCCTTTATTGAACTTTTGGCTGCCCTACCCTCAGTTGTTATCGGCTTTTTCGGCATGGTTATTGTTGCCCCATTTTTGCAAGAAACTTTTGGAATTCCGACGGGGCTAAATCTTTTTAATGCCGCACTTATGCTTGCTTTTATGTCAGTTCCAACAATTTGCAGTATTTCAGAAGATGCCATGTATTCTGTTTCAAACGCGCTTCGTGAAGCAAGCCTTGCACTTGGTGCAACAAAATGGGAAACCCTTATTCGCGTTGTTATACCCTCTTCTTTATCAGGCATAGGCACAGGAATTATGCTTGGCATGAGCCGTGCTATAGGCGAAACCATGGTAGTTTTGATGGTTGCCGGCGGTGCCGCAATGATTCCTACTTCAATATTTAACCCTATTCGCCCAATGCCTGCTTCAATCGCTGCTGAAATGGCAGAAGCCCCCTACTTCTCAGATCATTATCTTGCTTTATTTGCTGTTGGCTTGGTGCTTTTTGCTTTTACTTTTTGCTTCAATTTTATTGCTTTTAGAATTACTGAAAAGCATAAGCAAGTTGGGTCTTCAGGATTATAGATAGATTTCTATGCTTCGCATACAAAATCCTCACTTCGCATTTTGTGTCAAAAATGCTCGTTCGCTAAAGCCTTTGCTCACATTACACCCAAATAGTTTTTAGTTCTTTATTAAAGGAAATTTTATGTCAGTATCTCCCAGAGAAAAAATGCCCAATCCTGCCTATAGGTACAAAAAACAAGCCTTGATGTTTGGTTTGTTACGTATTGCGGCAGGTATAAATGTTTTGGCACTTATTGCTATTTGTACTTTCTTGGTTATAAATGGCTTTCCCGCTTTATCTTGGGAATTTATTTCGCAATCTCCACGAAAGATGATGACAGAGGGCGGAATTTTGCCATGTATCGTAGGATCGGCAGCGCTCTCTTTAGGATCAATGATTATTTCATTTCCTATTGGTGTTGCTTCTGCTATTTGGCTGAACGAATACAGTTCTCGTTCGCCTTTAGCAAGATATATTCGCCTAGGTGTTAACAATTTAGCAGGTGTTCCCTCTGTTGTATTTGGTTTATTTGGCTTAGCTTTTTTTGTTACCTATCTTGAATTTGGCGTAAGTATTTTATCAGGCGTTCTTACACTTGCTGTGCTTACTCTTCCCATGATTATAAGCACTTCAGAAGAAGCTTTAAGGCAAGTGCCGGATGTGTGGCGTGAATCAAGCCTTGCCCTTGGCGCAACAAAATCACAAACTATTGGAAGGGTTGTTTTGCCTTCAGCATTCCCCGGCATGTTAACAGGAGCAATCTTGGGCTTAGCAAGAGCTTCAGGTGAAACAGCTGCCATAATGTTCACCTCTGCTGTTTTTTATACTGCCAAAATGCCGGATTCTGTTTTTTCTTCTGTTATGGCTCTGCCCTATCATATGTATGTGCTTGCAACAGCGGGCACAGAAATTGAAAAAACTCGCCCTTTGCAATACGGAACAGCTTTGGTTTTATTGATTTTGGTTTTAGGCATGAATCTTATTGCTATTTTAATACGCGATAGGTTACAAAATAAAAAAAATAAATAAGTGTATGGACTGTTATGAAACGTAAACTCTTTTTGCCTTTCTTTTTGATCTTTCTTTTTGCTTTGACTATTCCCCTTCTTCTCAACGGCAAAATTTTCAAAGATGCCATTGTGGTGGATATACAAGACTCAACAGAGCGTGAAGTTGAACTTCTTGCAAAAATATTTGTTGAACAAGCAAATATTTCTTTTGAAAGCGCTGTCAATCTTTTAAAAACTATTTCTTCATCTCAACTTCGTTCAAGCTTTATTGATAAAGACGGACTTGTTCTTTATGATTCAAATGTGCTTGATGAAAATTTAGCTGGACTGGAAAATCATATTTCACGTGAAGAAGTGATTGAAGCAGATAAGTTTGGGCTTGGCTCAGCCATACGATTAAGCTCCACCGTGGGCTTTGAGCTTGTGTATGTTGCAAAAAAAATAGAACAGACAAAATCTTTCCCTGCAGGATATCTTCGTATTGCAGTTCCTACAAGCCTTATTTTTGACCGCTTTGATACTTTGATGTATACAGTTTTTACTATACTTATAGCTGTGCTTATTCTTATTTATACCATCAGTCATATCCTCAATAAAAAATGGCAGACAGCACTTGATAGTTTACAAGAAATTATCGACAATACTGCAAGCACAAAAAATAAAGACAATCAGCTTCAATCTTCTTCTCAAAACCTTCCGCCAACAGAAGAGTTTAAATCACTTTCTTATGCAATCTCAGAAATGAATTCAAGGGTAAAAAACCAACTTTTCACTATTAACAAACAAAAAAATGAGCTTGAAGGAATTTTAAACAGCATCAATGCAGGCGTTATGCTTCTTGATGAGAGAGGAATTATATCCCTCTACAATAAAGCTTTTTATGAAATTTTGCCCAATAGTTTTATAGAAAATGACAATTTTTATTTAGGCAAAAAAACTTTAGAGGTAATAAATAGTCCTGAATTAGATGAGCTTATCACAAAAATATCTCAAGAAGATATAAATTATTTGAGCGTTCAACTTGAATTAGAAGCAAAAATCTTCCAAGTCAACATCACAAAATCTACTATAGAATCAGAGTTTAGCAGCGAGGTTCAATTACTTTTAGTTTTTCATGACATCACACAACTTGCACAATTAGTTCAAATAAAACGTGAGCTTATTGCAAATGTATCCCATGAATTAAGAACACCGCTTACAGCAATTCAAGGCTATGCCGAAACCTTACAATCCATCTTTCAAAAACCTGAATTTGATAAGGAACAAAGCTTTTATTTTGCTCAAATCATTACAAAAAATGCACAGCACCTTGATAGAATTGTCAATGATTTGCTTACTTTATCTATTCTTGAATCAAATGAGGACATGAAAAACCTTGAAACGCAATACCTAAATACAAAAATAGAAACAGCTTATACTATGGCTTTAGAAGAATGTGTGCCTCTTTTAGAAGCAAAAAAAATGAAAATTGAAAACCTTATGGATATGACTTTATCACTTGCTATTGATAAAGATAGGTTGAGCCAAGTTTTTAGAAATGTACTTGAAAATGCAATACATTACTCCCCATATGGTGAAAGCATTGTTTTGAAAACAATTATTGAAGAAAACCAATGCTCTTTATTTATTCAAGATTATGGCGTTGGAATTCCGCAAGAAGATCTTAGTCGTGTTTTTGAACGCTTTTATAGGGTTGAAAAACACAGAACGCATAACGGAACTTCTTCTACAGGCTTAGGTCTTTCCATTTGTAAGCATATTATTGAAAAAGCAAATGGATCTATCTTTGCGCTTTATCATGCAAAAGCTTTACTTGAAAATAATTCGCCCGAAAAAATGGTTGGGGCAACCATACGTATCAACCTACCACTTGCTATATAAGCACTCATAATTATAATAAAAAATGGAGTAAACATGTCAGAAACAATTAAAATTCAAGCACAAAACCTCAATTTCTTTTATGGAAATTCGCAAGCACTTTACGATATCAATCTAGATTTTTACGATAAAAAAGTAACCGCATTGATCGGCCCCTCCGGTTGCGGAAAATCAACCTTTTTACGCTGCTTAAACCGCATGAATGACCTTATTCCAGGCACAAGAGTTGAAGGAAAAATCACATTAGATAACGAATCTATACTTGAAAATAAAGACAGTGTTGACCTAAGAAGAAGAGTGGGCATGGTTTTTCAAAAGCCAAATCCATTTCCTAAAACCATTTTTGAAAATGTTGCCTATGGACTTAGAGTGAATGGCATAAAAGATGAGCTCTATATAGCTGAAAAGGTTGAAACTTCACTCAAACGTGCGGCCTTGTTCAAAGAAGTGAAAGAGCGTTTACACACCTCTGCTCTTGGTTTATCAGGAGGGCAACAACAACGCCTTTGCATAGCCCGTGCCCTTGCTGTTGAGCCGGAAGTTATTCTTATGGACGAACCTGCTTCTGCCCTTGACCCTATAGCAACGCAGCAAATTGAAGAAGGAATTCATGAATTAAAATCACAAGTTACTATTATTATAGTAACACATAACATGCAACAAGCAGCGCGTGTTTCTGATAATACTGCCTTTTTCTATATGGGTAAACTTATTGAATTTTCTCCAACAAGCATACTTTTCACCAATCCTGAAAAAAAACAAACAGAAGACTATATTACAGGAAGATTCGGCTAAAATTCACACATTTGGCAATTTATAATATGATATAATTTTAAAGCAAAAATAAAGGAATAAAAAATGGATTCAACAATTTCACGCATTGAAAATCATGTGCACCTACTTATAGATGATTTACGTTCACGCCTTTTATATATGGCTTCAAAAAGCCAAAAATCTTTTGATAACACATGCACTTCTCTTAAGAATTTTGATTTTGCCTTAGCTGAAGCTGTTATAGAAGGTGATAAAGAAATCAATGATCTTGAAATCGAAATAGATGCTTCTGCTCT
Source organism: uncultured Desulfovibrionaceae bacterium (assembly GCA_964370095.1). GTDB lineage: Bacteria > Desulfobacterota > Desulfovibrionia > Desulfovibrionales > Desulfovibrionaceae > CAYJAZ01. The sequence goes on along the minus strand of CAYJHJ010000011.1, from coordinate 1,342 downwards.
AAGTATTCTTGCCCGTACTCAGCCTGTTGCAACTGATCTTCGTTTAGTGGTAAGCTCCATACGTTTAGTTGTGGAGCTTGAACGCATTGCAGATGAAGCTTCAAACATTGCAAACCGTGTGCTTCTTATGCAAGAACAAACACCAAGCTCATTGCCAAAGCCCTTTCTTAATCTTATAAAACAAGCTCAATACATGCTTGAAGAAAGTATTGTTTCCTTCCGTGATAAAAATACGCAACTAGCCGGAGTTCTTCGCGTTCAACAAGATGAAATCATTGGACTTGTTGTTAAATGTATCGATTATTGCATAACTTCGCTTTCTGATAAAAGCATGAGCCCTTGGCTTGCCATGCACTATATTCTTATTGCCCGTGCAGTTGAAAGAGTTGCAGGAAGAGCTGTAAATATTGCTGAACACACTTATTTTCTTGTTGAGGGGGTAAATATCAAACACCGCCCCGTAACTTAATTTTATAATATAACCATTTGATTATATAATAATTCATAAAGGCTGAAAATCGTTTTTCAGCCTTTTTTTATAAAAAAAATTCAAAAACTTGACTGAATAAAGACTTAGGTATACATTAAATCAAATTTATAAAAGGACTTATTTATGACTTATATCGAACTTGAACAAAATGTAATTGCCCATTTTAATTCAGATAAATATAATTGTGCAGAAAGTGTTTTAAAAGCTTTATTGGAATATTTTGAAATTCCTTTCACAGAAGATGCAATAAATGTTTTTGCCGGCTTTGGAGGCGGAGTTGGCGGATCTGGCGCCCTTTGCGGCACAATTACAGGAGCAGTTGCTTTTTTAGGCTATAAATATAAAAATGCCGAAACAAAAGACAAAAAACCTATCAGTCGAGGGCTTGCAAACAAGATATATAAAAAATTTATAGAGAATTATAAAGATTCAAATTGCCATACTATAACAAAAGATGTGCCAAGAAAAGACAAAAAAGCGAAAATTGCTTTTTGCACACCGATAAATGCAGATGTAGTTGTATTTACTGCAAAAATCGTTGAAGAATTTGATGCAACCGGTGTTTTATAAACTTTCTTCGATAAAATGAATATAAGTTCTTTTTATAGTTTTACTCTAGACGAATAAATACTAAAGATTATATATTTTTTCAAAGCTCATCCTTTCTGGCAGATATAAAAAATAAAATGCAAAACACTTTAAAATCAACATATTACAAGAAATAAAATGAATTTGTAAAATAAAGCTTGACAAATGCTCAAAACCCCCCTACTTTCTTTTTGCGGGGTGGAGCAGCCCGGTAGCTCGTCGGGCTCATAACCCGAAGGTCATAGGTTCAAATCCTTTCCCCGC
>CAYJHJ010000010.1:5306-44593 GCA_964370095.1 uncultured Desulfovibrionaceae bacterium | reverse complement strand
ACTCAGGCCCTTCAGGCGGTTCACGTTCACAAGTTATGATTGGTAATGCAATCAATAATGCTTGTGGTCAACTTCTTGAAGCTGCTAAAAAAGCTGACGGCACATACATGAACTATGACGAAATGGTTGCTGCAGGTAAGCCAACTAAATTTGACGGCGCTTTCACAATGCCAGCTAAAGACATTGATGTTGAAAAAGGTCAAGGTGCACCATTTGGTACATACATGTATGGTGTATGTATGTCAGAAGTTTCAGTTGACACAACTAATGGTAAAGTAACTGTTGACGGTATTGTTATGAATACTGACATCGGTAAAGTAAATAACTTCCTTATCGTTGACGGACAAATGTATGGCGGTATTGCTCAAGCTATCGGTTATGCACTAACCGAAGATTTTGAAGATATTCAAAAACATGCAACAATGGCTGGTGGCGGTATTCCACAAATCAAAAACATTCCTGATAATATGGAAGTAAATTACTTTGAAGAACCACGTGAACATGGCTCATTTGGTTCATCAGGTGTTGGTGAAATTCCATTGGTAGTACCTCACGCTTCTGTTATCAACGCTATCTTTAATGCAACAGGTGCACGTATTACACGTATTCCTGCAATTCCAGAAAGAGTTTTGGAAGCATTAAAAAATAAATAGTTGATTTATAATTAAGGGAGGGGAAGTGCGTTTTTTCAAAAAAATGGGCTTCCCCTCCCAAGTAACTTAAAGAGGAAGCTATGGACCAGCAAACTTTAAGAACTTTTGAAGCAAAGTGTGTTCAGGACGAAGCACCTGCTTGCCAATCCTCTTGCCCTATGCATGTTGATGCACGTACTTTTGTAAAACTTATGGCAGAGGGCAATTTGAAAAAAGCAAGGATTGAACTTGATAAATATATGTCATTATCAGTCCTTTCAGCATTTTTATGCGAAGGCGATTGTAAAAAAGCATGTAAAATGAGTGAGATAGGCGATGCAATTGATATGCCGATGCTTGAAAGAACTTGTGCTTTGAATACTGATGCAACTAAAGTTATGGCTTCACCCTCAAACGGGAAAAAAATTGCCATTGCAGGTTCTTCACTTTCTTCATTATGCCTTGCTTGGGAAATGGCAAAAAAAGGCTTTACTATTACTTTATATTATATTGATGAATTTGGTAAAAGCCTAAAAGAACATGCAGGCAAAAAACTTCCTTATGAAAATTTAGAAAAAGCTCAAGACATTCTTTCTTCTTTAAAAGTTGAATTTGCACAGATTGAAAATTTTAATTCAACTTGGCTTGAAAAGTCCTTAGAAGATAATTTGATTGTATATCTTGGTGAAGATGATGGTTTTGTGGCTGCTTCAAATCTTGAAATTGAAAAAAATAATAATTCATATACAAAAAATCAAATAAGTTTGACTACTTCACGTGAAAACGTGCTTGCAGGCGGTAAGTTAGACAATAAAACAAATTTCTGTAAAGCTATGGCTGATGCCAAAAAAGCAATGGGCTCGATTGTAAGAATTTTACAAAAAGTTTCACCTGAAATTGCAAGAGAAGCCGAAGCCCCTTACGAAACCAAATTATTTACAAATATTGAAGATTTTAAAGCATCAGCTGAACTTGTAAAAATTGAAGCTAAGGATATTAATCTTCCTACTTTAGAAGAAGCAAAAAAAGAGGCAAGCCGTTGCGTGCAATGCTCTTGCCTTGAATGTGTGAAATTTTGCTCCTATATGCAGCATTATAAAACCTATCCTAAAAAGGCATTGCGTGAAGCTTATAATAACCTTGCGATTGCTCAGGGTAATAGGGCTGCAAACACAATGATAAATTCTTGCACCATGTGCGGACTTTGTGCAAAAATTTGCCCTAATGGCTTAAACTTAGGTGATTTTTTAGAACAAGCCAGACAGCAAATGGTGAAGTTGAAACATATGCCGCCAACTGCACATGAATTTGCCTTAGAAGATATGGCACAAGCAAATTCAAAAGAAGTGCAATTCTATAAAGAACAAAAAGAATATTCTAATAACTCAAGTAAATATGTCTTTTTTCCGGGCTGTCAACTTCCTGCTGTTTTACCACATGAGGTTGAAAAGGCCTATGCACATCTTATAAATAAGCTTGAAGGGGGCGTTGCTTTTCATCTTGCTTGTTGTGGTATGCCGGCTTCATGGGCTCAAAACAGTGAATATCTTGATAAGCATGTGGAGTGTATACGTAAAGAATGGGAAGAGCGTAATAAACCTACCTATATCTTTGCTTGTGCCTCTTGCCAAGCTTTTTATCAAAGATATTTACCTGAGATGGAAATTATCTCTTTATGGGAAATTATAGATAGCTTTCAGCTGCCTGAAATAGCAAACAATAACACATTAAAAACTGCAGCTTTGCACGATCCTTGTACTTCACGAGATTTTCCAAAGATGCAAGAAAGCGTCAGAAATATTATGTCTTCATTAAAACAAAATTATGAAGAATTGGAATTGGGCAAAGAAAACACACGTTGTTGTGGTTTTGGTGGTTTGGCAGGTGAAGCTAATGAAAGTTTAAGTTATACTTTTGCTGAGGAAAGAAATAAAGACACTAATGAAGATTTACTTGTGTATTGTGCTATTTGCCGTGAACGCATGCAAAAAGTAGGCAAGAAATCCTTGCATATTTTAGAGCTTTTGTTCCCACAAGAAGAAGTGAATATCCCCTTAGAGAAGCCTTTATTATCTATTTATGAAAGGCAAGAAAATCGTAAAAAATTCAAGCAAGATATATTAAATAATATTTGGAATGAAAAAGATAATGGTATGGATAATACAAGTAAGATAAAATTTAATCTCGCTGATGGTTTAGAAGAAACCCTTAGTCAAAGAAAGATATTACACTCTGATATTACAAGAGTTTTGCAAGAGGTTGAAGAAAATGGCGCTTCTTTTTATGCTGAAGGAAGAGAAGAATACCTTGCGTGCTATCGCCCAAGACAGGTGAGTTATTGGGTGAAATATAAGAAAAATGATAATGAACCATATTTTGTGCTTGATGCTTATTCGCATCGAATGATTGTTCCGGGCGTAAAAGGTGAAGGCGAATTGCCAAGCTATGCACAATTTTCTTGCTGTAAATAAGGATAAATTATGAAAGCAGAACTTAAAGATATAACAGCTCAAGGCTATAGATGCCAACAATGCAAATCAGAACTTGAAATTTTGCCAGTAGATATCAAATATATGGGCGGTGCTTTTCAAGTAGAGCTTCCACGTTGCAGGCAATGCGGTTTCACCTTTATTCCGCCTGAACTTGCAATGGGCAAGATGAAGGAAGTTGAAGGAATACTTGAAGATAAGTAAGGTGTTTTGTAGACGGAGGATAAATGACAGACAGCCAGATTTTAGCTTTAGAGCTTGGAAGTAAGGGGTATACTTGTGCTCAAATCGTGATGATTGGCACGCTTAGGCTTTTAGGCGAAGAAAATGAAATGCTTGTGCGAGCATTAAGTGCTTTGTCGCAAGGTATTGCAGATACAGGAAAAACTTGTGGAGCTCTTATTGGTGGCTACTGCTTACTCTCAATGTATACAGCAAAGGGAAACGATTTTGAAGTTGCAAAAAAAGAAGAGCAAATGCTTTGGGACGATTTAAATACTTGGTTTCAGAAAGAATTTCAATATCTTACTTGCGATGAACTTTTGGGAATAGCAAATTGTGTTCCTACTGATGGTATGCCTTGCCCTGAAAGAAAAATGGGTGGCGAAAATTGCGGAATTATTGTTGCAAAGGTTTGGGAAAAATGCCTATCTTTGCTTTCCGAATATGGAATAGATCCTTACGAACTTCCTGCAAGCAACTAAAATATTTGAGTGTAGTATGCAAGTCATAGGAAAAACACGTTCAGTATGCCCAAGGTGTTTAAAAAATATTTCTGCGGACATAGTAGAAACAGACGAAGAAATTCAAATTCATAAAGAATGTTCAGAGCACGGGATCTTTCAAGAAGCAATCTGGCGTGGTTTGCCTCATTATACAAAATGGATTGAGAAAAATGCAATTTTAAAAGATAAAGTAAAACAAGGTGTTTTAAAGCATTTAGACTGCCCTCATACATGCGGGCTTTGTTCAAACCACAGCCAAAAAACCTGTACAGTTTTGTTGGAATTGTGTGAAGAATGTAATCTTAATTGTCCTGTATGTTTTGCTGATTCAAAAAAAAATACTAAAAATAAATTTCAACCATTCAATGAAGTAAAAAAGCAGATAGACTTTCTGCATAAAAAAGCTTCTTCAGCAATTTTACAGTTATCAGGCGGAGAACCAACCCTTTATCCGCAATTGTTTGAACTTATAAGATATGCAAGCCCTTTATTTTCTGCTGTTCAACTCAATACAAATGGGATTTTACTGGCAGAAGATGCTGAATTTGCAAAAAATTTAAAAAGTGCCGGTTTATCATGGGTTTTTCTGCAATTTGACGGAACCCTAGATGAAATTCATCAAGCAATACGCGGTAAAGCTTTGCAGGCAATAAAAGAAAAGGCTATTGAAAATTGTAAAAATGCTGACCTTGGTGTCGTGTTGGTTTCTACTGTAGTTGAAGGTGTAAATGACTATAATATGGGTGAATTATTAGATTTTGCTCTTCAAAGATTTCCATATATCCGCGGTATTCATTTTCAGCCAATGACTTTTTCAGGAAGAAACGCCTTTGCAAAAAATAAAAAACATATTACTTTACCGGAAGTTATTCAAAAACTTTCAAAGCAAAGCAAAGAGAGAATAAAAATTGAAGATGCCTTGCCTTCTTCTTGTGAACATAGCTTATGCTCTTTTCACTGCAGATATTTTGTAAAAGAAAATCAAGACCTTGAATATATACATCAGCAAGCTTCTGATTGTGGGTGTGAGCCGATGGAAAAAGATGATGCACCAAAACGAAGCATAGAAACCATCAAGAAAACATGGAGTAGCATTGAAGCTATTGAAACAAATAATAAAAATTTAGAAAATTATAAATTAGATGCCTTTGATGAATTTATAAAAAAGGCAAGGGCAAAAACCTTCAGTGTTTCTTGTATGGCTTTTCAAGACGCTTATACGCTTGATTTAGAACGCTTACAAAATTGTTGTGTTCATATTTTTGATGGCAAAGAAGGGCTTATTCCTTTTTGTGCGTATAATCTAACTTCTGCTGACGGAAAATCGCTCTATCGCTAATGTGGGAATGTATGAAAGATTTTTTTGAAAAATATTTTGAAAGTTATAAAGATATTCCAAACTTGCCTTTAGCAAAATATAATCTACAAGATATTTACGCATATGGACTCGATTTAAAAGTAAAATTTTTTTTAGAAAATTATTATACAGTAAAAATAAGCTTACCTTTAGAATTTGAAAAATATCTTTCTTTATGGCAATATGAGGCTTTAATCAATATTTTTGATTATGCAAAAAACAATACTCTGTACTATAGTGCGTTAGATATCGATTCTTCTTTTGAATATGCACAATTAAAGACTATTACAGAAGATAAATTAATAGAGCAAAATGAAATAATCAACAAAGCAAAAACTTTTCTTCATAAAGTTCCCTTTACGCAAGCTGCTGATATTGTGGCGGATAATATGAAGTTTCTTGCTATTGCCCAAGATGAAATTGAGGGGGTGGTAAGTGTTGAAACTTCCGGCACGAGTTTGGGCAGCCATCATAAGAAAAGAATTTTTTGTTCAGACAAAGATTTTGAAAGTACTATTCAATTCTTTTTTTTCGGAATGCAATATCTATTGAAAAATCAGGAAGATAGAGTTGCACTTCTAATGTCAGGCGAGCGAGTTGGCAGCATTGGGCATTTATTTTCTATTGCTATGGAAAGATTGAATATTCCCTGTAAAATTATAGGTTTTACAACTGATTATAAACAAATTGCACATGAATTAAAAAACTTTGAGGCAACTTGTGTTGTTGCAATTCCTTGGCACATTTTAAATATTTCTTCTTATATAGCAAAAAATAAGATAAGCCACTGTATTAAAAAAGTTTTACTAAGTGGTGATACTGCATCAAAGGCTTTGAAATATGAACTTTCTCAAAATCTTTCTTGCGAAGTTTTTAACCATTATGGAATAACTGAATTTGGCTTTGCTGGTGCTGTTGAGTGCATGGAGCATAAGGCATTACATTTGCGAGCTTTGGATTTATATGTTGAAATTATTGATGAAAACTTAAATCCAGTTGAGGATGGACTTTTTGGAGAGATTGTTATTACCACTCTCACCAGAGAGGCGATGCCACTTATTCGCTATAGAACAGGTGATAGAGGAAGAATTGTGCCTCAAAAATGTTCTTGTGCTTCTTTGTTGCCAAATATTGAAGTTTATGGAAGAATTAGTCAAGGTGTTGAAATTGATAAAGAAAACTTTATACATCTTGCTGAATTTCAAGACTTTTTTTATAGATATAGTAAAATAAAAGTCAATGATTTTGACCTTTGTGTTTTTACTGATAAAATAAGCACTGAGAATATTCTTTTGATTGGCATAGACTTTCTTGAGGAAAATGATAAGGACTTGATTTTGCAGGATATGAAAAAAGATTTTGCAAAAGTTTTTTCTTTAAATGTTTTTAATAATAAAAAGATTGATGAAACTATAGTAAATAATGAGAAAAAAATTAATTTTTTTCATTTCTGCACCATGTCTGAATATATTGAAATATTTAGAAAAAATATTTTATCACAAATTGGACTTGAAAATTCATTAAAGGAATGTTCTACTCAAGATAACTTTGATATTTTGATAAAAGCTGAAGAGAATAAAAAAAAATTAAATATTGTTACTGCGAAAAAATCAATACGTACATTGAGCGGAAAAATTGATTAGCTTAATATATAAGGAGTTTATATGAATATTCTAAATAAAATATTATTTGAAAGTCTTGAAAGAAATGAGGCCATTGTTGAAGTTACTATTATCGAACATCATGGCTCAACCCCCAGAACAGCAGGTGCAAAAATGCTTGTCAGAAGTGATAAAAGCATAGCAGGAACAATAGGCGGCGGGCTTTATGAGGCACAAGCTATTAATTTAGCTCATTCAATGTATAGCATGAACAAAGATAAAACAGAAGATATTGCTTTTCTTACTTATTTTAGTCTGAAAGGAAGTGAAAAGCCAACTGATATGGATATGGTTTGTGGGGGTGATTTGCGCCTGCTTGTGAACTATATTCCACCGACGAAAGAAAATCTAACTATCTATAAATCTCTTTATGAAGCAGAATATAATGGAATTCCAAGTCTTTATATTGCAAAAATCGAAGCTAAAGAAGCTGAGCTTCAAACTTTAGAGAATGCAAACTTGAATAATGTGGCTCATGGCGAAAAGATTGAGCTAAAGCTTGCAAAATCACTTCTTTATTCTAATAAAAGTAAATATAAAGACATAGGCATTGAAAATATATCAGCAGAAGTTCAAAGCCATATAGATTTTAATAATTCTTTCAAAACAATCAAAAATCTTGCTTTGGGATCTTGTGAATATATTTTTGAAAAATTTGAGAAGAAATTTACCCTTCATTTTTTTGGCGCAGGGCATGTTTCCTGCGAATTAGCAAAAATCACTTCTTATCTTGGCTTTAGAACAATTGTTTTAGACGACAGGGAGGAATTTGCAAATCAAGAAAGATTTCCAAATGCTACAACTATAGTGTTATCTTCGCTTGAGGAAAGTGCTGTTAAGCAATATTTAGATGAAGCAGTAATTGATAGTCAAGACGGTATTGTAATCCTTACAAGAGGGCATGCCCGTGATAGAGATGCCCTTGCTGCCGCTTTGACAAAAAACCCAGGCTATCTTGGGATGATTGGCAGCAAAACAAAAAGAAAAAGCACTTATGATTTCTTGCTAGAAAATGGCTATAAAGCAGAAGATTTTGAAAAAATCCATTCCCCTATAGGAATTAGCATTGGTGCACAAACACCCGAAGAAATTGCAATCAGTATTTCTGCTGAATTAATACAGTGGAGAGCAGGTGTATTGTAAATGGATTTCAGTAAGTTAGACTCAAGTAAGAAAATTGCAGGCATTGTTTTGTCAGCCGGTTATTCTTCACGAATGACGAAAGGAATTAAAGCTCTTTTGCCCTTTGGGCGTGATCAGCACATGATTATATCAGCCATTGAAGCATTTAAAAAAGCAGGGGTGAGAGATATTTTTGTTGTTCTTGGCTATGAGCTTGAAAAAATTTCCCACGCAATTTTAGAGCATTACGGTTTTCAAGATGGCACTGAGTCAAATATTTATTTTGTTTTAAACTATGGCTTTGATAAAGGAATGTTTAGTTCAATTCAAGCGGCTTTTTCAACGTTATGCTGTTATGAAGAAGATTTTGATGCTGCTTTTCTTCTGCCTGTAGATGCTTCTTTAGTTCGTTCTCAAAGCATTAAAGAGATGATATCTCTTTATAATAATTGTTCAAGTGATGACATTTTTATTCCATACTTTAATAATTTGAGTGGGCATCCGCCTCTCATAGGCAGAGATCACTTTGAGCCTATTGTTGAATATACGGGTGATGATGGGCTTCGTGGTTATCTTGCACCTTTTATGGCAAAATCTGTTAGGATTGACTTAATTGATGAAGGAATTTTATCAGACATTGATACTGATGAAGAGCACGAAAAAGCTTTGAAGTTTTTAGGTTTTACTTTGAATAGGGAGCTTTTGTCTTTTAAAGAATCTTTAGAATTAATGAAAAAACAAGAACTTTCTGAGATAACTATCAAACACTCCATAAAGGTTGCTTTAGGGGCTTTTCGCCTTGCTTTAGCTTTAAATAATGAGGCAATAAAGCCGCAATTTGCTTTAATTGCAGGGCTTTTACACGATATAAAAAAGAATGAAAAAGAGCATCCTCAAAAAGGCGAAAAGCTTTTAAATTCAATGCTGTACCAAAAACTTGCTTGCCCTGTTGGCACTCATATGGATTTATCAAAAAGCATTTTGGAACAAATGGGCTTGGAATACTCTGATTTAGAAAAATTTTCATCACTTATTTATGAAGAGGGTGTCGAAGATATTTCTTGTTTTTATGCCTGTGTTTGTGTCTATATAGCTGATAGATATTATGCAGGTGATGAATTTGTGAGCCCTGAAAAAAGATTTAACAGAGTGCGCGAAAGATTTAAAGATGAACCCTTGGCAATAGCTGCCTTAGAGGAAAGAATAAAGGTGTTTAATCGCGTGCTTGCTTGGTATGAAAAAAAGTGTGGCAAAAAAGCTGTGGATGTTGTTGATGCAAAAACAGGGCATGCCTTTGAAGAAGAATTTCATCAAGAATTTCAGCAGTATTTATAGAAGAAAGAGATGAAATATACTATTTATTTATTGCGACATCCGCATATAGACACAAAAAAAACTATGATAGGCAGAAAGGATATGCCTTTATCTATAAAGGGTGAAAAGCAAGCACTTTATTGGAAAGAATATTTTAAAGATATTTTTTTTGATAAAATATTTGTAAGTCCTTTACAAAGAACTAAGCAAGCCGCTGAAATAATAACAGATAATCAAGTGAATAATAAATTTGAAATAATAGATGATTTTTGTGAAATTTCTTTGGGGCTTTGGGAAGGAATGAAAAAAGAAGAAGTAAAACAACACTATAGTTTAGATTGGAAGAAAAGAGGTGAAGATTTTTATTCTGCTGCACCGCCTTTCGGTGAAAGTTTTTTTGATTTAGAACAAAGAGTTTTACCTGCTTTTACAAATATTTGTAATGACTTACTCTCTTTTGAACAAGAAAATGACAAAGAAGAAAAAAATATTCTAATAGTTTCTCATCAAGCTGTGAACAGAATTTTGCTTGCTGAAATTTTTTCTTTATCAAAGGATAAAATTCTTGAAATTTCACAAGATTACGCATGTTTGAATGTCTTAGAACTTGGTAAAAGTGTGAATGATATAAAATATATAGAAAGAAAAGATTGCCCCATTTTATAATGTAATTACTTGCAGAATGCTTTTGCCAGTTCACTCCAAGAGCTTGTATAGCCTTGAGATTTATTTTCTTGCTTCATATGCCATAAAGCCTCTTTTTTTCCATCTGAGGCAAAATAAATGCTTTTATTCCCGAATTTAGTGTTAATAGTATCAAGTGTTGTCATTAAAGAATTTGATTTGATTTTATTTTTTTCATTTTCCTCAGAATAAAGCAGAAGAGAAGGCTGATAATTATTTTTATGCCTTATATCAAAAAGCATTATTCCTGCTTTAGCATATCCATAATGGGGGCGATATATCTCTTTTAGGCCTTCTATAGCAGCTTTTAGGAAGGTTCGAGTGTCATCGGTTGGTTCGTAAAAAATGAACTGTATGGCGGGTGCATAAAATTCATCTTGCGAATGTTTTGAAGTTCGCATGCTGATTTCAATGCCGCCGGCTAGCAAATCTTCATTTCTCAAGCGCTGGGCGGCATTAGAAGCAAAACTTGAAAGGGCTTCTTCTAATTCATTGATTTCATAGATTCTTTTAGGAAATGAACGAGAACAAACAAGGCTTTTACGTATAGTGCTTGCATCTGTTTGAAGTGCAGTAATTTCGCAGGCTTGAATACCTTTAAGCTCTAAAAGTGTGTTCCAGCCTGTTGTGGTAAGATTTTTTTTTACCCACTGTTCATCGGCATTTTTGAAATCTAAGGCTGTACGTATCCCTTCAATTCTAAGTTTTTTTGAAGATTTTCTTCCTATGCCCCAAACTTCTTCAACAGGAATTTTTTCTAAATATAAATCAAAATTTTTATCATTTATATCAAGATAGTAAATGCCTTGTGATTTTTTTGCAAGATAATTCGCAAGTTTAGATAATGTTCTTGTTTGCCCCAAGCCAATAGAAACTTGAATTCCCACCCACTGCATAATTCTTTGCCTTATTGCAAAAACTAATTCTTTGGCATTGGCAAGCAAGGTTTCATCAAAGTTTAAAAAGGCTTCATCAATGGAATATTGATCGACAGACGGGCAAAAATCTTCTAAAATGCTGATAATTCTTTGTGAAATATCACCGTATAAAGCATAATTTGATGAAAATACTGAAACATCATTTTTTTCTAAAAATTCTTTTACTTTGAAATATGGATCCGCCATTCCTATGCCCAAGGCTTTTGCCTCTTTTGAACGCGCAACAATACAGCCATCATTATTTGATAGAACGACAAGGGCTTTATCAGCTAAATCCGGACGGAAAATCTTCTCGCAGGAAGCATAAAAATTATTTGCATCTACTAAGGCAAAAAGTTTTGTTTTCATAATATAAACTTACAAAAGCGAATGAATTACGGTGGTTACAACACCCCAAATGTGTATGTATTCTTGTTCTGTGATGTCTATTTCAGGATAATCAGGATTTTCAGGTGCAAGATAAACCCTGTTTTTCTTGCGTATAATCCTCTTTACTGTTAATTCACCATTTATTGCTGCAATCACGATTCTTCTGTGTGAAGCCACGTAAGAGCGATCAACAATTAAAAGATCGCCATCATTTATAGAGGCATTTATCATTGAATTGCCGTGTGCCCTCAAGAAAAAAGTTGCGGCTTCGTTTTTTATGAGGTATTCATGCAAGTCAAGCTTTTTATCAAGATAATCGTCTGCCGGTGAAGGAAAGCCAGCTGCAACAGGATTGAGGTAAAGAGGCAGGGCTTTTTTATTCTGCTCAGATTTACTTGCAATGCCTACAAGCTCAAGATAGGGGGAGAGTTTAATATTTTCCATTTCTATTTTTTAACACAGCTTAAATTTTTGTGCAAGTATTCTTAGAAATCTTTATTATTGAATAAAAGTTATTGTTTTGCATAAAATTTTTTTCTTGTTATTTAATATTTTATATGTGAAACTATTCTTTCTTACTAATAAGTGTTATATTTTACTATGTTAAAAAAGAAAGAAGAAAAAAGAAAGAAAAAATTTATTAAAGATTTTTGAATAAATATTGATAATAAATATAAATTTACTTTTTAACCTAATGTTTTTTATATTTTATACGAAATGTTTTGTGAAGGTAATTTAAAAACGGAGTATTGCCATGTCTCAAACAAATATTTTGCTGGAAAGTGGAACAAATGAGCTTGAAATTGTTGAATTTTACATTGATGAAATTGCAGAAGACGGTGAAGTCTATCGTGGGCATTATGGGATAAATGTTGCAAAAGTAGTTGAAATTATTCGTCCTCAAGATCTTACACTGCTTCCTTCAAACACCAAAAAAGGCCTTGTGGGAATGTTTCCTCTTCGTGATGGTAACGTTATTCCACTTATTGATTTGGCAAAATTCTTTAGCAAAAATTCGCAAAAAGTAAAAGAGCCAAAACTTATTGTTACAGAATTTAATAAAACACAAGCAGCATTTTTAGTTTCGGGCGTGAACAGAATTTTCAGGCTAAGCTGGGAAGACATTGAAGCACCTGACAAATTGGTGCAAGATGCCAGTGGCGACTATATTACAAGTGTTGTACGCATTGAGCAAAGAGTTATTTTAGTTTTAGATTTTGAGGCTATTGTTGCTAATATGATTCCTGAACTTGCTATGAAAAGTTATGTATTGCCCGAATTGGAATCAGGTGAAAAATATCAAAAATTCCGTATTGTGCATGCTGAAGATTCACGTTCAATTCGTAAGATGGTTATGTCAATCCTTGAAAAAGATCAACGCTTTGAAGTTGAGCAGTTTGAAGATGGGCAATTAGCTTACGACTATTTGGACGGTTTGAAAAAGCAAGCTCAAGAAAGCAATGTTCCTATAAACGAATTTGTTGATGGAATTATTACTGATATTGAAATGCCAAATCTTGATGGCTTTACTTTCTGCAAGCAAATAAAGGATGACCCAATTCTTAAAGTTTTGCCTGTGGCAATTTTCTCATCTCTTATTACTGCAAGCACCACACATAAAGCTGAATCTGTTGGGGCCGATGCTCAATACGCAAAGCCGGATTTGAAAGACCTTGCCGATAAAATTTATGACTTGATGCTAAGTAAACAAGCAAAGTAATTTGAATTTTTATTGATTTTTTGAACTGCCTTCAAACTTTGAGGGCAGTTTTTTTATTTGAGGGTATATTGAATTTTTATGATAGTTCCGGCTTTGCTTTTTGTTTAACAAACAAAAAACACTCCTCGCTATGATTATTCATAACCCCAATAGCTTCAAGGTAAGAAAAAGTAGTTACCGATCCCATGAATTTGAAACCACGCTTTTTCAAATCTTTTGAAACTTTGTCAGAAAGTTCATTTTTTGCTGTTTGCCCATCAAAAGGAAAATAAAGAACTTTACTGTCAGTGAAAGACCATATATAGGAAGAAAAACTTCCAAATTCTTCGCATACTTTTAAATATGCTTTTGCATTGGCAATAGTGGCTAAAATTTTTGCTTTATTACGAACTATTGAACTGTCATTCATAAGTTCTTCAATCTTCTTCTCTGTATAATTTGCAATTTTTTTTGCATCAAAATCGTCAAAAGCTTTTCTAAAAGCTTCTCTTTTATTGAGAATGAGAAGCCATGAAAGCCCACAATGAAAAGATTCAAGCACAAACATTTCAAAAAGATATTTATCTTCGTATGAGGCAACTCCCCATTCAGTATCATGATATTTTATATAAGTTTCTGAATTTTCTAAATTTGGCCACGAACAGCGTTTCATAGTTTTTCCTTTATAAAGTATAATAAACCAAAAAAATGTTTAACATATTTTTTTGTAATTAGCAAAAGAAAACCCCACTTTTGAAAAAATGGGGTTTAGTCATTCAAAGAGCAGGGATTCTAGAATGATATAGTGAAATAACTATCTATGTTCCATCATTAGAGCATAAATTTTATCAGCCAAAATCTTTAAGTCAGGCTTTGCAAATTGTGCATCAGCTCCAACAGAATTTGCTTTATGCGTTGTGCTTGCTGTGATAAGAGATGAGAAAATTGCCACAGGAAGGCTTTTGAGGGTTGGGTCTTCTTTGACTTTTCTGCAAAGTGTAAGCCCATCAAGGTTTGGCATTTCAATATCTGTGATAACGCCGTTAAGAAAATTTTCTATAGGTTTGTCTGCTTCAATTGCTTTATCTCTTGTTTCTTGAAGATATTTCAGTGCAGATAGGCCGTCTTCAAATTGTAAAACCTCAAACCTTCCGTCTTTTTGAAGGATAGACATAATCATACGCCTGATTGAAGAGGAATCTTCTGCGTGCACAATGCGAAACTTGATATGCTCTTTACCGGCAGGAAGTGGTTCCGGGTCATATCCTTTCATGGCAAGTTCAGGTGTCATGTGTGCAACAATAGCCTCAAAATCTAAAACCAAGATAACTCGGTTTTCAATGCGTACAATACTGGTAATGCAATCACTTGCGGCTTCTTGAACGATTTTACCGGGTGATTCGATTTCAGTCCAGCTTAGTCTATAAATTCTGTTAACACCTGAAACCATAAAGGCAGTTTGCATGTTATTAAATTCGGTAACTATAATTCTAGGGTCAGAATCTTTTGGGTTTTCTTTTTTGAAATATGAAGCAAGATTAATAAGAGGAATAACCTTTCCATCACGGAAAGGAAACATGCCAGAAACCCCTTGCTTTACATTTGAAGGCACAAGTGTAAGTTCTTGTGGCCTAATAATTTCAACCACTTTAGCCACGTTGATTCCATAATGGCCTCTATAAACTTCACCTTCTTCGGTTACTTCGTCAATATAAAACTCAACTATTTCAAGTTCATTTGTGCCGCTTTCTAATAATATATTTGTTAAAGACATTTGTATCTCCCATATTTTCTTGCAAAAAATTTCTCTGATGAGAGTATTAATTTTATCGGAACAAAAAAAATAAACTTTAGCTTTATAAGAAAAAAATTGACTTGCAAATTACAAAAGTATAAATAAATTTTATGCTATGGCTTTTTTAGTTATTTATAGTATAAAAAGAAACACCAAGAAAGCTTGGGTTGTTTTCAAGGTAAGACAATAAGCTAGTTTTAATTACTTCTTTATTTTTTGAGCTTGCATGATAAAATTCTTTGTTTTTTAATATACCCATATGTGTTACAAGCTCTTGTTTTCCTTCTTGCCCTGCCCATGAATTTGGGCGGATTTCTTTTATAAAGAAAATCACCATAAAATCAGGTAAAGTTTGAAGAAAATCTTTATCAATTCTTTCTTTTGGCACAAAGGGAATGGAAGATTTTATGCTTTCTTCTTGTTGTTTTGCCATTTCTTTATATTTTTCATCTTTATTTTTTATAAAGGCATTTTCTAAAAACCAAGTTTGAAGATTGATTTCTAATTTGCTGTTTTTGGTAAAAGAAAGTGGGTATGGCTTTATAAAATCATGTTTTATGGCATTTGGAATCCAGTGAAATTCCATAAAGTGTGCACGTGTAAAAAAATTTACTTTCCCGTCAATGTAGCGAATTGATAAAAGATTTCCCATAAAATTTTTTTTATTTTCTTCACTTTTATGTTGTGCTAATATTGTTTCAACATAGGTTGTGCAATCAAAACCATCTTCTCTAAACAAAGGGCCATTTGCATAAGGGCTTTCTTCGCCTTCGCCTAGGGGGTTTATAATATAGGGTTTTCCAAGATATAGGTTTAGTTGTGCATAAGAAATACGAAAAGTAAAAACATTTAATAAAATAAAAAAAAGAATTATTAAAAATTTTTGCATGTTTTCCCTTTAAATAAAGTAGTAGGATTTGTGTTTTATACTTTACTCTATGTATTGAAGATAAATTATAGTTTATTTTAAGTCAATATTTCAAAGGATCTTTGGTTCAGCACAATTATTTTTTTGCGGAAGGCATAAAGCCCTAAAGAATTTTCTTGACATGTCGATTTAAATGAATATATATGATACAATCATAGTGAAATGCTTTTGTATAGCCGAATTTTAGCTATCAAATATATTTATATGAAATAAATCTGCCCAATTTTTTTTGGATTGGCAGGATTGAATATGTGTTGATTCTTATTTTAAAAGACGTGCATATTCATAAAGGAAAGCAATTTTTTTTGCACCCCTTGCCCCCTCATTGTATTCCGATTATTAATCAGAATTGACCATGGGGCTTTTTTTTACTCAAAAAATAAATCATGATTTTATACTACAGAGGAACTTATGGCAAACGTGAATTTGATAAAACCATCAGCCAGTATACAAAATGTTCTACCGATTACAAAAGATTTTCAAAACTATGCTTTTGACTTTGATATTTCCGAAGCTTTTATTGAAAAAATTGATAATAATCTTGTAATTTCTTTTGAGAGCGACGGCTCATCTATAATATTAGAGGGCTTTTATACCGTTTATTCACCCGAATTTATGCCTTCATTTATTTTAGAGGGCGAAACAATAAATGGCGAGGACTTTTTTGCAGCTTTAGACCCTGAATTGATGCCGGCAGCAGGCGATGCGAACAATACTAATGAAAGTGGCGGAAATTTCTATAGTCAAGACATGCATGAGCTTGCACAAGGTGTTTCGGCTCTTGGTGGGAGCATGGGTGGCTCAAACTATGATAAAGAGGGCGTTCTTGTAGCAGGTGAAAGCCAAAATTCTTCACTTTCAGCACTCGATCTTTCAAATCTGAAAATAAGTGTGAAAGAATCCGGTGTGAAAGCAGGCGGAAATACTTATGAAGCAGGCACGCTTAGCTCACAAGGAAAGATAATTGTTTCTGATAATCCACTAAATAATTTCAGCTTTGAAATTGTAGGCACAAATTCTGCCGCCTTTGGTGTTATGGCAGTATATCCTGACGGCACATTTAATTATATCTTGGATGACAAGGCTGCAAACTCTTTGGCTGAAGGCGAGAAAAAAACAGAATCTTTTATTGTTCGTGTAACTGATGAATACGGTAATTCCACTGATATTATTGTAGATGTTGATATTTACGGCACAAATGACGCCCCACAACTTTTTGTTAAGCCTCAGGGTAATCACTTGCAAGAAGATGGCTCTTCAAAAGTGCTTACAGGCGAACTTAATGTCTATGACCCTGACAGCGATGGCAGTGATGAAAATCAAACCTTTGAAATTATAAATAAAAATAATGGCAAAGCCAAAACAGAAACTGAAGGATCTAACCTTGTTATAGAGGGGGAATATGGAACTTTAACCGTTAACCCTGATGGCACTTATGAATATGAACTAGGTGCTACTGAGGAGCAAGAAGAAGCCCTGCAAGCCCTTGGTGAGTCAGAGCAGGTGCAAGAAGAATTTGAAATTAAAGTAAAGGATAAGAATAATGCCTTTGATACTGACTCTCTTATTTTTGATATCACAGGCACAAATGATATCCATACTTTAGCGAAAGTAGAACTTTCTTCTCTTATTGAAGCCGGTGTTCAAGATAATGCAGATAATGCATTTAATGCCAATGAGGCTTTTGCAGGAACCGGTGAAATTCGTGGCTCTCTTTCTGATATTGTAAGCGATACTGATGCTAGTGATAGCCATACTTTTGAAATTAAAGGTGATAATCAAGGTTTTTATGGCATTTTAGAATTGAAGGCAGACGGAAGTTATAAATATATTCTCAACCAAGCTAAAACTGAAAGCCTTGAAGCAGGCGAAGAAAGGTTTGAGTCTTTTACAATTGTTGTGAAAGATCAAAACGGTAATCCTGTTGAAACCACAATCAGCATAAAAGTTGTGGGCACAAACGATATGCCTACTCTTTCACTTGATACACAAAAATTAGAACTTACAGAAGAGGCTGCCTTTGTTTCAGGCAAGGCGCAAGGGCTTGATGTTGACTTGGGTGAAGGTGTTAATTTATTGTATTCACTCAATAAGCCGAATTCAGCTGACAGTTCAGATGCCCAATTATTTATAGAAACTGAATACGGCAGATTTGAAATTGACCCGACAACCGGCGTCTATACTTTCACTGCAAATGCTAAAGCCCAAAAACTTGGCGAAAATGAAATAAAAGATTTCTCATTCGATATTTATGTGCGTGATGAACACGGAGCTTTTGCAAAGCAAACAGTCACAGTTAAACTTACAGGCACAAATGATATTCCTACTGTTGAATTGCCTGAGGGGCAAATTGTCTATACTGACATATTAGAAACAAGTGATAGCATAGCAAATGATGTTGCAAAAGGTTCAATTGTTTTTGAATCTCTGGAAGATATGGAAAACGGTTCTATCACTATAAACGGAAACATTTTCACAATTTCAAAAGATGCAGAAGGAAATTATACAATCAATCCACAAGGCACTTTTGATAAAATTGAAGGTTCACACGGTAATCTTTCAAATTTTATTTTAAAATTTAATGAAGCTGATAATAGCTATACTTTTGAATATAGTTATACGCAAACAGATGCCTATATGCACGGAACAGAAGGCCTTGAAAAAGCAGAACAATTTGATGTTATTATTCATGACGGAAAAAATAATAATACAGCAGAAGAAGCTTTGAATGTTCAAATTAATGTAAATATTACTGATGATGGGCCAAAAGCTGTTGATGACACTAATCTTTCATTTACAGAGGGCAGTGATGATATAAGAGGAAATCTTCTTGAAAATGACAGCTTTGGCGGCGATGGCTTTAGTGGAACTGCTGCAAGTATAGAAAGCCTAAGCTCAACTGTGCTTATTAACGGAAAAGCAGTAATTTTCACTAAAACGGTGAATTCTTCCGGGCAGATTGAGCTTTTAAACTGGTCTTATGGTAAGCTGACCCTCAGTAATGACGGTTCATATGACTTTGATACTTATGGAAGCACAGTAACAAAAGACACTACTTTTGAATTCACATATACTATCAAAGACAGCGATGGCGATACTTCTTCAGCTTCGCTTAAGCTTGAAATGACAAATGTGAACAATGCAAATGTTGGCGATTCCACAATCACGGTCAATGAAAAAGGGCTTTTTGATTCAAGTGATAATTCTGAAATCACAAGTGGTTCTTTTGATGTTTCTGCTTCAAATGGCGTGAAGGATATTCAGATAATTGTGAATGGAAGATATGTTGATATTCCCCTCAATTCAGGAAGCTATGACACGGGAACAGGTATTTTTTCAAACTTCAAATACGTGAATGGCAAAATAACTTATACATATACACAAAAAGATAATCTTGACCACTCAAGCGAATCAACAGATCAAATCACCTTGGTGGTAAGAGATAAAGATTATAATAAAAGCGAACCTACAACACTTACTGTCAATATTATTGACGATATTCCTATTGCTTCAACAAGTGATGCCTTTGTTTCTATTGGGGATACGCATATAGGAATTGTTGATTTTGACTTTGGGGCAGATTCAGGGCAGGGCAAAACAATTTCTGTTGAAGGTTCAAACATACGTTATGTTTTCAATGAAGATGGAAAATGGGAAAAAGAAATTCAAGGCACAGATGATGTATGGTATACTGTGCGTGATGCCTATGGTGATCCGCTTGCAGTAAGAGGGCAAGAGGGTTTGAACTTTGAAGATGTGAACGTATCACTTACTTACACAGGTGAAAAAGATACTGGCGAAAACCAATGGACTGCTTCAGCAAAAACAGATACAAGCCTTCCCGAAGGTAGTGAAGTTGCTAAAGTAGTCATCACAGATTCTGACGGTGATAAAGCAGAAGTAAGCCTTGAAGCCGGTAAAAGTGCCACAGATGGCGTATTGGTTGGAGTTGAAAGCCTTGATATTACTGTAAGCGAAGACACAAGTTATAATATCTGTGTGATGCTTGATACTTCTGGTTCAATGTATCACCCTTACTATCTTCAAGGCACAATCTATGAAGATGCAGCTGCCATGTATACGGATGATGACTTGAAAGGTATTTCAGATACTTATGTAGATAATCAGATAGCAAAAATGCAGGCAAACGGTGATTTTGACGGACTTTCAGAAAGCGAAATAGCCGCTAAAATTGACGATATGAAAATGGATGCTTATCGTGATATGATTGAAACTTTAGAAGATAATGGCTATCGTTCACGCTTGAGTGATGCTTGCGATTCGCTTGAAGCCTATATAAAAGAAGTTTTGATTGATCATGTTGGCAACAGTTCAACTGATGGTGTTGAAATCAATATAGGTATTGTTTCTTTTTGGGCAAGTGCTGAAAATTATAGCATAAAAATTGATAAAGAAGCATTGGAAAGCCCTGAAGCACTTGACAGGGAAATAACTGAAATTATTACAGAAATGAAATCTTATTTCATGAGTAATGATGAATGGAAAAACCAGACCAATGTTTCAACCCCGGACGGTGAGTTGGGTGATGAATATTTCCACCATTGGACAGATTATTCAGAAGCCTTTGATGCTGCCACTGAGTTTTTTGAAGAAAACAGTAAAGAAAATAATCATCAAAATTTAGGTATTATCATAAGCGATGGTAATCCAACTGAAATATATGATCAAAGCAATGTTTGGGGTTATGATAAAGATGCTTTTAACAGGCTTTTGGAGCACCTTGATCAATTCAATGCCGTAGGCATAGGCATTACTGACCCAAAAGCAGAAGCAACACTTAAAGAATTGGCAGAATTAGCCCGTGAAGCAGGAAAAGAAGGCTCTTCTTTATTTGTAACCGATGAGGGCATAAAAAATATCTTTCCATCTGGCACAGATAATTTTAATATCCAAAGTGATTCTTTTGCTTTCACGAATGAAGGAAATGATATTATTGTCGGTGGGCTTACGCTTGGCGAACTTGAAACTGCTATAGGTATCAATTGGCCACAATCATTTGACTTTGATGCTGCCACAAAACAGGCAATTATCATGGAATATATACGTCAAAACCCTGAAGTTTTGCTGAATGAAAATCTTGATTCTACTGGTAAATCTCAAAATGACCCCGATGCTATCGTGAGTGGTGCAGGCGATGATATGATCTATGGGCAAGAGGGTGATGATATTATTATTTCTGATAATGATATTGATATGCTTGATAATCTTTCAGACCTTCTTCACGGAAGGAATACTGATGAATTTACTGCTCAATCACTTGCAGAAAGTGATTATAATTCGCATGCCGAACTTGTTCAAAACCTTGGCGATGAAATCAGAATGTTACCTACAAACAGTGAAGAAAGCTTTGATCTTGGTGATTTAGCAAATTATCTTGGCAAGCAAGAGCTTTTGGAAGATGGTGATGACCTTATTTTTGGTGGCACAGGCGATGATATTATTATAGCTCTTGACGGTGATGATGTAATTGATGCCGGTGATGGTAATGACATCATTTTTGCAGGTTCAGGTGATGACCTTATATATGCAGGTGCAGGCGATGATATTATTTTTGCAGGTTCAGGCGATAACGAGATTTATCTTGGTGGTGGCTCTGATGCTATTTTATACGGTATTGATGATATCACGCAAAGTCAAGCTATTGAAAATGATATGATACATGATTTTGATTTGTCAAATGATCATATAGACTTAACGGCATTTTCCGGTCTTGGTTATTCTATTTCAACCTCAAACCAAGAAGGAAACGGCATTATCACAATTGCTGATAACATGGGTTCAACCTACAAAACTATTACTTTAGTAGGAGTTGAATTTGACCCGGATCAAATAAGTGAAGATATTTCAGAATTTGATGAAAACCCATTTATCAAAATCTAAAGCAAAAAAATATAGAATTATAGCCATGATAGAAATAACATCATGGCTTTTTGTTTTTCATAATATAAATAATTATAAGTGCCCCTAGACTTTTGTTTGTGAAAAACTTGACAAGCCTTGAAAAGTGGTATATTAATATTGTTAGAGTTTTATTCTATATATATTAATCTTCATTTAAAGATTACAGCCTTATTTGCCTAATCTGACTTGTTTTGTGCTTTAAAAAATAAACATGTTGAGGAGTTTGTATGAAAAATTGGATTAAACTTTTTGCTTTTGTCTTTATTGTTGCCCTACTTATATATTTGGCACGCGTGTATAAAATTGAAGAACTTATAGGCGGACTTAAATCTTGGGTTGAAGCCCAAGGTGCAGTAGCTCCATTAGTGTATATAGGCGTGTATGCTTTGGCGACTGTTTTTGCAGTTCCAGCATCAGCACTTACTTTAATGGCAGCCCCGATTTTTGGTGTTTACTTTGGTGTTCTATATGTAATGATAGGCGCTAATATCGGTGCTTCACTTTGTTTCTTGATTTCAAAATATTTTGCAAGAAACACTATACGCGGTATTTTAGATAAGAATGAAAAGTTCAAAAAACTTGAAGATCTTACAGAAAAAAACGGCTATATTATTGTTGCCATTACAAGGCTTGTGCCTCTATTCCCGTTTAACCTATTGAACTATGGTTTCGGGCTTACAAATATTCCTTTTAAAGTTTATTTTTTATGGACAGCTATCTGTATTCTTCCCGGTATTGTTTTATATGTTTCTGGGGTTGGTGCAATCACCTATGCTATTGAACATGGGCAAATTCCGTGGTCATTAGTTGCAGTTGTGGGTATTATTCTTGCAATCATTACAGTAGTTGTAAAACAAGCAAAATCAAAACTTAAAGAATAAAAGGCGAAAAAATGAATAACCCTGCAAGTGATTCAAGTAAATATAATGCAATATTAAATGCAAATGTTTCAAATATAGAATACACAAATCCCAAGCCGCAAGATGTTTATCATCTTGTGGTTGTTGGGGCAGGTTCAGCTGGGCTTGTAAGTGCTGCTATTGCCGCAGGACTAGGAGCAAAAGTTGCCTTGATTGAAAAAGAACACATGGGCGGTGATTGCTTAAACAGCGGTTGTGTGCCCTCAAAAGCCTTGATTGCTTCCTCACGCTTAGCAAAAGAAATGAAAAAGGCAAGTGTTTTTGGTTTAGAAAGTTTTTCGCATAATGCTGAAAAAGATTTTTCTAATATTATGGAAGATTTAAGGCGTATACGTTCTGAAATAAGTTTCCACGATTCCAAAAAACGCTATACTGAAATGGGTGTAGATGTGTTTTTTGGAAATGCACAATTTATTGATGAACATCATATAAGTATTGATGATATAAAAATAAAATTTGCTAAAGCAATTATAGCAACAGGGGCAAGAGCTGTTCACGTTCCTATAAATGGTTTAGAAAAAAATGATTATTATACCAATGAAACAATTTTTGAATTAAATATTTTGCCAAAGCATATGCTTTTTATTGGCGGAGGGCCTATTGGTTGTGAATTGGCTCAAGCATTTTCACGGCTTGGCACAAAAGTAAGCATTGTGCAACGCGGAAAGTTTTTGCCGCGTGAAGATCAAGATGCTTCAAAAATTTTGGCTGAAGTTTTTGAAGAAGAGGGAATTGAAGTTTTGCTTGATGCTGAACTTATAAAGGTTGAAAAGCTTGAAGGAAGCAATAAAAAAGCTTTTATAAAAAAAGCAGACGGCAGTGAAATTGAGCTTGATATAGATGCAGTTTTTCTTGGTATTGGCAGGGCACCGAATGTGGAAAATTTGGGCCTTGAAAATGCGAATGTTGTTTATGACAAAAGAAAAGGGATTATTGTTGATGACTATCTTCGCACAAGCAGTGCAGATATTTTTGCGGCCGGCGATTGTTGTATGCTCTGGAAATTCACACATGCAGCCGATAAAGCAGCTCAAATCGCTGTTCAAAATGCTTTATTTTTTGGAAAGAAAAAACTATCAGCTGTAATAATGCCTTGGTGCACCTATACTGAACCTGAAATAGCTCATGTAGGTATGTATGAGTATGATGCAAAAGAAAAAGGGCAAGCGGTTGATTTTTATACTTTTTATATGAAAGATGTTGATAGGGCAAAAGCAGATAGGAAAGAGCGCGGTTTTGTTAAATTCATGACAAAAAAAGGTTCAGATAAAATCCTTGGTGCAACAATAGTTGCTTCACATGCAGGTGATATGATAAGTGAAATCACAACTGCAATGCAAGGCAAAATGGGGCTTTCAAAACTTTCTGATGTCATTCATCCATATCCCACAAATGCTTCTGCAATTCAAAGAGCAGCGGTTTTGTATAAAAAATCAAAGCTTACACCTTCTGTTGCTAAAGGGTTGAAATTTTTGCTTGATTTCAATCTAAAAAGAACTATGAAAAAACTTGAAAAATAAATTTTAAAAATGTATATTTATTTCTAAGAACAAAGGTATAAATCTTTATGCCTTTGTTTTTATTTTTATTTATTTGAAATTGCGGGAAATGTTGTGCAATGCAAGAAAAATTTGATTATATTATTCAAAAAGAAGATGAAAATTCGATTATAATTATTATTTCACGCTTTCCAAGAGCAGGGGAAAGCAAAACAAGGCTTATCCCCCACCTTGGCGCTGAAAAGGCTGCAAACTTGCAAAAAGAAATGACAGAATTTATTTCCTATGAAGCTTTTTTGAGTAAAAAAAAGATTCAAGTTCATTTTAATGGCTCTAGCAAAGAAGAAATGCAAAAATGGATTGAAGAAAGTATTTTAACTTCCTGTAAAAAAAGAAATGCACAGCTTGATACACTGCAAACAAGAGATGAAATTGCCAATAGGTTCGACTTTATTCCACAAAGAGAGGGCGATTTAGGTATAAAATTAAAGGCAGCCTTAGAATATGCTTATGTAAAACTTCTTGAAAAAAATCAAACAGTTAAAAGAAAAAAAATTGTTATAATAGGTGCTGATTGCCCAAGCATACGAAAAGAGCTTTTAGAGGAAGCATTTCAAAAACTTGAAGAATTTGCTTGTGTGATCGGTAAAAGTGAAGATGGCGGCTATTATCTTCTGGGTTCAGCCATTGAAAACAAAGAGGAACTGCCTAAGCATTTGAATATTTATGATGAAATCACTTGGGGAACTGAAACTGTTTATCAAGAGAGCGTAAGGCAAATAAAAAACAATAATCTTTCATATACTGATTTAGCAATTTTGAACGATGTTGATTATAAAGAAGATATCCCTCTAAGAATTTCTGTTGTAATTCCGGTATATAACGAAGAAAAAAATATAGCTGAATTTTTTGAAAACTTGCCTACAGCCTTTAATATTGAATATATTCTTGTTGATGGTGAAAGCACGGATGAAACATTTGAAATCAGTAAAAAATATGCCGATATAGTGCTAAAAAGCGAAAAAGGACGATCAAATCAGATGGATTTTGGGGCTAAGCATGCTAATGGTGATATTATTCTTTTTTTGCATATAGACTCAATCCTGCCTCCTTCCTTCGATAGCAGTATTCGGAATATATTGGCTGATAAAGCCCTTTCTTTGGGGTACTTTGATTTTGCTTTTAAAGAAGAAGCTGATAAATTGAAAAAAAAGCGCTTCCTTTCTTTTTTGCTTTGTTTTTGTGCAAATTTTAGGTCAAAACACTTTAAAAGACCTTATGGCGACCAAGGGCTTTTTGTTCGCAGAAAAGATTATTTTCAATGGAACCTTCCTACAGTTCCTATTTTAGAAGATGTTTTCTTGGTGAAAAAAGCTCTAAATAAGGGAAAAATCAAAAGTGCCGAAAAAAGTTTGAAAACTTCCAATCGAAGATGGATAAAATATGGCTTTTTTAAAGTAAGTTTTATCAATCAATCCGTTTTATTAGCCGCAAAACTTGGCATGGATTTAGAAAAAATCAAAGATTGTTATTGGCAAGGGAAAAATCCACTTTTTCGATATGTAAAAGAAATTTTTAGAAAATAATTTTATGGGGATAGTTTATATCCCCATTTTTGTATTTGCTTACTTTAATAAAAGTTCAAGTAGTTCTTTTTTATCACCTTCAAGTGCTGAAAGAGGGGTGAGAAGGGAAGAAGATAAGGCTGAATGAGCATTAGAAAAAGGTTTTTCTTTGTCAATTTCTTCCACTGCAAGCTTTATAATTTCTTGGGCATTTTTTGCATTAGCCATAAGATTAGCTATAGCAATTTCAGCAGTTACGGCTTCTTCTGATGGGTGCCAGCAATCATAATCTGTGGCAAAAGCAAGGGCAGTATAAGCAATTTGAGCTTCCATGGCCAGTTTTGCTTCGGGCATATTTGTCATTCCAATTACATCAGCCTGCAATAGTCTATAAAAATTAGATTCGGCAAAAGAAGAAAATTGCGGGCCTTCCATGGCAATATATGTTCCTTTTGCATGAACTTTTTCATTGCCAAGAACTTTATGGGCAGCTTTCAAAAGAATTGAATTGACTTTTTCGCAGGTAGGCTTCGCCATAGAAGTGTGAGCCAAAATGCCATTTCCAAAAAAAGTGGAATCTCTTTTCTTTGTAAAATCAATGTATTGGTCAACAATAACTAAATCTCTAGGTGGAATTTCTTCCTTTAAAGAGCCAACTGCAGAAACGGAAACAATATATTTTATTCCTAATTTTTTTAAAGCGTAAATATTTGCTTTATACGGAACTTCATGAGGTAAATAGCCGTGTTGAGTGCCATGCCTTGCTAAAAAAGCAAGTTGAATATTGTTGATTTTTCCTATAACTATAGGTGCTGAAGTATTCCCAAAAGGAGTTTCAATTGATTTTTCTTCAATAATTTCCAAGTCTTCCATTTTATAAAGACCAGAACCGCCAATAATACCAATTTGAATATTGCTCATAAAAACTCCTTAAAGATATATGTGAATTATTTATTTTTTTAGCGTGATACTTTGAAAAATGCAAGTAAGAAAATTCTTGATAATTTAATAAGAAAGTGTTATTTTTTTCTCAAATAAAATTTATTTTTGAATTTGCATTTTTATTTTTTTGAATTATTAGTTTTCGTGCCTTAAAATTTTATATAGAAGAGGTTATTCCATGCTCAAAGATATTGAAAACTCAAGAAGAGAAGAGGATTCAGACCTCGGTTTATCTTCATCTGAAAAAGTTTTGTCATTTGCAAATGAAGCTAAAAAAGAAATTCTTTATCATAATACAGATGCAACCTGGTTGCTTACTCCATTAGGAGATAAAAGAGGTTATATTCAACCCAAAGATTTGCAAGAATTATGGATACATACAGGAACTTTATGCAATCTGTCTTGCCCATTTTGCTTTGAAGGCGCTTCCAGCACATCAAAACGTATAGAAACAATTGATTTTGAAGATGCTCGCCCTTTGATTGATGAAGCTCTTTCACTTGGTGTAAGGCAGTTTTCCTTTACAGGCGGTGAACCTTTTATGAATCAAGCTTTTATAAAAATTTTAGAATACGCCCTTGATAGTAAACCATGCCTTGTCTTGACAAATGCAACTAAACCAATTGAAAAATATTTTGAAACATTAAAAGCTTTTGTAAATAAAAAGAATAATCTTTCCTTTAGAGTAAGCCTTGATTTTCCAAATAAAGAATTGCATGATAAAAATAGAGGGGAAGGAAATTTTGAACGTGCTTTAGCAAATTGCAAAAATCTCATAAGCATGGGCTTTCACGTCTCTATTGCTGCGCAAATGCAGGCTTTAAAAGCAAATGAAGTTGTGGAAAAGGAATTTAGAACTATATTTAAAGCTTATGGGCTTGATGAAAATTTACCCTTGGTGCTTTTTCCGGATCTTCATCTTCCTTGCCAATCACCAACAGTACCCTTTATTACTGAAAGCTGTATGACAAGCTATAAAACTGAATACGAAAGAGATAAATTTATGTGCTCTCACTCATCCATGCTTGCAAAAAAGAATGGAAAAATCAACATCTATCCCTGCACCTTGGTTGATGATGATGATGATTATAATATGGGTAATACACTTAAAGAAGCTTTAAAATACCGCGTTATGCTTAGGCATCACAGATGCTTTGCTTGCTTTTCAACAGGGACTTCTTGTTCAGAACTATAAAACATATTGGTATTATTCATAAAAAATAAATATAAAATTATGCAAAAAAACACTTGTAATTTTTTTCACTTGTGTTATTTTGTACTAATAGAATAAAACTTTGCCTTACAGTATTAATAGCATTTAAATGTGCATTATAGTATTAATAACCTTTAACTGTGCCTTAAGCCTTAATTGCCTTTTATGATTCGCATATAGCGGACTTTTATGTGAAATTTGAAACAAGGGTGGTTCTATGGACGTACGTTTTAGTGAAAAGATTATTGAAAAAGCAAAAACTATTGCTACAGAATGCCAAGGGCATAATAAGGCTTATTGTTCAAGCCGTTGCCCCATGCATACAGATGCTATTGGTTATGTCAATTTAATTAGAGATGACAAACCTTTAGAAGCAATAAAACTTATCAGAGAAAAACTGTTTTTGCCGGGTTCATTGGGCAGAATTTGTGCTCATCCCTGTGAAAAAGAGTGTAGAAGTGGCAAGGAATTTAATGAACCTATTGCCATAGCAGCTTTAAAAAGATATGCCGCAGACACATCTGATGATGAAAGCATCTGGGATTTATCAAAAAAAGTTCCTTCTGGAAAAAAAGTTTCTGTGATTGGGGCAGGGCCTGCCGGTGCTCAAGCAGCTATTGACTTAGCCAGAGAAGGGCATGAAGTAACTGTTTATGAAGCATTGCCACATGTTGGCGGTATGATGCGTGTTGGAATTCCTGCTTACAGATTGCCAAGAAATATTATAGATTATGAATATTCCTATCTTGAAAAATTAGGCGTAAAATTTGTAATGAACACAAAAGTTGGCGTTGATATTTCTTTTGAAGAATTGCAAAAATCAAATGATGCAATCGTTGTTGCAATGGGCGCCCATAAAGGGAGTGTAATTCCAAGCAAGGGCGGTGAAGCATTAAATATCACCAATGCAGTAGATTTTTTGAAAAAAGCATCACTTGAGCAAAAAGCTGATGTGCCTTGCAAAAAAGTTATTGTTATTGGAGGCGGCGATGTTGCGATGGACTGTGCAAGAACTTCATTGCGTCTTGGTGCTGAAAAAGTAAGCCTGCTTTCTTTGGAAAGCCTTGATATTCTTCCTGCAAGCAAGCATGAACAAGAAGGTGCTTTAGATGAAGGCATTGAATTTTTATGTGGGTATGGCAATGTGGAATTCATAGCAAAAGAAGAAGATGGCAAACAAGTTGTTGCTTCAGCTAAGTTTTCTGAATGTTTATCAATCTTTGATGAAAAAGGTGCGTTTAGTCCTTGCTTTGGTGAAAATTGCATAACTATTGATTGTGATACTGTGATATTTGCAACAGGCCAACTTGTTGAAAAACTTGAAGGTTGCGATATAGAACAAGCAAGAAATGGCCGCTTTTCAAAAGATCCTCTCACTTTAAAAACTTCTTTAGAAGGTGTTTTTGTTGCAGGTGATTGTGCAGGCACGGTAATTGTTGTTGAAGCAATGGCTTCAGGAAGAAAAGCAGCCTATTCTGTTAATAGATACCTTGAAGGTAAAGCTCTTGATTTTGAAAGGAATTTCTCAGAAGAAGTTGGAAATATTTCCAAACTTGAAATTCCTTTACCAAAAGATGCTAAAGCCATTCCAAGAAAGCATACACGTATGACAGAGGCAAGCCAAAGAATAAAAACCTTTGATGAATGTGATTTTGGCTTTGACAGAGAAGGTGCTATTGAAGAAGCTTCACGTTGCTTGAAGTGTGAATGTAAAAAATGTATGATTGAATGTATTATGCTAAACGATTATGCTGAGTATCCTGGTGAATTATTTGCTAAATTTATTGATAAATCAAGCTTAGATCCTATAATTGCCTATTCATGCAATATGTGTGATCAATGCACCTTGGTTTGCCCTGAAGAATATAAATTCTCAGAATTATTTGGGCTTATGCGTAAAGATTATATTAAGGCAAATGATGGCAATTCACCTATCAAAGGGCATAAGGCTATCAATATGCACCAAATGTTAGGATTTTCAGGCTTCTTTACAACAAAAAGGAAAGGGAGATAAAAATGGGAAGAAAAGCATTTATTTCCGGTTGTGCATTATCCTCGTATAATCCCGACTTGGTCATCAAAACTGTTGAGCACCTTAAAAGTGTCTATCCTGATTTATCCGTTATACAAAAATGCTGTGGAAAACCAACAAAAGCTCTTGGTCAAGAAGAGGCTTTTCAAGAACGTTTCCATGGACTTCAAGAAGATTTGAAGGCCTGTGATGTGAATGAAGTTATTGTGGGTTGTCAAAGTTGTTATAAGGTTATGGAATTAGACAAGAATTTGAAAGTAACGTCTTTATGGGCATTAATGCCTGAAATTGGCTTGCCTAAAGAAATGGTTGGAAAAGCTAAAAATTCAGATGTTGTTTTATCGGTGCACGATTCTTGTTCAATTCGCCCATACTCTGAAATCCATAGCGGTATACGTTGGATTTTGAATGAATTGGGTTATAATACTGTGGAACCAGAAAAAACCAAAGAAAATACAAGATGTTGTGGTTTTGGCGGTATGATTGTGCCTGCAAATCCCGATTTAGCAAAAAGAGTTATGCAAAGAAGAGTAGGCGATTTTCCTACAAGTGAAGTAGTAACGTATTGTGCTGCATGCAGGCAATCAATGCTTATGGGTGGAGCTTCGGCTTGGCATATCCTTGACTTGATTTTTGGTGATGTTGTAAAAAAAGGTGATACTCCACCTGAAGATACTTTATCACAACCAATCAAAGCATGGACTAACAGATATAAAACTAAAAAAAGAATTGAAAGACTTATTTCAGCTTAAAGTATTTTTTGCTTAAATAAAGTCTATTGTATATGGTTTATTTTAATAACTTTTTAGGAGAAATTTATGAAAAAGATTTTAGTTTCAGCATTTGCTTTAGTTGCTTCACTGTTTGTAAATTCGCAGCCTGTTGTTGCAAACAATCACGAAGGTAATGTGGATAAAGGTGATTTTATTTCTGTGCAAGAATTAAAATCAATGATGGACGCTAATGACCCTAATCTTATTATTATTGGTGTTCTAAGTGAAGTGAAAAGAGTTGTTCCTTTTTCTGTGCCAAACAGTCAAATTCCAAATTCTTATGTGGTTTGGCGCCCTGATTATAGTGGTTCTGGCTCAAGCGAAGCGGCAGCCCCTGAAGTTACAGGCTTTAGAAAATCAAAAGAAGAAATGGAAGAACTTCTTTCAAAAGCAGGTGCAACAGCTGATTCTAAAATCGTTGTTTACAGCGCCGAAGCTATGCACGATGCAGCAAGAGTTTATTGGCAAATCAAGCTTTTAGATCATGACACCGTAAAACTTCTAGACGGCGGTTTAGATGCATGGCAAAAAGCTGATTATCCAACTGTTTCAAACAGCAAAAACAAAACACTTGTTGATGAAGAGAAAAAAACCGATTATAAAGCAGAAGGTTATGAAGTTGAAGAATTAAACGTTACTGTTGAACAATTATTAGCAGCTTTAGACAATCCTGAAGAATGGGTAATTATTGACACTCGTTCAGTAAAAGAGCAAAATGGTGAAAAAACAGGTTCATCAAAAGGTGCTTATGGTACCGGTGGCATTATAAACGCTTTACCTATTGAATGGAAAAATAATCTTAATGAAGATAATACTGTAAAATCAAAGGCAGAATTAGAAGAACTTTATAAAGATATCAAAGGAAGAAAAGTTATTACTTTCTGCCAGTCAGGCGTGCGTTCAGCTCAAACTCAAGCAGTTTTGAAAGAAGTTTTAGACATGGATGATGTTTATAATTATGACGGATCTTGGATTGAGCTAACATTTTTAGCGTCAGAAGCAAGTAAAGGTAAAGTTGACGATAAGTTAAGAGAAGCCGTAAAAGCTCATTTATCTAACTGGAATGATTATAAAAAACCAATTTAATAGAATTATGCTATAAAGAAAAAGGAGGGGATAGATTTCTAACCCCTCCTTATCAATAAAATTTTTATGTTGTAAACTTGCTAAAAAACTTTGCTTCTTTTTTTTGTAGGATTTGTAATTAGCTTCAAAAAGTGCTACTTGAAAAATAATTTTATATTAAATAATAAGGTATTTTTTTTATAATTACTCTTTACTTTGCTTTTCTGTGTATTATCTATGCACAAGAATCAGTTGTTTAGGAGTTTTTAGATGAAAAAGTTTATACTTTTATGCTTAATTGTATCTCTTTCTTTTTTAGTTTTTGCTTGCAAAAACGATGAAAGCTCTTATAGCACAATTAAAAAAGCTATTCCAGCCAATGAAATTAAGATAGGTTTTGTATATTTCTATCCACCAAATAAAAGCTCATATATATTTTTACATGAAAAAGCAAGGCTTAAAGTAGAAAAAAACCTTCAGGTTGAAACAATGGTGGGCGAATATGCCATAGGGGAAGCAGAAACCTTAGCTTCTATAGATGGATTGATTGAGCAAGGCTGCAATGTTATTTATGCAACAAGTGATGCACATTCAGACGGTGTGATTTTAGCTGCAAAAAAATATCCGCATATAATTTTCGGGCATTCAAATGGCCTTGTGCAGCTTGAAAACCTCACCATATTTAGACCAAAGACATATGAGGCACGATATCTTTCAGGTCTTATTGCCGGAATGGCAACAAAAAGTAATAAAATTGGATATATTGCATCAATGCCTATTCCTGAAGTTGTGCGTGGCATCAATGCTTTTGCTCTTGGAGTAATGGAAAAAAATAAAGATGCCATCATTGAAGTTTCTTGGGTAAATAGTTGGTATGATAATGAAAAAGAAAGAGAACTTACACTAGATTTAATTGCTGACGGAATTGATATTATTTCACAGCATTCAGATTCTTCAATGCCTCAGCTCACTGCACATGAAAAAAATGTATTATCAATTCCATATAATAACCCAGCTATTAAATATCAGCTTGAAGATACATATTTGACAGGTGTTGTAATTAATTGGGCAAACTTCTATCTTGACGATGTAAGTCATATTATAAACGGAACTTGGAAATCAAGAATATTTAATGAAGGCATATCCAAAAATATAGTAAAGCTTGATACTATAAACACTTCTGTCATCAGAATAAACTTTGCAGAAGAAGTTGGGAAGGTTTCAAGTGATATGAAATATGAAGACTTTGAAGTTTTTACCGGCCCTATTTATGATAATGAAGGCAATCTAAGGCTAAGCCCGGGTAAAGTTATGGATAAAGAGCAGTTGTTTATGATGGATTTTTTCAATTCTAATGTAATTGATAATTTATAGAAAAAGCAAAAGTTTCTAATTATTATAATTTTTCTTGCTTTTTATTCCTTTGAAGTATAAATAAACATCTATATAATATTGCAAAAAATCTCTTTTTTAATCATAAAGGAATTAATATGACTAAAATTTTTATTTCATTTTGTGCTTTTCTCATCGTGTTTGCTCAGAGCTCATTTCTGTTTGCAAATAAAATTAATTTAACTGAACTAGTTGAAAAAAATAACTATTCTGCGGTTGAACAAGCTATTGAAGATGGGGCTGACGTTAATTATCAAAATATGCCTGCCAAATCAACACAAGAAAAGCCAAGTACGCGTAAAAAAGCAGATGAAGAAGCAGAAGAAAATGAAACTAAAGAAAATAAAAAAAGTAATGATAAAGAAAATATAAAAGATGAAAAGATAGTGCTTGACAATCTTCCGAGTATAACGCCTTTAATTGCTTCAATTCTGCTTGAAGAAACTGATATTCTTGAACTTCTTTTGAAAAATGGGGCTGATCCAAACCTGAGCTATGGCACAGGAATAAGCCCACTTATGGAAGCTGTTTTTTTTGAAAATCTTGAAGCTGTAAAAATGCTTATCGAATATAATGCAGATGTAAGAAAAACTGATGATAATGGCATGACAGCACTTATGTATGCTGCCGGCAGCGGGAATTATGAAATTTCTAAAATTTTGCATGAGAATAAAGCACGCTTAAATGCTAAAGATAAGATGGGGCGCACTTCACTTCACTATGGTGCAATGGGCGGCAATAGCGAGCTTTTGTATTATCTTATTGCAGAAGGGGCTGACCAAACCATTGAAGATGATGCAGGGAATAGGCCGTACTTCTATATGAAAAAATAATTTTAAACAAAATAAAATGGCCTTTTTTATAAATAAAAGAGGTCATTTTTTTTAATTTGCAGATTTTTCTATCAAATACAGGGCTAAAGAATATATTACAATATCATATATATATGAATTATAAATTATAATAGAATATTATACATTTCTCATTTTCAATAAAAAGCTATTTTTTATTTATAAGATCGTGCAAACCTGATTCAACTTCAAGAATGTGCTGTAACATCGCATCAGAAGCCATTTGCGGGTCATTTTTTTGAATTGCATCTAAAATTTTCTGATGAGCTTCAAGAACTTCGTGAGTGAATTCACGGCTTGGTTTTAGATTATGCTTTGTGTCAGTCAACATATTATTGACAAAATCTTGGCTTACCCACAAAATTGGATTTCCTGCAATTTTTGCCAAAAGCACATGGAATAGAACTTCTGTTTCATAAAGTACAGTTGATTGATGCTCATCATACGCTTTTAAGCAACGGTTATGAATGTCTTGAAGCTGCATGAAATATTCTTCAGTCATCTTTAAAGTTGCTTGATAAGTGATATATGGTTCAATAAGCTTACGAACTTCATGGATATCATCAGCTGTAAAATTCTGAAAATATAAAAAGGATGAGAAGGAATCTCTGGCAGTTTCCCAATCAATTTCACTTACAACAGGGCCACCGCCGGCACCACGCTTGATAGACAAAAAGCCCATGCCTTCAAGTGTGCGTAAAGCTTCTCGCAAAGTGTGTTTACTTACGCCAAACTCTTGCACCAAGTCCTGCTCGTTTGGAAGAGGTTCACCAGGTTTTAATTCACCATTTAGAATAGCAGAGCGTATCTGCTGAACAATTTGAGTTGGAATTTTTTCACGCTTTGGGTTTTGAAATTTCATATTACTCTCTATAAATAAATTTTTTTCAATCACACTAAAGCATTATACATATTTTTTATCAATTAGCAAGTTTGTGCTTATTTATACTAAATAAAAAAGGCGACAACTATTTTTTCAATTATAATTATCGCCTTTTGTTTCACAAGTATAAATTACATAGCTGCACGGAAAAGTGCTTCTATGTCTTTTACATTACCAATTCTTGGGTTACAGCCGGCATTACCGTCTTGAAGTGCAAGTTCAGCCATTAGAGGGATATCTGACTCTTTTACACCTAAAGAAGCAAGACCTTGTGGAATACCAACATCTTGTGATAAGCGAACAATAGCTTTAATGCAAGCTTCTGCAGCTTCCATTTCACCAAGTCCATCAATATTTTCACCTAAAGCAACAGCCATGCGGGCAAATTTCTTAGGGTTAACCATTAGGTTCCATTTTTCAACATGTGGCAATAACACAGCATTTGCAACACCATGTGGCATATCAAGAAGGCCGCCTAATTGGTGAGCCATAGCGTGAACATAACCTAGACCACCGTTGTTGAATGCCATACCTGCAAGAACAGAAGCATATGCCATACCTTCACGTGCTTCAATATCATCACCGTATGCAACAGCTCTGCGAAGGTATTTGCCAACAAGTTCAATAGCTTGCAATGCAAGACAATCAGTTGCATAGTTTGCACCTAAAGTTACATAACATTCCACAGCATGTGTGAGGGCATCCATACCTGTTGCAGCTGTTAAAGCAGCTGGCTTTTTAAGCATAAGCATTGGATCGTTGATTGAAACTTTAGGAAGGTTACGCCAGCTAACGATAACAAATTTAATTTTCTTTGTTGTGTCAGTAATAACACAGTGGCGTGTTACTTCACTACCTGTACCGGCTGTAGTATTAACAGCAATAATAGGAGGAAGTTCATTTGTAAGTTTTTCAATGCCGGCATAATCTTCATAAAGATCACCGTCATGAGTTGCTAAAATGCCTATGCCTTTAGCACAGTCATGAGGGCTACCGCCACCAAGAGAAACTAAAACATCACAACCATTATCTTTGAATGCTTTAAGCCCGTCTTTCATGTTTACATCACGTGGGTTTGGTGCAACATCATCAAATACAAAATAAGGAATATTTGATTTTGTTAATTCTGCTTTCACGATATCTAAAGGTCCGCCAGGAATTCCTGAAATACCTTTATCAGTAACGATTAAAGCTTTTTTGCCAAACATTGCAACGCGAGGACCTACCTCTGAAATTGTTCCTTTACCGATAAAGTTAACGGAAGGTGCTAAAAAGTCAGCCATGATACATCTCCTTAAAAGTTTGTTTTATTTCTATATCTTACAAAGATATATTTTCTAAAGTTCTCTGTTGATTGTTCCTTCCCAAGTACTTACTTTTGCTTTTTCAGACTCATCAGGTGAAACCCATTTTGTTGTTACTGTTTTTTGCTGTGTATAGAAGCGTAAGCCATCACGCCCTAGTACGTGCAAATCACCAAAGAAAGAGTCTTTGTGTCCGCTGAATGGGAAGAAGCCTAAAGGTACAGGAATACCAACATTGATGCCAACCATACCGCCATCAGTGTGGCGTGTGAATTCACGTGCATAGTGCCCGCTGTTTGTAAAGAT
Source organism: uncultured Desulfovibrionaceae bacterium (assembly GCA_964370095.1). Lineage (GTDB taxonomy): Bacteria > Desulfobacterota > Desulfovibrionia > Desulfovibrionales > Desulfovibrionaceae > CAYJAZ01. The sequence goes on along the minus strand of CAYJHJ010000010.1, from coordinate 8,213 downwards.
GCAAGAACCGTTTGCAAATGGGCTTGCATTCATAATTGCAAGACCTTCGTTAAAGTCTTTACATCTTTTCACACACATAACAGGACCAAAAATTTCAGTTTGTCCTACTGTCATGTCTTGTGTTACGTTATCAAGAATTGTTGGTCCAACATAAAAACCGTTTTCATAACCTTTTGGTTTGCAATTACGTCCGTCAAGAACCAAGGTTGCGCCTTCTTCAACACCTTTTGTAATCCAATCTTCTACTGATTTTTTATGTGAGGCGTTGATAACAGGACCTAGGCCTGTTTCAGGCAAATAAGCTGGTCCGATAACAATTTCTTGAGCTAATTTTTTCATAATTTTTACGAATTCATCAGCAACAGATTCTTGAACCACAACTACCGGTAAAGCCATACAGCGTTGGCCTGCACAACCATAAGCTGAGTTGATAATACGACGAGCCGACCATTCAAGTGAAGCATCTTCTAAAACAAGAGCATGGTTTTTTGCTTCTGTAAGACATTGAACTCTTTTACCATTTGCTGCTGCTGTTGAGAAAATATGTTTGCCTGTTGAAGTTGAACCAACAAAGCTTACACCATTAACTTCAGGGTGAGCCAAAGCAGAAGTTACTTCATCTCTGCTACAGGTAACTAAATTTACAACGCCTTTTGGCAATCCTGCTTCATAAAGCAATTCTAAAAGACGCATACCTGTTTGAGGCACCATGCTGGCTGCTTTTAAAACCATGCAGTTACCGGCAACGATACATAAAGGAATAAACCAACCAAAAGGAATCATAGCTGGGAAGTTGTAAGGCACAATTCCTAAATAAACACCAACTGATTCTCTGTAAAGGTTGATATCGTGGGCACGAGTTGCTTCCATCATGCTATGGCCTTGAATTTCCATAGGTGCGGCAACTGCAACTTCGCAAGCTTCAACAACTTTATGAACATCACCTTTAGCTTCTGATAGGCATTTACCCATTTCAGTAGCTAAAAGTACAGAAAGTTCTTCAAAATGAGCATTTACAAGCTCACGGAAACGGAAAATAACTTGTGTGCGAACAGAAATAGGCTTGTTTGCCCAAGCAGGGTATGCTTCTCTGCAAGACATAATTGCTTCGTTCATTTCTTCTGCTGAACAAATAGGGGTTTCGGCAATTTGTTCGCCTGTGCTTGGGTTCATAACAGGGCTGTATTTGCCGGAAGAGGTTTCTCTCCATTCATTGTTAATACAAAATTTTAAACGTTTAATTGACACTTTTATACTCCTTTATAAAGCTTGGTAATAGATTGATATAATTTCCTCCTCACTTGCTAAGCGAGGATTGTTGGCCGGGCTTGTGCTTGCAATGGCATCTTTTGCCATTTTTGCAGCAACTTTATCTAATTTTTCTTTTGTAAGTTCCAACTGTGAAAGCGTTGGAATTTCTAAGTCTTTAATTAGTTGGCTTATTTTTTCAGCGCCTTTTATTGCAGTTGCCATATCATTTTCTTGCCTTTCAATACCAAGCGCCACTGCAATGTCAGCATAACGGCTTGGTGATCCTTCCAAGGAAAAATGTGTAACAACACCTAAAAGTGCTGCATTTGAAACACCATGAGGAATATGAAATAATGCTCCTAATGGTCTTGACATCCCATGAACGAGAGCCACTGATGAGTTAGAAAAAGCTATTCCGGCTTCTAATGCCCCAATCAGTGTTTGCTCTCGTGCATCAATGTCATTCCCATTTTTCCAAGCAATAGGTAGATATTTTGAAATTCTTTTTATAGCACTTATTGCAAATAAATCTGAAAAAGTTTGTGATTTTCTTGAAACGTATGCTTCAATAGCATGTGTTAATGCATCTAAACCTGTTGCTGCTGTGATTGATTTTGGCATAGCCAAAGTGAGAAGCGGATCAACAATAGCAACTTTTGGCATAAGCCAAGGTGCAATAATAAGCATTTTAACATCATTTTCAGTGTCGGTTACAATTGTTGTTAAAGTTGCTTCACTGCCTGTTCCTGCTGTTGTTGGAACTGCAAAAATAGGCGGGCCTTCAAGCGGAACTTTGTTAATACCGGCAAAATCTTGAATCTTGCCACCATTTCCAGCTAATACACTGACTGCTTTTGCAACATCAATAGGGCTTCCGCCGCCACAACCAATAACACCTTCACACTTGTTTTCATGATAAAGACCAATAGCTTTTTCAACATGTGATAAAGTTGGTTCAGAATTAACTTCGCAAAAAATTGTAACTTGAATTTGTGAAAGTTTTAAAGATTCTAAAACAGGTTCTATAATACCGGACTTAGCTAAAAAAGAGTCTGTAACTAAAAGAACGTGTTTTATTCCCAGAAGTGCTACTTCTGCACCAATATGCTTTGATGCACCTTGCCCTATATGCATTGTAGCCGGGGTTTTAAAAATTCTACTATCTGCCATAAATATATTCTCCAAAACAATAAATCTTAGTAAAGGTTTTCATATAAAAAATTGAGGCACGAATTTGAATACAGCTTCAATATTGCATAGGATGATTTTTTTGTCAATGAATTTTACAAATATTTGGCTATTTATTTTTAATATTAAAAAAATTACATATAAACCATTGTAAAATAATACTATTTCATTTTATGAAGGAATGTGATTTTCAATTATAAAGAGTAAAAACTATAGAATAAGGCTTAAAGGTCAGCAAAAATTATAAATAGTGCATTATGAAATGACTAATTTATTGAAGATAAATAAAGTCAGCTTTTAAAGTTTCAATAAAATCATTTTGCGATTGAGGTTTTGCAAACAAATAACCTTGTGCTATATCACAACCTGAATCTTTTATCCATTTTAATTGTGATTTAGTTTCAATGCCTTCTGCAACAGTAAGCAAATTAAGTTCTTTGCTGTTTGAAATGAAGTTTTTAACAGTAA
>CAYJHJ010000010.1:2789-5296 GCA_964370095.1 uncultured Desulfovibrionaceae bacterium | reverse complement strand
TCTATAGGCAAAAGGCCAAATCGGCTTAAAGAGGATGCACCTTCGCCAAAATCATCAAGTGCAACAGAATATCCATATTCTTTAAAGGCATTGATTTTTTTAACTAATTCTTCAAGCGGAATATTGTCAATTACTGTTTCAACAATTTCAAGTTCAATTCTTTCAGGGTTTATAGTGTAATCTCTACTGATTTCATGTAATTCATGCACTATGTTTTTCCTGTTTAATGTAACCGGCGAAAGATTGCACGCAATTTTTATATGACTGCAAAGCCTTCTGTTATCAGCAATAAATTTACACACTTCTTCAAAAACATAGGTATCAAGTTTTGCAATAAAACCATTTTTTTCAAATACGGGAATAAAATCAGCAGGGTATGATTTCTCTCCTGATGATGGCTGCCAACGCACTAAGGCCTCAGCCCCGCAAAGTTTCAGCTTTTTCAAATCTATTTTTGGTTGGTATTCAAGTATAAATTCTTTATTTTCCAAGGCGGAATTCATTCTGTAGGTGATATTAAGTTTGTCATGGTATTGTTTATTCATAACTTCATCAAAAGTATAGAAGGTATTAGTATGAATATTTTTTCCTTGCCATCTTGCTAAGTTACTGAAATTAACCATGTCATTCACATTAATAGTGGTATCATTTACAATATATGTGCCAACTGAAAAACTTACTTCATAGTGTTGCCCTGTGATTTTTTTGAAATTAGGGGTGAGAATATCTTCAACAAGTTCGCGAATTTTTTCTTCATTTTCAGTGTTTTTTATAAATATAAGAAAATGATCTTTACCGATTCTTGTAATAAGAGCATCTTTATTTTTGAAGAAATTAAGCAAGATTTCTGTCATATTACTTATAAGTTTTTCTGATGTTTCTTTTCCGTAATACGCAACTATCAATTTAAATAAATCAATATCTATTCCAATAAGTTGATATTCATTTGCTTCAATTTGCTTGAGTTTGGCTTCAACCGCATTGATAAAATCAGAAAACTCTAAAAGAGAATTTGGATTAATTACTTTATTGCTTGCTTCTTTTTTTCTGCGTATAACGGCTTTAATAAAGAGAGCAACTAAGAAAAGAAGAACTAATATCAAGAAAGTAGGAATAATAATATCCATACGTAAGATGCTTGGAGTATCAAATTCTAATAAGTTAAGGTGCGGTGCAGCATCATAAAGAAGTGTTGTAGTGTAATCGGTGTTTGAAAGAATAATATTGAAAATAGGCAGATATTGCTTTGCAAGCTTGTTTGAAATATAGATTTTATGCTCCACTTCAATATTTGAGTCTATAATAAAGTTTTCTTTATTATAATAATCTCTGACATAGGAAAGCTTACCTTGCATAGAAGCATCTAAAAGCGTTCGTGAAAAGAAAGAAGCATGCAACATGCCGCTATCAAAAGCATTAATAAGCTCACTTGAAGTTTTAAATAATTGAAAATCAGCTTTTGGGAATTCAGATTTTATTTCTTGAAAGTCAATAGGATACTCAAGAATACCAACAACATGCCTATTTGTTCTTAAATCTTGAAGGTCAAGGCTTTTATCAATTATTATCATAAGTCTTTCTTTATGGTAAGCAATAGAGCTTTGATAATTTGATTTTAATTCCCCTAAGCCTAAAACTGATGCAATAATGATATCGTAATTTGAGTGGATTGCATCTCTATAATCGTATTCTTTATAATTTATTCTAAATTCATATTCGCTTGCAAGCTCATTCATCATTTCAATGATAGTGCCATTAGGGTTGCCATTTTCATCAGTATATTCAAATGGTTTATGATCTTTATTATAAGCGACAGTGAAGGTTTTATCTTTCAAAAGTTCTTTTTCTTCTTGTAAAAGTTTACGCGAATAATCTTCAGGTGAGTTTGCAGCGTAAAGCACTTCTGAAAAGAACACAAAATTTATAGCACAAACTATTAAAAAAAGAAAGTAGATAGAATTATGAAGAGTGTGTTTATAATTTTTAGAATTAACCATGATTATTTCTTCTTTTATGAGTTTATCTGCGAAACTGAAAGCATAAGAACAAGTCTGCCATCATGCCATGTGATTAATCTTTCTGTTATATATATTTTCATTTGCATTTCTTGAATATAGTGTTCTCTTGTGTGTAAGTCAAAATTAGGTACACCGTTTTCATCAAAGCAAGCAGAAGAGCATACATCTTCAGAATTATAGAACAGTTGTGAAAAGGTTTCACCTAAAATTCCCTTAAATCCAAGCTCTGTTTGAGTAAATTTATTTGCATAGACAATTTCTTTTTTCTTTGTGTCAAAAATAAAAATGCCAAGTTCAATATGGTCTAAAATATTTTGCAGTGTTATCAGCGCTTTAGCTGATTCAGCAGTTGATTTTGTTGCCTCTTCTGTAAAGGTGTTGATTCTTTGAACTACCTCTCCTAATTTTCCTTTAAGCTGTGGAATTCGGTCAGCAACACCTTTTTCAATATCATCAATGCCAGATACAAGGATTGAAAGTTCTTTGAAG
>CAYJHJ010000010.1:0-2779 GCA_964370095.1 uncultured Desulfovibrionaceae bacterium | reverse complement strand
TAGCATTGCTAAGACAAGAAGCAAAAATGATGTTCCAAAAAAGCACAAAGCTAAAAGAGTCCATACCCTATTAATCATTGAGCCAAACTCTTCATCAAGGTCTTGAGCAAGCTGGTTTGACCAAATATAGCCAATAACTTCACCTTGTCTTTCGATGGGAAGCATAGCATTGAGAATTTCGCCCCTAACCATAGCTCCACGGTTGACCATAAGCTTATTTGTACTCATAACTTCTCTTCCGGGGTGATCTTCATTGATTTGCACACCCACAAGATGACTGTATGAAGAAGAAGGAGCGTAGGTGAGAATAGCATCAAATTCATTACTATAATAGCCAACACCCAAGCCAGGAGCTAATGTGCTGATATAGTCAGAAATTGGAGTTAGGTAGTTTTGCAAAGCTATAATTTTTTCTTCTCTGCTTGCATTTGTAAGTTCAAGTTCTTCTAGGATTTCGTCATAACCACCGTCAGGAATTTCAGCATCTAAAACCTTTGTAAAAGATGTGAGATAGTTTCCTCTTTCTCTTTCAGAAACTTCCGCTAAAAGGCTTCTGCCAACTACAGCAATAGAAATAAATGAAATGCTAAGAAAAGCAAAAAGAACAAATAGAATCCTAAACTGGTAAGAATGGAAAAATTGCCTTCCAGACATAAAAACTCCCAAAGAAAAATATAATAAATTTTAGATTAAATATCTAACAAAAGTCAAGTTTAATAAGTTAATAAAAATATAATCATTATTGATTAATAGTGAAGTCCTATTTCTAAAATTAAATTTAGTATTAAATATTAAATTCTTCTGACAATCCAAGAAAGAGTGTCATATAGCACTTCATCTTTGGAATATTCATTATAAATTTCATGAAAAAGATTTCCATAAATTTTGATTTGTTTGTCTTTTGAAGAAATATTTTTGAAAAGAAAAATACTGTCATTTTCACTGACAATGCTGTCTTTTTCACCGTGCAAAATAAGAGCAGGGTGGTTAAAGTGTTTAATGTTTTCCTTATACCATTCAACACCTTTTATTATCGAATAGCAAAGTCCTGCTGTGAAGGTTTTACCGTTATAAGGGTCTTTAATATAATCTTCAACAACCTCTTTCACACTGCAAACTCCGCCGTCTAGCTCATTCGGAATGGGTGTAAGTGCATCTAATCCACTAGGAACAGAGGAAATAAGCCCTCTGTCATCTTTTACAAGAGCACCACTTGTTATGATGCCTTTAAGCTTTTTGTCGGGATATTTTGCCCCGTAAAGAGAGGCTGTAAAACCACCCATGCTGTGCCCAAGAAGGAAAACAGGAAAGTCAGGGTTTTCTTTAAGTACAAAGTCAACTATCATATTTGTGTCATCAAGCAGTTCGTGGAATGAGTTTATATGAGCTTTGTGCCCTTCACTTCTGCCGTGTCCGCGATGGTCAAATCTATAAGTTGCAATTCCGGCTCGATTGAAAGTGGCTGCAAGATAATCATACCTGCCTTGATGTTCACATAGGCCGTGAACTATAACAGCAACAGCTCTTTTTTTGCTTGGCATATTGCTTTTTGTGTAAAGTTTGGTTCCGTCAAAAGAGATAGTAGTTTTTTCTTGAATTCTAATCATTTTTCTTCCCCTTTCATACAGTATAATTAATTAATATATATCATTATTATCACCATAGGTCAAGACATGAGAAAGCAAAAATGAAAAAAAAATATCAAAACTCTCTACTAACCCAAAGAACTTTTCCAATGACCCTGAATTGGTCTTGATTATATTCATTTTTATCAAGTTCAATGTCATTATATTCTTTGTTGTGTGATTTTAAAACGATAGTTCCCGGAAGAAAATCAACTTGCTTTAGGTAAATAACATCTTCAAAACCTACAGCATAAATTTTTCCTGTTTCTAAGCTTTTTTTTGATTCGTCTACCAAAACCATGTCTTTGTCATTGATGGTAGGAGCCATAGAGTCGCCTGAAACCCTGAATAAAATCATAGTGTTTGGATTGCCTTTTTGTTGAATAAATGAAAGAGGAAAAGGGTGATGGTCAATTATATTATCATTAGTTTCAAAACTGCCGTGCCCAGCACACAAGACGGCATCAACAAGTGGGATATAAATTGTTTCATTTTCACTTTCATGATAGTTTTTTGAACTTGCGGAAATTTTTTCGCCGCTTATAATATAGTTAACATCAAAGCCAATTGAAAGCAGTTTTTCCAAAAAAGAAGCGGGCGGTGAAACTGTTTCTTTTTCATATGATAATAGTGAAGTTTTGTGAATTCCTAAGGTTTTTGCAAGTTCCTCTTGGGTGTATTTATGTTTTTTTCTTTCTTCTTTAAGCCTTGTTCCGAAAGTCATAGCTTGCCTCCTTAGAGATGAAATTATATTAAGTTCAAATTAATTCTTGACAAAAATTTGAAGATGTGCTACTTTTTGTTTTAGAAAAGAAAATAAAATTGTGAAATATAGTTTTTATTCATCTTTTTTTTTATAAAAATAGCAAATTTTAGAATTTTGTCAATTGATTTTTTTAATAGGAGCAAAAGTATGAAAATGATAACATTATTAAAAAAGTGCCCACAAGGAATTTCCATAAACCGTATTAATGGTAAATGGTATGCTGAGGTTCGCGGCAGCAATTCAGTTCAAAAAAGTGTGAGCGAAACTTTCCCTAATATTGAAATGCTTTTGCAATTGCTTGAATACAAAGAAGAGTATGCTTGTGCTTCTTAAATATATATTTTAATTATTATAAAATTTTTTACCAATTAAAAATGAATTTTTTAAA
>CAYJHJ010000009.1:31458-44682 GCA_964370095.1 uncultured Desulfovibrionaceae bacterium | reverse complement strand
CGATACCATTCTTTTTGTAGTAATCTTGAAGGAAGTCGATGATTTTTTGGTGATCATCAGTAATTTCGCTAATACCTTCTGATTCTTTTACAAAATCAACCCACTCAGGGCACCAGTCTTCAAATTTGAGTAAGAAACCATCTTCATCTACTTCAAAGTTTTTTCCTTTAAAAGAAACTTCTGCCATGACCGTCCTCCTTGGACTTATTAAACTAAATTTTATCATCAACAATAATTATACATATTTGCATAAAATTGTTAATCAACAAAATTGATTATACAAGCTTCTAAAAAAAAATGCAAGTATAAAATTAACATTTCTCTAAATTAGCTTGCCTTTATACTGAATATTTATAAGTTTAGCATTTATTTTCAAAGAGTTAGTTCCTCACTCTTAATAAACTTTGCTTATAAACTATTCCACATCATAAACTTTTTCACGAACCCAATAACAAAGCTTAAAGTTTTCTTTCACAGCTTCGATTAGCTTGTTGCCTTCAGCTCTATCCATAGGGCGAAGATGCACATAGAGTTTGCGCACATTTTTATCATCATGCTTTTCAGAGCTTAATAAAGTTACTAAGTTCGCACCATGTGAATGAAGCAAATCAAGAAGAGGAATTGTTGCACCGGGAACATCATCAATTTCAAGGCAAAGCTGCATGCCGCCATATCTTGAGCCGGTTACTTCCACATAAATTTTAAATAAATCATTATCTGTAATGATTCCAACCAATTCATTATTATCTTCAACAACAGGCAAAGAGCCAAAACCTTTTTCTTCCATCAAAAGTGCTGCTGTTTCAATAGTATCAGTCGGTCTTACGGTTATAGGATCAGAATTCATAACATCAGCAACTTTCAGCTCTGAAAGCAAATAATGCAATTCATGCATATCAAGAGTTGTTGCCCTAGATGGTGATGCATCTTTAATATCTCTGTCAGAAACAATACCTATAATCATATTATTTGCATTGACTACAGGCAGGCGGCGAATATTATGATCTTTCAACAATTTTGAAGCTTTAAGCACAGAAGTATCAAGAGTTACAGTTATAAGATCAGTCACCATCCATTCACGTATTAACATAAAAGACCCCCTTGTGTTGCAATTTAATTATTTTATTCTTTATTCAAGCAACATTTTTTGTATTTTTTTCCGCTTCCGCATGAACAAGGATCGTTTCTGCCGATTTTTGGTCCTTCTCTGCGAATTGGCTCCATGCCATGCACATCACCTTCAACATAAAACCATTCATCGCCCTCTTTCCTAAAAACAGCATCTTCGGTTAAATCTTGCATAACGCCTTGTATGCTGTAATTTGCTCTGAAGGAAACAAAGCCTTCCACATCATTCTCTTCACCTTTTTCAGTGCCTAAAATTTCAAGGCTATCCCATGAAAGCTGGCTTGACCATTTTTCAATGTCCTTAATATCCACTTCATCTCTAAATTCAGGATGAGTACTTTTATCAAGAAAATCAAAGTTTTGTAGTGCATGAGCACTATAACGAGCTCGCATTAAAGCTTCTGGGTTTGGAGCAAGTTTTTCACCTTCAAGATAAGGTTTGCAACAATTTTCTAATTCTAATTGAGATCCGCAAGGGCATAATGACATATTTTGTCCTTCTTTTACATAAAATATATTTTTTTTATTTTAAACTGTTTTTCAACAAAAGTCAAATATATTCCATATTAAAAAAAACTTTTGCTTACCTTAAATAAAGGCAAGCAAAAGTTTTCCTGCGTATTGAAAAATTAATCGCTTATCCATTCAACTTTAGTATCTTTTTTAATTCCAAAGCGTAATGGTGCATCGGTGTCAGGACTGTCAACAAGTGAAATTTCAGCAATCACATGCTGATTATCCCTAATTTGACCCTTAATAATATATTTTGCAAGCGGGTTTTCAAGTTCGTGCTGCAAATATCTTTTTAAGGGGCGTGCACCAAAAATTGGGTCATAAGCTGCACTTGCTATATAACTTTTCGCCCTTGGGGTAATATCAAGTTTAATATGCCTTGATTCAAGCCTTTTTTCCAATGATTGCAATTGAATATCAATAATTTTTTCAATCTGTGATTCTTGTAAGGGTTTAAATAAAACCGTATCATCAATTCTATTTAGAAACTCCGGCCTGAAATACTTACGAAGTTCTGCCATAATATTTGTACGCACATTTTCAAAGAAATAGCCCCTTTCATCAATTCCTTCAAGTAAAAGGCTTGAGCCAATATTTGAGGTAAGGATGATAATAGTATTTCTGAAATCTACTGTTCTGCCTTGTGAATCCGTTAATCTGCCATCATCAAGTAATTGCAATAAAGTATTGAAAACATCAGGATGTGCTTTTTCAATTTCATCAAATAATATAACAGAATAAGGCTTTCTTCGCACAGCTTCTGTAAGCTGGCCACCCTCATCATAACCAATATATCCCGGAGGGGCCCCAATCAAGCGAGAAACCGAATGTTTTTCCATATATTCGCTCATATCAAGACGAACCATATTCTCTTCCGTATCAAACAAAGCTTCTGCCAAAGCCTTACAAAGTTCAGTTTTACCAACACCTGTCGGCCCCAAGAAAAGGAATGATCCCACAGGGCGGTTTGGATCTGAAAGCCCTGCCCTTGAGCGTAAAACCGCTTGTGAAACTGCTTGAACAGCTTCATCTTGCCCAACCACTCTTTTATGTAATTCTTCCGGCAAAGCAAGAAGTTTTTCTTTTTCAGTTTCTAAAAGCCTTGTTACTGGAATTCCTGTCCAGCGTGCTACAATGCTTGCCACATCATCAGGGCGAACTTCTTCTTTAAGCAATCTATTCACATCTTGATTAATATTTTCAGCTTTTGCCAATTCTTGCTCAAGCTTTAAAAGATTATCATATTTAAGTTGTGCAGCTTTATTAAGATTATATTCACGCTCTGCTTCTTCAATTTGCAATTTCACCTGTTCGATTTGTGCTTTTATCGAGCGCACTACATCAATAGAAGATTTTTCTTTTTCCCATTGCTCTTTATAACTTGCTTGAGAAACTCGAAGTTCTGAAAGTTCATTTTCCAATTTTTCCAAGCGTTCTTTTGAAGCAGTGTCATTTTCTTTTCTTAAAGCTTCTCTTTCAATTTCAAGCTGCATAACCTTGCGGTTTACTTCATCAAGCTCAGCAGGAAGAGAGTCAATCTCCGTTCTTATCAATGCTGCGGCTTCATCAATCAAATCAATAGCTTTGTCTGGTAATTGCCTGTCAGGAATATAGCGTTGCGAAAGTATAACTGCTTCAACTATTGCAGAATCTGAAATTCTCACACCATGATGCACTTCAAACTTTTCTTTCAAGCCACGCAAGATTGAAATTGCATCTTCCACAGTGGGTTCTTCCACCAAAACGGGCTGGAAACGCCTTTCTAGTGCAGGATCTTTTTCAATATATTTACGATATTCATCTAAAGTTGTAGCACCTATGCAATGCAATTCACCACGAGCAAGCATTGGCTTAAGAAGGTTTCCGGCATCCATGCTTCCTTCTGTTTTGCCTGCACCCACAATAAGATGAAGTTCATCAATAAAGAGCAAAATTTCGCCTTGTGATTCTTCCACCTCTTGCAAAACAGCTTTCAATCTTTCTTCAAATTCACCTCTATATTTAGCGCCTGCTATCAATGAACCCATATCCAGTGAAAAAATCTTTTTATTTTTCAAGCCTTCCGGCACATCGCCATTCAAAATTCTAAAAGCCAAACCCTCAACTATAGCAGTTTTACCAACACCTGCCTCACCAATGAGCACAGGGTTATTTTTTGTTCTGCGAGATAAAATACGTATAGTACGGCGGATTTCGTTTTCTCTGCCAATTACAGGATCAAGTTTACCTTTTGAAGCTGCGTCAACCAAGTCTCTGGCATATTTATTCAAAGCTTCAAAGCTATCCTCGGGTGAGGCTGAAGTTACACGATGCGAACCGCGAATTTCAGCAGTAGCTTGTAAAAATTTTTCAGTAGTCAAAGCAAATTCCTTTGCTATTTCTGAAATTCCGCTCATAGCTCCAACAGGATTGCCAAGTGCAGGGTCCAGTAATTGAGCAAAAATATGCTCAACGCTGATATATTCATCTTTCAAGCGTTTTGCTAAGTCTTGAGCCAAGCTCAAAGCCTTTGCAAGCCTTCCTGAAATACGAATTTGATTCATATCGCCCACAGAGGAGCGAACTTTTGGTCTTTTTTCTAAAACTTTATCTAAGGCTACTAAAAAAGTGGCCTGATTATGCCCCAGTTTAGTCAAAATTTTTGGAACAAGCCCCTCTTCTTGCGAAATTAAGGTATGGGCTAAATGTTCAACATCAACTTCTTGATGTTCTAATTTATACGCCAAAGCTTGAGCTTGAGCCAAAGCTTCTTGCGATTTAATGGTTAATTTATTCATATCCATAGTTATTTTCCTTTTTCTTGGGTGAAGAAAGCTAAACTTTAAAAAGTCAGCTTTTCCCTTCCCTAAACCTCCAACCCTCTCTTTGATAACTTTTAAGTTGAATTGAAAGGATTGTTTCAGTTTTGGGTATAATCAATATATTTTTGTTTTTATTTTTTCTTTAATTCTGCAAGTTCAGCTTCCAAGCTTTCCACTTTATCCAGTAAATCCACGATGATGGCGGCAGGCAAGGTTTCCACTTCAAAATCAAGGCAAATTCTTTCGAGCTTACGAACTTTATATACATCAGAAGGCACAAATAAAAGAGTGGTCTTTGTTTTTTGAGTAGCTTTAAGCCAGCCCATTTCCAGCAATTCTTCAAGTTTTTCTGTGCTTAATGAAGTTTGTAAAATAAAATCTTCACGGCTTATCAGGCGTGAGGTTGAAGGCACATCACTTTGTGTAACTTTAATTTCAAAATTAGTATTTTCTTCCATTACTCACCTCCTTCCTTGATTTCTTCTGTTTTCAATGCTTCCCAAAGCTCTTTTACTTTATCAGACATTTCTTCTTGCTTAGGCAACATAATCACAATTTTAGCAAACAAATCGCCTCTCTTTTGTGCTGTGCCAAGCCCCTTACCACGAAGACGAAGCTTTCTGCCTGTATTTGATTGTGGCGGAATATTCAATTCAACCTTTCCATCTAAAGTTGGCACTTCAACTTTTGCTCCGAACATTGCTTGCACCGGGCTAAGTTCGACCTCACAAGTAAGATTATCATTCTCCACTTCAAAAAGCGGGTGCTTTGCATAGTGCAAAGTGATGTAAAGATCACCAGCCGGTGCACCCGGATGCCCGCGATAGCCCTGCCCTTGCAATCTTAATTTACCACCATTTTTTACATGTTTTGGAATATTAACTTTAATATTTTTATCATTTAAGCTAAACTGTTTTTCACCACCGTTTACAGCTTCTTCAAGTGTGATATTCAGTTCTGTTTCAATATCACGCCCTCTTCTGGGTCTATTTGAAAAAGAACCGAAAGGCCCTGCCCCAAAACCGGCATTTGAAGAGCTTGAAGCATTTCCGCCAAAAAACATCTCAAAGAAATCTGAAAAATCACCGCTGCTTGAAGAAAACTGCCCATTGCCGAACTGTGAAAAATCAAAACCACCTTGCCCTTGCTGAAATTGCTGACCATGCTGCCAATTCGAGCCAAGTTGATCATACATCTTACGCTTTTCTTCATCTTTCAAAACTTCATGAGCTTCATTGATTTCTTTGAATTTTTCTTCGGCTTCTTTATCATTTGGATTCAAATCAGGGTGATACTTTCTGGCTAGCTTCTTATAAGCTTTTGAAATTTCATCTTTTGTAGAAGTTCGAGCCACTCCCAGTATTTCATAATAATCTCTATACTTTACTGACATTTATTATTTCCTCTTGATTCCTTTAATACACTTTTTCACTTTTTATTAATTTATAACATTATAAATAGGTGTAAAACAAGATATATTTAAGAGCATTTTTCCTCTTGTCAATATGATGACAGCTTCTTCATTCTTGATATTTTTAGCTATTCATCTATAAAGCAAGAAATTTCTCATATTTTTATTGCTTTATATTTATATTGAATTTTGGAAAAATTTATAGTATGAATTGAAAAACAATTGCAAAGTAGCATGTATAAACTTTATATACTATAAACTAAATTATCCAATCGATTTAAGGACTATCTTTTATGACAAAGAAAGAAGCACTTCTAAAAGCCGCCAAAGAACTTTTTGGAGAATATGGATACGCTGAAACTACTTTTAAAAGAATTTCTGAAAAAGCTGATGTTGCTTTAGGACTTCTTACGCATCATTACGGCAGCAAAGAAAAACTTTTTTTAGCAGCAGGCATTGATGTTTTAGATAAATTTATCAATGAGTTGAAACTTTCTGTTGAAGATTGTTCAAGTGGCAAAGAAGCTGTGCTTTCTTATTGTAAAGCTTATCTTGCTTTTACCATAAACCCAAAGTCTGATTGGCTTGTGCTTGTGCGTTGTTCGCCATATTCTGATATGAAGGGAATTGACGGCAAAGCTATTATGTATGACAAATACCAAGAAGTTCATAAAATTTTAGAACAAAGCCTTTCACGTGGCATGATGGATGGAACTATACGCAAACTTCCCATTCAAACAACTCAGCAAGTGATTGTTTCTATGCTCGTTGGCGTAAATCGCACAAATGTACTTACACCCTATGCTAGCAAAAACCTTTATGAAGAAACAATTTATTTTGTTGATAGAGCCATAACTTCCTAAAATCATGAATATAAACTTTGATATACTTTTCTTTACGCTTATCATGGGCTTTGTTGAAGGGATGACTGAGTTTCTTCCTGTTTCTTCCACCGGCCACCTTATACTGGCAAATAATCTTTTAAATTTTCAAGGAACAAATGCTGCCAATTTTGAAATTATCATACAAATTGGGGCTATGTTTGCTGTTATTTATTTATATTTTCAAAGATTTTGGTCTTTACTTTTTCCACAAAAGATTGATGGAAAAGTGGCTAAATTTTCAGGTTTTTACGGGCTTTACATGCTTTTTCTCACCTCCTTACCCGCTTCCCTGCTTGGACTAATTTTCCATCAATATATCAAAATGCTATTCAGCGTTCAATCTGTACTTTTTTTCTTGGTTTTTGGTGCGTTATGCATGCTTTTTGCCGAAAAGCTTCAAGAAAATCGCCGCATAAAGCTTGAACAAGCAAAAAAACTTGATAATGCAAAATTTTTAGAAAATTATAAAGAAATTGATAGCATAGACAAATTAACTGCTAAAGAAGCTTTGGGAATTGGGTTTTTTCAAATTCTTGCTTTGATGCCCGGTTTTTCACGCTCTGCTTCAACTATTATGGGTGGCATGTTTTTTTCTCTTTCACGTAAAACTGCAGCAGAATATTCTTTTTTAGCTGCTGTGCCTATTATTGTTGCAGCTGCCGGCTATGAATTTTTTAAATCCTTTGATACTTTTGTTAAAGCAGATATTTCATTATTTGCATTAGGTATTTTATTTTCTTTCATTTTTGCACTTATAGCAGTTAAGTTTTTCATTTCTTTTGTTTCACGTTATTCATTAAAAGTTTTTGCTTACTATCGAATAATAGTAGCCATTGTTTTATACTTTTATTTTTTCTAAAACTTTATTAAATAAAAAATCCTGAAATCATAAGAAATCAGGATTATTATTTATTGTATTTGCACAAAAATTTAGTTTTTTGCTTTTAATGCATTCTCTTTCAATTCTTCAATCAAATTTTCAGCATCTGCTTGATTTTTTGCTTCAGCCCTTAGGGTAAGATAAGGCGAAGTATTTGATTTTCTTATCAAAGCCCAAAGAAGCGGGCCTTCTTTTCTTACCAAGCGAACACCATCCATTGTTTCAAGCGTGTATACCGGATTATCTTTGTATATTTCTTGCAAGGTATTGATTACTTTTACTTTATATTCATCTTCCATAGGAAGGGTGATTTCAGGGGTTGAATAAATTTCTTCCCAATTTGGCAAGTCTTCCAAACTAAGCTTTGCTTTTTCTTTTAAAGCTGTAAGCACTTTTAAAAGCCTTGCACCTGTATAAGTGGCATCATCAAAGCCATACCAATTATCTTTAAAGAACATATGCCCCGAAAGTTCGCCTGCCATAAGAGCACCAAATTCCTTGATTGCTTTTTTGATAAGCGAGTGCCCTGTTTGGTTCATTTTCACTCTGCCATTTAAAGCAGGGTCATTATAAAGACGTTCTGAACACTTCACATCGCCTATAATAAGTGCATTTGGTTCACGCATAAGCAGTTCACGTCCAAAAATTGCAAGAAGTTCATCGCCCATAAGAAGTTTGCCTTCTTTATTGACAATGCCAATTCTGTCGCCATCACCATCTAAACCAATGCCAAAATCAGCATTATTTTTTTTCACACAATCAATAAGTTCAAGCATGTTTTTCAAAACTGTCGGATCAGGGTGATGATTGGGGAAGGTGCCATCAGGTTCACAATAAAGTT
Organism: uncultured Desulfovibrionaceae bacterium; assembly: GCA_964370095.1. Lineage (GTDB taxonomy): Bacteria > Desulfobacterota > Desulfovibrionia > Desulfovibrionales > Desulfovibrionaceae > CAYJAZ01. The sequence continues at coordinate 36,224 of CAYJHJ010000009.1, read as the reverse complement.
CAATAACTTCTGCACCCAAAGCTTTCATGACTTGAGGGCAAACAATGCCTGCCGCCCCATTTCCCGCATCAACAACCACCTTATATTTATCAACTGTTCCAAGACGATTTTTAATATCTTCCACATATGCAGGCACTATATCTTGCTCGGTGATATTCCCTTTTTTGTCTGAAACAGTGAACTTTTTTGCATCAAGATATTGTTTAAGTTTTTGAATTTCTTCGCCTGAAATTGTGCTTTCACCGCAAACAATTTTAAAACCGTTATATTCACCGGGATTATGGCTTGCAGTTATCATAACGCCTGCTGACAAATTCAAGTGCTTCACTGAATAATAAAGACAAGGGGTTGGCACCATTCCAATGCGTATACAGTCAATCCCACCCTCTGTAAGCCCTTTACACAAAGCCTCTGCATACATAGGGGAAGTTGTTCTGCAATCTTGCCCGATAGAACAAGTTTTTGCATTATGTTCCGTAAAATAAGTGGCTAAAACTTTACCTAATTCGTATACAAATTGAGAATCAAAATCAACTTCTGCTATACCGCGGATATCGTATTCTTTAAAAATCTGAGCCATGATTAACCTCTTAAGATTAAATTTTAAATACAAGACAATTTAAAGCCTTTAGAACATTTTTTTAAATGCTTTAGAGCACCATATAAAAAAGCCTTAGAAAAGTATAGTAGTTTTCTGAGGCTTTTGTGCTTTTTATAATTATTTCTTTTTGGAATTTTGATATCTTGTAAGTGAGGCTAAATGCGTTTTCCTAAGACGTATAGAAAGTGGCGTAACTTCAACACATTCATCATCTTTTACAAAGTTTAATGCTCTTTCCAAGGTCATTGGGCGAATAGGAGTAAGGACGACGTTTTCATCTTTACCCGAAGCACGCATATTTGTAAGTTTCTTTTCCTTGCTGCCATTCACGTCAATATCATTTTCTCTGTTATGTTCGCCAATAATCATTCCCTCATAAAGCGGATCGCCGGCTTTTACAAAAAGCTCACCGCGTGGTTCAAGATTATAAAGCCCATAAGCCACGCCAACACCGGCTCTGTCTGCCACTATTGATCCTGTCAAGCGTGAAGAAAAATCACCGCGCCAAGGCTCATAACCGGCAAAAGAAGAGTTCATTATGCCTGTTCCCTTAGTATCAGTCAAAAATTCATCACGATATCCAATAAGTGAGCGAGCAGGCACTGAGAAAGTCAAGCGAACCCTGCCTGTGCCATGATTTATGCAAGAAGTCATTCTGCCGCGACGGTAGGAAACTTTTTCAGTTACAACGCCCATGAAAGTTTCATCACAATCCACATGTAAATCTTCGATAGGTTCCATAACTTGCCCATTTTCTTCACGAAGAATAACTTCAGGGCGCCCAATAGTAAGCTCAAAACCTTCTCTTCTCATGGTTTCCACTAAGATTGCCATTTGAAATTCACCACGCCCCTTCACAATAAAAGTATCTTTATCAAGAGCATTCTCAACACGAATTGCCAAGTTTGTAAGCGCTTCTTTTTCCAAACGTTCCAATATTTTACGAGATTGAACAATCTTTCCTTCTTTTCCTGCCAAGGGTGAAGTATTTATGCCAAAACGCATGGCAACAGTTGGTTCATCAACTCTGATTCTTGTAATTGTGCGTGGATTTTCCTTAGTGCAGATTGTGTCGCCTATAGTTGCATCTTCAATGCCTGCCATAACAATAATATCACCTGCTTCCACTTCTTCCACATCCACCAAGGAAAGTCCTGAATATACTTGAATTTTTGTTGCACGAAGATTTTTGTGCTGCCCATCTTCCCCAATGCAAATAAGGCTATCTTTTGTTTTTGCTATGCCGTGTTTAATTCTGCCGATTGCAAGCCTGCCAAGATAATCAGAATAATCCAAATCAGCCACAAGCATTTGAAATGGTTCGGTTGTATCATAACTTGGTGCAGGGATATATTCTAAAATAGCATCAAAAAGAGGGCCAAGGTCAACTTGTTCATCATCAATATTTTTCATGGCAACGCCATTTCTGCCTATGGCATACAACACAGGAAATTCAATTTGCTCATCACTTGCGTCTAAATCAATAAATAAATCATAGAGTTCAGTCAAAACTTCATCTGCTCTGGCATCTTTTCTGTCGATTTTATTAACAACAGCGATAACAGGCAAGCTAAGTTCCAAGGTTTTTTTCAAAACAAAGCGTGTTTGTGGCAATGGGCCTTCTGAGGCATCACAAAGCAAGATAACACCGTCAACCATAGAAAGAGCACGCTCAACCTCACCCCCAAAATCGGCGTGGCCGGGAGTGTCAATAATGTTTATCCTAACATCTCCACGCACAACAGCACAGTTTTTTGCTGCAATAGTGATTCCGCGTTCACGCTCAAGGTCCATTTTATCCATAACCCTGTCATCAACAGCTTGATCTTCACGGTAAATTCCGCTTTGTTTAAACATGGCGTCAACCAGAGTTGTTTTGCCATGATCAACGTGTGCTATAATAGCAATATTTCTGATTTTTTCGTTTTTAGTGTGTGTATTCAAAAAATTATCCTCAAAGCTTTGATTTAAAAAAGGTGCGTCTTAATAGTAGACTATTAAAAAAAAATAATGTATAAATTTCTTATAAGAAGAAAAGATAAAGCTTTTAAATATTCGTTCCCTCTAAAGATTTTACAAAATAGACCGTAATAGATAGAGAAGTCAAGTAAAACAGTTCGAGTATTTAATAATTTTTTTATATTGAGGTTTATTATGGATTTAGCTACCCTTGGTGGTATTATTGCCGGTTTTGGGCTGGTTGTCAGTTCTATCTTGATGGGGCCAAAGCCCGGCGGATTTATTGATATACCTTCACTGATGATTGTTTTAGGTGGGTCTATTGCCGCAACTCTTATTGCTTTTCCGGCTGAACAGGTTATCTCTTCTTTTAAAGCTGTCAGCAAAACTTTTGTAACCAAAAAAGTTTCGCCTAAAGAAGTTGTTGAAACCATGGTGAAAGTTGCAGAAATTAGCCGCAGAGAAGGGATTTTAGCACTTGAAAGACTGCAAACGGACAATGCTCTTCTAAAAAAAGCAACACAACTTATTGCTGACTCGGCAGACCCAAGCCTTATTCAAGATACGCTTATGATTGAAATTTCTTCAATGAAAAAAAGGCATAATATCAATATTTCTGTTATGGAAAGGCTTGGCGGCACTTGCCCTGCTATGGGTATGGTAGGAACGCTTGTTGGGCTTGTTCAAATGCTTGCAAACCTTAGTGATGCCGCAGCTATCGGCCCTGCTATGGCTGTTGCACTTATCACAACTTTCTATGGCTCACTTTTTGCTAACCTTTTATTTAATCCTTTTTCGCAAAAGCTCAGATCTCGTTCCGTTATGGAAGAGATGACCTTACACATTATTTTTGAAGGTGCAAAATCAATTTTAGATAACAATAACCCACGCTTTGTGTATGAAAAACTTTCTTCATATTTACCCCCAAGCGAACGTGAAGCTTCAGAGAAAAAATAGGTAAACAGTAGGATTTTCTACATAAACCATTGTAGTAACTAATATTGTTGAGGTAATAATTATGGCAGACTTACAAGACGAAGACGAAGGCGGCGAAATTGATGAATCTTGGTTAGCGACGTATGGCGACCTCGTAACCTTGCTTATGTGCTTCTTTGTTTTATTATATTCAATGTCTTCAGTTGATGCTCAAAAATTTGAAGCCACCTTTTCTGCTGTGCGTGAATCTTTTGGCGGTGATGCTATGGATCATATCAAAGTTCCCACTACCGAAGAAGCAGTAAACGGCGATAACTTGGCTTTATCATCAAATCTTATTGAGCAAATGCTTGAAGAGCAAAGGCAATCATTCAATCAAATCCGTTCCTATATTTCACAACAATCTATGGATGATCAAATTGATGCTGTCTTAGATAACGGCAAAATTATCTTAAGAGTGCCTGGTGATATTCTTTTTCCAAAAAACAGCGAATTGCTTTCTGTTGATGCCGAAAGAGCTTTACAAACTTTATTAGAAATTTTCCATGAAGAAAGAGAGCAAACAATAAATGTTAAAGGTTATTCTGACAATAGCCCGGTTCCTCAAGGTTCACGTTTTTTTGATAACTGGGAACTTTCTGCTTTACGTGCAGTAAATATTTTACGTTATTATTTAAGGGCCGGCGTTGAAAGCCACAGAATAACAGCAACAGGCATGGGCGAACTTGAACCTCTTTTCCCTAATACTACAGAAGAAAATAAAGCTCTTAACCGCAGAGTTGAATTTGTTTTGGAAAGAGAGTTGAAACATGACTAGCTGTATAGTATGGAGTTCTTATGTCATTTAATTTTCAATACGAAACTGAAAGCCACAGTCAAAGGCAAAGCTATAGGGTTTCTTATCAAGGTTTAGAAGCTTTGATTGTTTCAAGTGGCATAAAAACAAAAGTAGCAAACCTAAGCTCAACCGGAATCGCCCTAGAGATTTTTTCTGATGAAATTAAAGAAAATGATATTTTATCAGTCAGCCTTCTTTTAGAAAACAATATTCTTCTTGCAAATATAAAAATTAAAGTTGTTTTTGTAAACTATGCAATGAAATTTATCGGTTGTGAATATTATGAATTCACAAAAAATCAAGGCAAGAAAATTGATATTCTTATTCTTAAACTTCAAAAACTTGAAATTAACAAGAAAAAAGCAATATTAAAAAAAGCTGAAAAAGAAAATGCAGTAAAACAAGCACTTGCTAACAAAGACTTTGAAAGAA
>CAYJHJ010000009.1:16856-31448 GCA_964370095.1 uncultured Desulfovibrionaceae bacterium | reverse complement strand
CATTTCCATTTATGAAAATGGACAAAATGACAAATCTGATGGAGATAAGGTGAATATTTATACACAGCAAGAAAGAAAAGTTATCAAAGACGAAAATGCTGTAAATATTTTTAGTGCCGATAATCCACATCAAGATGGAGAAGACACAGAAATAGTCAGTATTTCTAAGTGGAAGAAATAATATGGGCAACCTACTTGTTGTTCGCGTAAGCTCTACAACTTTTGATGAAAGCGACGTAAAAAAACGCTATCCTTTACTTTTTAATTTAGCATGGCCTGAAAATGATTCACACATTCCTGCATCGCAACGATTTGGTATTATTGAACTTATCATAACCTTACAGGAAGCTCTTGAATATGCCCTTTGGAAAGATGAAACCAAGCACCTTTTGCAAGATTTTATTGACGAAATATCAAGCTTGCAAAAAATCTTCCAAAAGCATATACTTTCTTGGGAGCCAAAAGAAGCCAACACTCTTTCTTTTCAAATTGAAGAAAAGCTTGATTTATTAGAAGCTTTTGTCAAAAAAGAGAAGATTTTGGAACTCCAAAAAAACTAAATGAGAGTGAAGCGAACACATCTTTAGCGAGCGAAACAAGAACCACGTTTCTTGTGAGTGAGGATTTTGTGTCAAAGACCAAAATCTATCTAAATAAGGCAGGGAAAAAGAATGTTAAATAAAGTTATGGTTATTGGAAGACTTGGGCAAGACCCAGAAATGCGTTATATGCCATCAGGCGATCCTGTTGCAAATTTCAGTGTTGCTACCAGTGAATACTTCAGAAATAAAGAAGGGCAACGTCAAGAAAAAACCGAATGGTTTCGAGTGGTAGTTTACGGAAAGCAAGCAGAAAACGTAAACACTTATCTCAAAAAAGGCAGTCAGGTTTATGTTGAAGGCAGCCTTCGCACTCAAAAATGGCAAGACAAACAAGGCATTGACCGCACCACAGTTGAAATAAATGCTCGCACCATCCAGTTTTTAGACAGACGAGGCGATGGCCCTGCTTCAAATGATGGTTATTCACAGCCATACAACAATCAAAACCAAAATTCTGTGCAAAGCTCAGAGGATTATGGCTCACCATTCCCAAGTGAAGCCTCAAGCCTTGATGACATGCCATTTTAATTGAAATAAACAAGATATATTAAGCTCTCAAACGAGAGCTTAATTCATATGGCAAGCTTTTTGCAAAAGCCTCAATATCTTTTCATAGAGGCTAGCTTTGTCAGTAAATTGACAAAACATAGACTATAAGTATATTAAAGAGAGTAAACATTAGGCGGATCATTTATGGAATTACACGGACACCAAAAAACAGCAGTTCTTTTACTTGCTTTAGGCGATAAATTTACTTCAGAAGTTTTTAAAAGGCTTGATAGACGTGAAATCACAGCCATTTCAAAAGCTATCTTTGAACTTGAGCCTGTGCCAAAAGAAGATGTTGAAGCTGTTTTGCGTGAATTTCATTCTGAATTGGTGTTTACTCAAGATTCTGTTATGGGCGGGCAAGAAAAACTTAAACGCTTATTGTTGAAAAACCTTGATAATGACACAGCAAAATATATCATGGATAGCTTAAACCTTGAAAGCGGTCCTGTGCCATTCCGTGAGCTTGAAAATGTCAGCCCAAGGCTTTTGTCTCAATTATTAAGAAACGAACACCCTCAAACTCTTGCACTTGTGCTAGGCCACCTCACTTCCGATCAAGCCGCACAATTATTACAAATGCTTCCTGCCGGCGTTAGGGCTGAAGTTTTAATGCGTTTAGCAAGATTAGAAGCTGTGCCCGAAGAAATGCTTTTGGAAGTTGATAGAGTATTACAAAGTCAACTCATCGCTATGGGCGGCAAAGAAGGCAAGAAAGTGGGCGGTGCTCAATCAGTTGCTGAAATTCTTAACCAAGTTGAACGTGCAACTGAAGAAGAAGTGCTTAGCGAAATTGAAGAAGAATCAGCACAACTTGCCGAAGATATCCGCAATCTTATGTTCGTATTTGAAGACTGTAAATTGCTTGATGATAAATCAATGCGCGAAGTTCTCAAAGATGTTAATAATGACGATCTTACCATGGCTCTTCGTGGTGCCTCTGACGAGCTTAAAGAAAAATTCTTTGCAAATATGTCTGAACGTGCATCACAAATGATACGTGAAGAACTTGAATTTATGGGTCCTGCAAAACTTTCAGATGTGGAAGCTGCACAACAAAATATTGTTAAAGTTGTTCGTGCGCTTGAAGCAAGCGGTAAAATTGCAATAGCACGAGGTAGCAGCGATGTCTTCCTCTAATCCAAAAGATAATGACAAAAATCCCTTGAGTGATTTGAAAGATTTTGGAACTGCCACAAATTCAAAAGCTTCCTCTGTGAAGGGCAAGCCTCTTGAAACAGGCAATATATTTATGGGTCCAAAAGAAAGCCGCGAATCTGTGAATATGCAAAATCTCAATAAAAAGGTAAGTCATAAAGATATAGGAACTATCTTTATGGGGCCTAAAGAAAATCGTGAATCTACGCTCAGCCAGCTTCTCAACAGTGATCAAACCCACCTTTGGACGAGAAATACTGAAGAAGAATATCTAAATAGAGTAAAAGAAAAGGCCTTAGTAAAAGTAAAAGCTTTACTGACAAAGGCAGAAGAACGCTCAAAAGCAATCATTCAAGAAGCTGAACAAAAAGCTCAAGCCATACATGATGAGGCAAATGCAAATAATGATTTGGCTCAAAATGCAAAGTCTGAAGCTCAAAACACATTGCAAGAAGCTGAAAACATTAAAGCTGCCGCCTATGATGAAGGCTTGAATGAAGGTTTGCACCAAGCTCAAATCACACTTGATCAAGCAAAAAGTGAATTTGCCAATGCAACAGCCTATATTTTAATGTCTATACATGAGCAATGTATTACTATTTTTGATTCATGGCGCAAAGACTTGTCTGAACTTTTGTTGGAAGCAGTTGAAACCTCAACTGCCTATACGCTTGATGCCAATAAAACTGAAATTTTACAAGCTTTGCTTGAAGAAAGTGTTTCACAACTTCTTGATAAAAGAGAATATTCAATCCGTATTCACCCAAATAATGCTGCTGTTTTAACAGAAATTCTTGAAACTATGCATAAAGATTCTTTACAAAACAGCCGCTGGAATTTAACCAGTGATGACAGTTTAGAAGAAGGCAGTATTATAGTTGAAAGCCCCTCAGGGCTAATTAAAAACAGTATTGTTAAAAGGCAAAACTTTGTCAAAGATATACTTGAGAACCTCACACTTCCTCTTGGCGATGGCGATCAAAAAGCTTATGATACTATCACACAAAATTTCTTAGAACAGGCTCAAAAAGCTAATATTCCTCTCAATCAAGAAGAAAGCACTTCCAGTGAAACACATAATGAAGTTGCCGCGGAAACAAAAAAGCCTGAACCTGAACCTGAGCCTATTCAATTTGATGAAAATCAAGCAACAGAAGAAGAGCAGGCAATTTCTCAAGAAACTTTGCCCCCACCAGAGCTTGATAAAGAAGAAGAAGCTTCAATAGCTGAAGAAGCACAAAGCATGGTTGACAATGAACTTTCATTTAACCCTGAAGACTTTGTGCAAGAAGAAATGCCCGCACAAATAGATGAAGAACAGCCACAAGAAGAAATTCCTCAAACTGTGCACGAAGAAATTGAAGCTCAAGAAGAAGAGCCAATTGAAGCTCAAGAAAAAACTACTGAATACACTGAAGAATTAGCTGACGAACTTTTGAATGAAATGGGCTTTAAATAAAATAAGGGATTGAACAATTATGGGATTTGAACCAAAGGCTTGCCTAACCTTACTCAAACAATCTGACCCTGTTGAAAGCTATGGAAAAATCAATAAAGTTGTTGGTTTGATAGCTGAAGGTTCCGGTTTAAATCTTTCATTAGGTGATGTGTGCCATATCATTCCCGAAAATAAAAGCGAAGAAATTGCTGCAGAAGTTGTGGGCTTTCGTGATGGGGCTTTACTCTTGATGCCTTATGGTGAAATGCGAGGTGTTCGCCCCGGCTCTTTGGTGAAAAATTCAAGTCTTCCGCCACTTTATCCTGTTGGGCAATCGCTTTTAGGGCGTGTGCTCGATGCTTTTGGTAACCCACTTGACGAAAAAGAAAGAATTGCGCCTGAAAGTATGGTGCCTATTTATTCAAGCCCGCCGCCGCCTCTCTCCCGCCCTCGCATAGACGAAGTTTTAGATGTTGGTGTGCGTGCCATTAACTCCTTACTCACTATAGGAAAGGGGCAACGTGTCGGCATCATGGCAGGCTCCGGTGTTGGAAAATCCACCCTTATGGGCATGATGGCAAGATATACCAGCGCACAAGTAAACGTTTTTGCACTTATAGGCGAGCGTGGGCGTGAAGTATTGGAATTTATGGAAAAAGATCTAGGCCCTGAGGGCATGGCACATTCAGTTGTGATTGTGGCAACCTCCGATCAATCAGCTCTTGTGCGTCAACGTGCTGCCTATGCAGCAACCGCAGTTGCCGAATATTTTAGAGATTTGGGTTTAGATGTCCTTTTGATGATGGATTCAGTAACTCGTTTTGCAATGGCTGGGCGTGAAATCGGTCTTGCAATCGGTGAGCCGCCAACTACAAAAGGCTATACCCCCACTGTTTTTGCACAACTTCCTAAACTGCTTGAAAGAACAGGGCGTGCTGAAAAAGGAACTATCACAGGCATTTATACTGTTTTGGTTGATGGTGATGACTTTAACGAACCCATTGCCGACGCCGTGCGTTCTATCTTGGACGGGCATATAGTGCTTACTCGTGATTTGGCTGATAAAGGGCATTTCCCTGCTATTAATGTTCTCAAATCAATTTCACGTCTGAGAAATGATATTATTGAACAAGATTTAGTGCTTGCAGGCAGGGTTATCACTTCACTCATGGCTGAATATAATGAATTAGAAGATATGATTACCATTGGTGCTTACACAGCAGGTTCTAATCCTGAAATAGATACTGCAATTCGCATGATGCCTGCTATCAAAGGCTTTTTGCAACAAGCTGTGCAAGAAAATCAAAGCGTGCAAGACTCCTTTATACAATTATTAAACCTTGCCACAAATGCAAACTCAGGTAAAGCACAATAAATAAGTTACGAGCCATGCTTATGCACAAAACGAAAACAAAAACTTGCCTTATCTGCCCAAAAGTTTGTAAACTGGCAGAAAATGAAATAGGCAACTGCAATGCAAGGCAAAACAAAGATAATAAAATTAAGCTTCTCAGCATGAATAGACCCTGCTCTATTGCTGTTGATCCTATGGAAAAAAAGCCACTTTATCACTTCTATCCCGGCGAAAACATCCTTTCACTCGGCATGGCAGGCTGCAATTTACATTGCAAAAATTGCCAAAACAGTCAAATATCTCAAACTTCACCTCTTTCACTACCTTTTCAATCACTTACAGCATATGATTTACCAATAATTTTAGAAAAAAATAAACTTCGCCATGTTGCTTACACCTATACTGAACCATTGGTTGCCTATGAATACGTAAAAAATTGTTCAATAGCCGTGAAAAGAACAAATGGAACAAACACATTAGTTACAGCAGGTTATATCAATTCAAAACCGCTTATAGAGCTTTTGCCCTTTATTGACGCAATAAATCTTGATATAAAAGCTATGGACAATGAATTTTATCGCACAAATTGTGATATTACTCTTGCACCTGTACTTCGAAATGCAGAGATTATCAAAAAAACTTGTATACATTTAGAAATCACAAACCTTATTCTTCCCACCTTGAATGATTCAGATAAACACTTTGAATTATTGTCTAAATTTATTCTTGAGCATTTAGGCAAGGAAACTGTTTTGCATTTTTCAGCTTTTTTCCCCACCTATAAAAGAAAAGAGCTTCCTCCTACTCCTCTTTCAACCTTAGAAAGAGCAGCAAACATTGCAAAATCATTTGGCTTATATAATGTGTATATTGGCAATGCCCATGTTCCGGCCTTGACCCTTTGCCCAAACTGTTCTACTTTATTAATAGAAAGAGACAGATATTTACTTAAAAAAATATCACTAGATAATGGCACATGTCCGCATTGCCATACAAAAATATACGGAGTTTATAATGCCTAAAAGTCATTTAAATGAAGCATGGTTTCAAGCCCCTGACAATAGCAAATTAGCTGAATATATTGAGAAAAGACTTCCCTTCATAAAATCTGAATTAAAGCATAGCGTTAACGGAAAAATTTCAGCACTTATTGTGCCGCATGCAGGCTATGCCTATTCGCTTGATACTGCCCTCACAGCTTATACACAAATACAAAAAGAAGATTACGATAGGGTTCTTATCCTCTCTCCAAGCCACCATTTCCCTTTTTATAACCAAGTGGGAATTGAGCCAAGTTCACGTCTTGAAACCTCAACAGGCGATATTTCTTTTGATGAAAATTTTGCTTCTGCCCTTAAAACAATTCCCCAAGTTGTTGAAATGCCACAGGCTTCAAAGGCTGAGCATAGCATTCATATACAAATGCCCCTAATACGATATTTTTTGGGTGATATCCCTGTTGCAGCTTTGATGTTTGGAAAATGGAAATATGAAAAATCATTGGAAGATTTTGCTCATGAAATTTATAAAGTTCTAGATTCTTTTGAAAATGGCATTGAGCGCACACTTATTATTTTAAGTTCTGACTTTACGCATTATGGAAATTCCTTTGGCTATATTCCCTTTGAATCAGAAATTAAAGAAAATCTTTACACGCTAGACCACAATGTATTTCATGCTTTTGCAAGCCAAGACATTGATCTTTTTGAAAAAGTTCTCAAAAGAACCGGCGCAACAGTTTGCGGTGCAACTGCAATGAAATTTCTTCTCACTCTTTTGCCGGATAATACCGAAATAAACGAAATTTTTTATACCACTTCAGGCGAAATGATGAATGATTATAAAAACAGCGTCAGCTATCTTTCCGCTTCAGTTGTGGCAGATTGGAAAAAAGGTTTTCCTATTCGCTTAGAAGAAGAAAAGAAGGAAAAAAGCAGGTTCAGCCTTGAAGAGCAGGCTTTAATTATCGATATTGCAAAGGCTTGCGTTGATTATTCAGTAAAAAACAGGGCAAAACCAAAAGTCGATTATAAAACCGTGCCCCCTATTTTTAATGAAGACGGTGCTGTTTTTGTTACATTAGAGAAAAATGGCAGGCTAAGAGGTTGCATTGGCGATATTATTCCTCAAAGACCGTTGATCGACTCGATTATTGAACGTTCCTACTCCGCTTCTTTGGAAGACCCGCGTTTTCCACCTGTAAGCCCGGAGGAATTGCCTATGATTGATGTTGAAGTTTCTGTTCTTTCACCGCCCGTGCCAACGCCAAGTTATGAAAATATTATCTTAGGAAAACACGGTATTATACTTCAAAAAGGAAAAAATTCAGCTGTTTTTCTACCTCAAGTTCCCACTGAGCAAGGCTGGAGTTTGGAAGAAACTTTAAGTCATCTTTCACAAAAAGCAGGGCTTAGCCAGGAAGCATGGAAAGAAGATTGCATTTTTTATCTCTTTACTGCTGAAATCTTTCATTAATCCTAATTTATAAAATAGTTATAAAAAATAAAGAGCACTCTATTTATTTAGTAAAGTGCTCTTTTATTATAATTATTCTATTGAAAACTTATAGGATTTCACAACCATCTTCTGTTATAAGCACCATATATTCCCAGCGAATTCCGCCCCAGTCAGCATAGTATAGACCCGGTTCAACAGTAACTACCATACCTTTTTCTAAAGGCTTGTCATTATATAGTGCCAAACGTGGTGCCTCGTGAGTTTCAAGCCCAACTCCATGCCCTAGGCCATGAGTAAAATATTTTTCTACTTTCTGATTTGTAAAATATTTTAAAGCTTCTTCGTGTGCTTCTTTGCCTGTAATACCCGGACGCAAAATATCAATAGCAGCTTGTTGGGCACCTTGAACTTGCTCTAAAACTGTTTTGAAGCGATCAGAAGGTTTATCACCAATCCAAAAAGTACGTGTTTGATCTGAGTTATAATCCTTCAAGCGTGCACCAACATCCACTAAAAGAAGTGAATTTTCTGTGATTATTGTTTCATCAGGTATACAATGTGGTAAGGCTGCATGCGTGTTTAAAGCAACTATTGGCTTAAAAGCATTGCCAGTTGCACCATTATTGCGAAAATATGCTTCTATATACCAGGCAACATCTTTTTCAGTGATATTTTTATGCACATTTTCCTTTAGATAAATAGGCAAATGCTCCATAAGCTTATGGTTAAGTTTTGCACTTTCCTTCAAACGTGCAATTTCATCATCATCTTTTATCACACGCAATTCTTCCACCAAACCATAAGAAGGCGTTGCATTCACACCGTCAAAAGCTTTTTGTATGAAGGCATAGCTCAAGCATTCTTCATCAAAGCCTATGTTTTTAAAGCCTTTTTTCTTAAATAAATCATTATAGAAATTATTCATCCCTTGCTTGTAAATAACAACATTATCATTATTCCAAACTTCTGTTGCTGCAAGTTCAAATCGAGGATCTGTGCAAAGAAGATCATTACCGTCAGCAGTAATAATCAAATAACCGGAACTTTCATTGCATTGCCCGTCATGAAGTTCAAAACCTGAAAGATAATATCTGTTTGGAGCATAGGAAACTAATAAAGCATCAATTCCGTGTTCAGCCATTTTTTTACGAAGATTATCTCTTCTTATTTGAAAAATTTCATTTTTCATATAATATCCTAGTATCTTGCTTCTATTTCAGCGCCTGCGGCTTCAACATCTTTAATAAATTTTTCACGCACTTCTTTTAGCTTTTGCGTAAGCGTGGCATCGTTTAAAGCAAGAATTTGTGCGGCCAAATAAGCAGCATTTTTTGCACCTGCTTTATCCAAAGCAACAGTTGCAACAGGAAAGCCCGGAGGCATTTGTAAAGTTGCCAAAAGTGCATCCATACCTTGCAAAGAAGAGGCGTTTACAGGAATACCAATAACAGGCTTTAGAGTATGAGCCGCCACAACGCCTGCAAGATGCGCTGCCATGCCGGCTGCACAGATATACACTTGGCAGCCTTCATCTTCTAATTTTTTAATAAGTCCTTGCGTTCTTTGTGGTGTTCTGTGTGCAGAAGTTACAGTGAATAAAAAAGGAATATCTAATGATTTCAATGTTTCGGCTGCAGGTGCAATGATTTTTTCATCAGAAGCTGAGCCTATAAAAATGGCCACTTTCGTCATAAACTATCTCCTTATATGCTTTACATATAAAATTGTTTTTCAAAATTTGAATCTACACTTGGATTATTTCAATTGCAAGATAAAAATTCTATTAAAAATTATAAAAGAATTTTTTTTACCCTATAATAAATACTTTTCAAATAAATTTTTCTTTGTTATTATATTTTCAAATATAAGTAAAACTTTCTTACCTATATTAATTAAAAGGAGATTTAATATGATTAAAGTGAATTACATTGCACCTGATTTTAAATTGCCTTCCTTTCAAAAAGAAACTTTTGGTGAAGTTTCTCTTGAATCTTTAAGAGGTAAATGGGTGTTTTTATGCTTCTATCCTGGTGATTTTACCTTTGTTTGAGCATCAGAGATTGCTACAGTTGTAGCAAAAAGTGAAGAATTCAAATCTTTGGATGTTCAAGTTCTTACCATTAGTCCTGACAGTATTTTTGTTCATAAAATGTGGGCAGACCAAGAAATTAAAGGCCTTTCAAAAAGTGCAAATATTCCATTTGCTATGCTTGGCGACACAAATGCCGAAATTGCAAAAGTTTACGGAAGTTATGATGAAGACGCAAAACTTACTCTTCGTGGGTCATTTATTATCGATCCTGACGGCTTTATCCAGTCAGCAGAAGTTTTGACAGCACCACTTGGGCGAAACTTTGATGAAAGTATACGCAAAATCAAAGCATTACAAAATATTCGCGAAAGCAAAGGCACACAGGCTATGCCATGTAATTGGCAACCGGGCGATAAAGCAATCACCCCTGGAATCGAATTGGTTGGAAACATGAAAGAAGCTTGGGCTTTGAAGTAAAACTTCTCTTTATGCTGTAATTTTTAGATAAATTAAAGCCTTTTGTAATCTTGCAAAAGGCTTTTTTTTATATTAATTTTATTTTTGCTAAATACCAAGATAAGCTTTTTTCACATTCTCGTCATTAATTAGATAGATTTTGGTCTTTGACACAAAATCCTCACTTGCAAGAAGCGTCGTTCTTGCTTCGTTCGCTAAAGTTTTATTCACTAACAATTACAGTTAATGAGCAAATATCACTAAATACCAAGATAAGCTTTTTTCACATTCTCGTCATTAATTAGATAGATTTTGGTCTTTGACACAAAATCCTCACTTGCAAGAAGCGTCGTTCTTGCTTCGTTCGCTAAAGTTTTATTCACTAACAATTACAGTTAATGAGCAAATATCACTAAATACCAAGATAAGCTTTTTTCACATTCTCGTCATTGAGAAGTTTTTGAGCATCATCTTGCATAACAATTCTGCCGTTTTCCATAACATAGCCGTAATTGGCAACTTTTAAAGCTTGGTTTGCATTTTGTTCAACCAAGAAAACAGTTGTTCCATCATTATTTACTTTTGAAATAATAGCAAAAATCTGTTGAATAATAATTGGTGCAAGGCCTAATGAAGGTTCATCAAGCAATAAAAGCTTTGGTCTTGCCATCATTGCTCTTGAAATTGCAAGCATTTGTTGCTCACCACCTGAAAGTGTGCCGCCTTGCTGTTTCTTTCTTTGTGCCAAAATTGGAAAAAGAGAAAATATATAGTCCATATCTTTCATAATTTCTGCTTTATCATTTCTTAGAAAAGCACCTAATTCAAGATTTTCCAAAACCGTGAGTTCAGGAAAAATAAGCCTTCCTTCAGGCACTTGCGAAATACCAAGTGAAACAATGGCATTTGGCTTTAAAGCTTGAATAGGCTTGCCTTCATAAAGAATTTCGCCTGAATTTGGTTTGATTGCACCGCAAATTGTCATTAAAGTTGTGGTTTTGCCGGCACCGTTTGCACCAATCAAAGAAACAACCGAACCTTTAGGGATTGAGATGCTTACATCATGCAAGGCATGAATTTTTCCGTAAAAAGTATTGATATTTTTTAGTTCAAGCATATATTAATCCTCTTCGCCCAAATAAGCTTTAATAACCGCTGGATTTGCACGAATTTCTTCAGGCGTGCCCTCAGCAATAAGTGAGCCATATTCCATAACATAAATTCTGCCGGCTAATGACATAACCATCGGCATATCATGCTCGATAAGAAGAATGGAAAGATTAAACTTATCTCTTATATCTATAATAAGTTTTTTCAATTCAATAGTTTCTTGTGGGTTCATGCCAGCAGCAGGTTCGTCAAGCAGTAAAATTTTAGGGTCAGTTGCAAGAGCTCTTGCAATTTCTAATTTTCTTTGATCACCATAAGGAAGGTTTCTTGCTTCATCTTCCCAAAGGTGATGAAGATTGAGTTCTTTCAAAAGCATATAGGCTTTATCAATACTTTCTTGCTCTTCTTTACGTGAAAAAGGTGTTCTGAATAAAGCAGAGCTTATTCCAGAAGAAGTTCTGCAATGTCTGCCCACCATAACGTTTTCTAGAACCGTCATTGTTGGGAAAAGGCGGATATTTTGAAAAGTTCTTGACATGCCAAGCTTTGCAATTTCAAAAGGCTTCACGCCAATAAGTGATTTTGGGTTTTTGCCTTCCCTATGCAGATCTATTGTGCCTTCTGTCGGGGTGTATATACCTGTAACACAGTTGAAGAAGGTTGTTTTGCCCGCACCATTTGGTCCGATAAGTGCAACAATTTCCCCTTGGTAAATATCCATCTGCATTTCATTTAACGCCCTTAAACCACCAAAATTTTTGGATAATGAGCGTATAGAGAGTACAATATCTTTCATAATTATCCTAAGTCTATTTATCTAAAATTGAAGGAGAAATTTTATATTTACGCCTTGAACTCGGCACCATGCCCTGTGGGCGGAAAATCATCATAAGCACCATAAGAGCACCGAAAATAAGCATACGATACTCTGAAAAAGCCCTCAAATATTCAGGAAGCAAGGTAAGTAAGAGTGCCGCAAGCACCACTCCCCAAATTGAACCCATTCCGCCAAGCACTACCATAGCAAGCACCATAGCTGAATCCATAAATGTAAAACTTGCTGGATTAATAAATGAGTTACGTGCAGCTAAGATTACACCTGCAAAACCTGCCCAGCAAGAGCCAAGAGCAAATGCCATAAGTTTTGTTTTTCTAAGATTTATTCCCATAGATTCAGATGCAATTTCATCTTCTTTCATTGCCTGTAAAGCAAGGCCAACGCGTGAGTTTTTCAATCTACTCACAATTATAATTGTGATAATGGCTGATGCTAAAGCTATATAATAAATATAGATGGTTGATTGTGTAAGCGTGAACTCCACTCCAAAAAATGAAGGACGAGGAATATTTGAAATACCACGTGCACCCATTGTATAATCAGATAAATTTGTAAGTAAAAGCCTTGTTATTTCGCCAAAACCAAGAGTTACAATAGCAAGATAGTCGCCACGTAAACGAAGCACGGGAAAACCAAGTGCAATGCCCGCCAAAGCTGCAAAAAGCCCTCCTAAAGGTAGGCACACCCAAAATGAAAGCCCAAGATACATATTGAGTAAAGCATAAGTATAAGCACCAACAGCAAAAAAAGCTGAATAACCAAGCACCAATTGCCCTGCAATACCAACAACAATATTAAGCCCTAAGGAAAGCATAATATAGATTAAAGCCAAAGAAAAAATTGTAACTTGATATAAAGAACTTACTATCGGCAATAAAGCAAACACAGCAAACAACATTGTAAAAACAATAATTTGAGTGGATCTTTGCTCAAATTTATTTTTGATGCGATTAAGAACACTTTCTTTTTGATTGCTTCCTTCTTCATCTTTTACTGTTGATCTGTCAAAATAAAGCTTCCATAAGATAGATAAAAAGAAAATAGCAATAGCAAAAATAATCAATCTATCCCAAAGGATGAAGATATGCTGCTCAGCAGCTTTTCGCATATCAAAACGTAAACCCAAAATAGGAAAAACAAGAAAAGTAAACCAAGCACTTGTTATTAAGGCATTTGTAATTCTTTGTATAATAGTCATATGCCTTCTCCTAAACCTTCTGAACTTTTGCTTTGCCAAGAATACCTGACGGTCTAAAAATAAGAATCAGCACAAGCAAAGAAAAAGCTAAAATATCTTGATAGTCGCCGGAAAGATAGGCAGTTGTATAACTTTCTGCAAGTCCAAGCACAAGCCCGCCAAGCATAGCTCCCGGAATTGAACCAATACCACCTAAAACAGCTGCAGTAAAGGCTTTTAGGCCTGCCATAAAACCAATGGCAAAACTTACTTGACCGGTGTGCGAAGCAATCAGGGTGCCGCCTATAGCCGCTAATGCTGAGCCCACTATAAAGGTGATGCTGATAATTTTATCCGCATCAATTCCCAAAAGCATTGCCATTTTACGATTTTGTGCAGTTGCCCTCATGGCTTTGCCCATCTTGGTTTTTTGAATAAAAAGTGTAAGACAAAGCATAACAAAGGCAGAAGTAGTGATAATCACAAAATCACTGGCCCTTATAATGCCATTGAAAGATGATAAAAATTCAAATTTAGGAATTAAACGAGGAAAGCGCATAAAATCAGTGGTTTGAGCTAATCCCACATAATTCATAAGAAAGGTGGACATACCGATGGCTGAAATAAGGGGCGAAAGCCTTGGTGCATTACGCAGCGGTTTATAAGCAACTTTTTCAACTGTGTAGCCATATGCAGCACAATAAAGCATAGCAACCAAGGCCGCCATAATAAGAATACCTACTTGCGGCATACCCATAAGCCCTAGCGCATTTGCTACAGCCAAAGCAGTAAAAGCACCTATCATATAGATTTCACCATGAGCAAAGTTAATAAGCTCGATAATACCATATACCATTGTATAACCTAAAGCTATCAAGGCATAAATACTTCCAAGGGTGAGTCCGGAAAAGAATATTTCTAAAAAATATTGCCAATCCATGTGAAATTCCTTTTGTTATATGTGAGGATATTATAAAATTTATTTAGCAAACAAAGATTATAAAACAAAGATAAGGTAAGGCCTTAATAATTAAAACCTTACCTTAAAAATTTAACTATAGACTAGTTTGTGAAAACAGGAACAAAAACACCGTCTTGAACTTGATAAACGCTCATTTCAATACCTTTTGCATCTCCGCTTTCAGCAAAGCTGATAGTACCAACTGAGGTTTCAACTGAATTAGCTTGAAGAGCTTTTTCAACTGCTGCTGTATCTGTTGTGCCAGCTGACTCAATAGCTTTTAGAAGAGCATAAGTTGCTGCATAAGCATTATAGAAGAAAGCACCCGGTGCTGAGCCATATTCTTCTTGATGTTTAGCGGCAGCTGCTTTACTTGCTTCGAGGTTAGCTGTATCGGCTGGGCCAGAAGCATATGCGCCTTCTGAAGCTTCACCTGCTGTTTCGATGAAAGTGTCCTCTT
>CAYJHJ010000009.1:0-16846 GCA_964370095.1 uncultured Desulfovibrionaceae bacterium | reverse complement strand
CTAAGCCATCAGGGCCAATCATTGGAATTTCAATTTCTAAATCACGCATATTGTTGATGATTTTAGAAGCTTCTGGATGATAACCACCCCAAACCAAGAATTCAGCACCTTCTTTACGGATTTTACGTGCTGTTGAAGAATAATCAGGAGCACCAGGAGTTACAGCTTCAAATAAAACGATTTTGATTTCAGGATAATTTGTTTCTATATTTGCTTTTACGCTTTCAGCAAAGCCTTTACCGTATTCACCATTATCATGAAGAATAGCAATAGTTTTTGGCTTTAAAGTTGCTATAAATTTTGAAGAAACTTCAGCTTGTGTAAGGTCATGCCCAATTGTGCGATAGAAAGTTGGGTTATCGCCTGAAAGTGTAAGGTCAGGAGTTGTTGCTGATGGTGAAATAGCAATGATATTTGCTTCTGTGAAGATAGGCAAAGCTGCTTTAGTAGCACCTGAACAAATCATACCGATAACGCCTACAACATCTTCAGAAAGAAGGCTTGTTGCAGCATTAGGAGCAACTTCAGGTTTACACTGATCATCAGCGGCAACAATTTCAATTTGTTTTCCCAAAACACCGCCATTTGCGTTAAATTCTTTAGCTACTAAACGTGCAGCATTCAGTGAAGGAAGACCATAAGAAGCAAGTTCACCTGAATGAGCGCCGCCTACGCCGATTTTGATTGTTTCAGCTGATGCTGTTCCTGCAAAGGTGAGCAACAAAGCCGCAAAGGCACATGATTTAAAAAAAGATGATTTGTTTAAAAACATAAAAGTATTTCCTCCTTAAAAAAATACCAAGGCATGATTTTCGCTTTTTTAGTAATTAAAGTCGATTTGAAATAATGCCTTTTTTTGGCACAAATGTCAAGTTTTGACTTTTTTATGCTCTCAATAAACAATTTTGTAAAACTTTTTGAAAAGCAAAAGCCGAACAGTTTTAAGTATTCGGCTTCTATCATTCTATGTTTTTTCTTAATTGCTATAAACAACTTTACTGAAATTCTTGCTTTCCTTTTCAAAATTTTCTAAAATTGTTTTTGCTTTATTGCTTTTGCATGCATTAAAATGCTCTTCTATAAGTGATTTAAGTTGTGTGATATCTTCACTTTCAAGATCTTTCACAGCTATATTTACAGGATTGATTTTTCGTGCCATTTTTTCCTTTTCTTCATAAATATACACAAGTCCGCCTGTCATACCGGCTGCAAAGTTATTGCCGCAACCACCTAAAATAACAACTGTTCCACCTGTCATATATTCACAACCATGCTCGCCCACACCTTCAACTACAGCCAAAGCCCCACTGTTTCTGACAGCAAACCTTTCACCAACTTTTCCGTTCACAAAAAGCTTGCCGGAAGTTGCGCCATAAAGAGCAACATTTCCTATAAGCGATTGATTTTCAAAATCGTTTCCTTTTTCTGCTTCTATAGAAATAATACCACCGCAAAGGCCTTTGCCCACATAGTCATTCGCACTGCCTTTAAGGTGAATGCTCAGCCCCTTTGGAGCAAAAGCACCAAGACTTTGCCCGGCTGTTCCTTCGCAATCAAGGGTGATAAAATCATCTTCAAAGTCTTTATAGGAAAGTGCAAGAAGCCCTGCAATTTCAACGCCTGTTGCCCTATCAGTGTTTTTAAGCCATTGTTTTGCAACAAGTGCTTTTTGTTTTTCAACTGCTTTAATTGCCTCTTGGAAAATTTTATCTTCCCAGTCTTCAATTTCTATTGGGCGACAGATATTTTTCTCTCTTCTTTTATAGGGAAGATTCTGGAAAAGTGCTGTCATATCAAGATTTTGTGCTTTTTTAGGCAAAAGATTTACATTTGTTTCAAATAAATGTGCCTGCCCTATAAGTTCATCAACTGTTTTAATGCCTAAATCCGCCATATAGCTTTGAGTTTCTTTTGCTAAGAAAGTGAGGTAATTTTCTATATGTTCGGCTTTTCCTTTAAATTTCTCTCTCATTTTTTCATCTTGAGAGCAAATTCCAACAGGACAAGCTCCTTTATAACATTGCCTGCAAAGTATACAACCCATGCTCACAAGAAGTGATGTGCCAAAAGCAACACTGTCAGCCCCAAGCATAAAGGCTGTAACAATATCTCTTCCTGATTGAATTTGCCCATCGGTTTGCAAGCTCACTTTATGTCGCATAGCATTTGACAATAAAGCTTGATGCACTTCTGCCAAGCCAATTTCCCAAGGCAAGCCCACATGATAGATAGAAGAAAGAGGTGCAGCCCCTGTGCCGCCGTCATGCCCTGAAATAATAATAGAATCAGCCCCTGCTTTTACAACACCAACTGCAACTGTGCCAATGCCTGCTTGAGCCACTAATTTCACAGAAACTCTAAGGCCTTTTCTCAATTTTTTGATATCAAAAATAAGTTGAGCCAAGTCTTCAATAGAATAAATATCGTGATGCGGAGGGGGCGAAATAAGAGAGACATTTTCTTTAGTATGTCGAACTTTTGCTATATATGACGTTACTTTATGTGCCGGCAACTGCCCGCCTTCACCCGGTTTTGCCCCTTGGGCGATTTTAATCTGCACTTCATCACCTGCAGCAAGATATTCTGCTGTAACACCAAACCTGCCGGAAGCTATCTGCCTTATTCTTGAGCATAAATCCTTTTCGCTTCCGCGTGAAAGTGAACGTTCGATTTCTTCGCCGCCTTCACCGCAATTTGAATTAAGCCCCAAATTATTAAAAGCTTCAGCAATACATTCGTGCGATTCTTTGCTTAAAGCACCAAGGGACATAGGGGCTGAATAAAATCTTTCTCTTATGTTTTCAACGCTTTCCACTTCACTCAAATCAAGAGCATTTGTTTCTTTGAATTTCCATGTTGAACGAAGCGTAATTTCTTCTTCTTGCACCCATAACTGCTTTGAATAGGCTTTAAAGAAATTATAGTCATTGTCAATCACTGATTTTCTTAAAATCGAGCATACTTCCTTTGACCATATATGCTTGTTATTTTTTGAAGTTTCATGCGTATTAATGATAAAAGATAAAAATCTTTCGTAATTTTCAGTATGAATATCTTCTAAAGAAATTCCGCCTATGCGTGAAAGAGTGTTTGTGAAGTATTTATTGATAACATCTTCATTAAAACCAATACATTCAAAGGATTGTGAACCAATAAAAGAAGAAAGGGTTGAAACACCAAGCCTTGCAAAAACTTTTAATAAACCTTTTTCAAGTGCTTGATGATAGTTTGAAAGGGCTGTTGAAATATCTGTAACTTCTTTAATTTTCTTCTTCTCGACATAATTTCCTATGGCTGCATATGCTGCATAAGGATAGATGGCGTTTGCACCGAATGAAAGCAATAAAGCCATGTTCATCACTTCATAGGCTTCGCCTGTTTCTACAACAATATCACACAAATGACGAAGATTATTATGAATAAGTTCTTGATGAACCGCACCTAAAGCCAGCAAAACAGGAAGAGGCATGGTTACTTTTGTAAGGCTTTTATCTGAAATCACAATAATTTTTGCACCATTTTTCACGGCTTTTTTTGCCTGAGCACAAATATCATCAAGTGTTTGCCTAAAGCCTTCATAACCTGAATGTAAGGGCATAATGATATTTATAATATGCGTATCTAAGTCTTTATTTGCCTCAATTTGTTCAAGTGTTGAAGCAAATAAAAATGGAGAATTAAGCTCAAAATAATTCGCTTGCTCTTCGGCTTCTTCAAATAAATTTGCTTTTCCTCCAAGGATTGATCGTAAAGACATTGAAAACTTTTCACGTATCGGATCAATGGAGGGGTTTGTTACTTGGGCAAATAATTGCTTGAAATAATTAAATAAAGATTGCGGCTTCTTGCTTAGCACAGCCAAAGGCTCATCAAGCCCCATAGCCCCAACAGGCTCTTCTTTTGTTTTCACCATTGAGCTTAGCATAGCTTCGGGTGATTTTTCATTATAACCAAATAAATCAACAAAATGAAGATTTTCTAATTTGCTTTCATATTCATAGCTTTTTTCATCTTTGATTTCAAAACGTTTTTCTTTTAATATTTTTGTATAGTCTGCTGTGTTGAATAAATTTTCTTTTATTTCTACATCTTGCAAAACTTTTTTCTTGTCAAAGTCAACAAGAAGCAAAGTTCTTGGTGCCAGCTGACCATGCTCAACATATTCAAGCCTTGTATTCATAGCATTATCTAAAGAATCAAGCACGCCTACTTCAGAGGAAAGGATGATAATATTATCCTTTGTGATGGAATATCTGCATGGGCGAAGCCCGTTCCTGTCAAGGCTAGCCCCTATCTTACTTGCACCATCAGTATAAACCATAGTGGTTGGCCCATCCCAAGCTTCCATAAGAGGTTCATGATAAGTATAGAAAGCATTCTTTTTATTGATAAATTCATCATTTTCATGATTAGCAAAAGTTGGCTCGGGAATCATAGTGGTAATGGCACGGTTTATATCATAACCACCTTGCAATAAAAGCTCAAAAACATTATCAAAAGCACCTGAATCACTTGTGCTTGGATGAATACAAGGAAGCACAGCTTCAAGATTTGTTCCGAGAATTTTTGAAGAAAGAGCCTTTTCCCTAATACTCATATGCGTTTTATTACCACGAATAGTATTAATTTCGCCATTATGTGCTATATGTCTAAAGGGTTGTGTCAAATGCCATGATGGTTTTGTGTTTGTGCTAAAGCGTTCATGGAAAATTGCAAAAGTAACTTTAAAGTCTTTATCTGCCAAGTCTGTGTAAAAAGTACCAAGGTTTTTACCCGGCAAAATCCCTTTATATACCACACTTTTAGAAGAAAGGCTTGCCACATGAAAAGCTGACAAATCCACTGAATGTTTTTGCAAAATCTTTATGCTTTCTTTTTCAATTTGCTTTCTTAGAATATAAAGGTGTTGCTCTAAATTTTCTTTATTTATTTTTGTGTTTTCGCTTACAAAAAGAATCTGCATAAACTCAGGAAGAGTTGCCAAAACTTTTCGTGATAAGATATTGATATCAGTGGGAACTTCTCTTTGAGCTTCAATTTTAAATTGATATTTGTGGGCAATACTTTTTATACTTTCAAGTAAGGTTTCTTGTAAAAAACTGTCATGCGGTAAAAAGAAAGAACCCAAGCCCCATAATTTTTTTTCACCTAAAATTTGAGGAAATTCTTTTGCAAAAAATTCTTTTGAGATAGGAAAAAGTATTCCGGATCCATCAGACATTTTCTTATCTTCTTCTTGCCCGCCCCTATGCGTAAGCCTTGACATAGCTGCAAGTGCATATTCTACAATTTTTCTTTCAGGTTCATTGTTAATATGAGCAACAAAACCTACCCCGCAAGCATCGTGTTCTTGATTGGGATAGGCGTTTGGATTGTAAAGAGAATTATTTTTATATATATTTTGCTGTCGAGTATTCATAGCATATATCCTTAAAATTTATATTTAAATATTTTCGAGTGTATGTGAGAATGTGGCGAAACGCAAGTATTAAAAATACTTGCGTTTCTAGCTAATTATTCGGAAAAATAAAGGGATTAATGTGTCCAGAATAAATTAGCATATTTTGATAATTGCCATTCTTTATCATCAATAATTTGTTCTAAATTATCACTGTAATGACGGCATATATTCATTGTTTTAAGGATAGTGTCGAGTGCAAAATCTGCCTGAGCTTCAACATCTTCAATCGAACAAAGTTTCTCTAATGCTTTATCTAAATCTTTCACACCTTGATAAAGACCTAAGTGATAGCCACGAAGAGTAGTATACATTTCTTCTTCAATGCCCGCTTCGCCCACTGTTTCTTTTGTTGTTTTTACTAATTTTGCAAGCTTGATTTGTGCATTTTGTGCCACAGGAAGCACTTTTTCTTTCAAAATATCTAAAAGCACATTTGCTTCAATAGTGATACTTTTGATGTATGATTCAAATAAAATTTCTTGACGAGCCAAGATCTCTCTTTCATTCAAAACATTTGTTTTAGTGAATACATCCATCACCTCTTTGTTTGAATAGCGTTTAAGAGCTTCCACTGTATTTGAAAGATTTAACAAACCTCTTTTTTCAGCTTCAATTTTCCATTCTTCTGAATAACCGTTACCATTGAAGATTGCTGCTGAGTGTTCTTTGAAAAGAATAGGCAAGTAACTTTGCAAAGCTTCATTGATATTTTTTCCTTCTTTCATATAGCCTTCTAAGGCTAGGGCAATATCATCAAGTGCGCAAGCTACTGCTGTATTTAAGCAGATATTTACCGGTGAAATTGATTGTGAAGCACCAACTGTTCTGAATTCAAATTTATTTCCTGTGAAAGCAAAAGGTGAAGTTCTGTTTCTGTCAGAATAATCTTTTGTGATTTCAGGAAGGGCTGAAACACCTATTACAATGCCACTTTTCTTTGTGGAAAGCTCAGTTCCGCCTTTAATAATTGTTTCGATTACATCAGTCAGAAGATCGCCTAAGTAAGTAGAAATAATAGCAGGAGGAGCTTCGTTTGCTCCAAGGCGATGATCATTGCCTGCGCCTACTGTTCCTAAACGAAGAACATCTGCATGCTTATGCACTGCACGAACTGTTGCAGCCAAGAAAACAAGGAATTGTGCGTTTTCAAGCGGAGTATCACCCGGATCAAGAAGATTTGTGCCATCAGAAGCACAGATTGACCAGTTGTTATGTTTTCCGCTTCCGTTCACACCGGCAAATGGTTTTTCGTGAAGAAGGCACACAAAGCCATGTTCTTCTGCTGTTGCTTTTAGAATATTCATGGTAAGCATATTATGATCTGTTGCGATATTTGCTTCTTCATATAAAGGAGCAAGCTCAAATTGCCCCGGTGCAACTTCATTATGCCTTGTATGGATAGGAATTCCAAGCCTAAATAGGCGAACTTCCAAATCTTGCATAAAGTTCATAACTCTTTTAGGAGTTGTGCCGAAATATTGATCTTCCAATTCTTGCCCTTTAGGACTTGGCGCACCCACAAGAGTTCTTCCTGTTAAAAGCAAATCAGGGCGGGAAGCAGCCAATTTGCTGTCTACCAAGAAATATTCTTGCTCAGCACCTACCATTGGACTTACACGTGTAATATCTTTTTTGCCAAAAAGATGTAAAACACGGACTGCACTTTTCGATAAAGCTTCGATTGAACGTAGAAGTGGAATTTTTCTGTCAAGTGCTTCACCTGAATAAGAATAAAAAACAGATGGAATATGCAAGGTTTTGCCATGTTTGCCATCAACCAAAAAGGCAGGCACTGTTGGATCCCAAGCTGTGTATCCTCTTGCTTCAAAAGTAGAGCGTATACCACCTGAAGGAAAAGAAGAGGCATCAGGCTCACCTGAAATTAATGTTTTGCCTGAAAATTTGCTAATTACGACACCCTCTTGGTTTGGAGAAAAGAAAGTGTCGTGCTTTTCAGCAGTGCAACCTGTCATTGGTTGAAACCAGTGCGTAAAGTGTGTGGCACCTTTTTCAATAGCCCAATCTTTTAGTGCGTTTGCAATAATATGTGCAATATCTAGGGGTAATGTTGCACCATTTTTTGCTATATCTTCCATTTTTTTATAAATTTCAGCAGGCAAACGCTCACGCATAACCTGAAGATTAAAAGTATCTTCCGCATATAATTGCTTTAAATTTATTTGCTCTTTGCAAGCTGTCATTTTTTCCATGCTCATTCTTATCTCCTTTTAGACACTCCCATGCTATGCACGGGCAATCCCTTTATTATTATTTCTGATTGCTATAAAGCATAAAGCATGCCAATGCAGAAATCATCAATAATAACAATATATTACAATGAGAACTTAGAAAAACTAACTTCAAACCCCCAAAACAATCTACTATTTAGTAACTTTTTTTTGCTTTTTTGGAAAAACAAACAAATTATGCTAAATTTTAATTTAAAAACTGATTTTAAATATACTAAAAGGTAGAAAAATTACATTAAATTAAGAATAATTTTATACAAGAAAAAATAAATCAAAAAAAATAGCTTTTAGAGCGACATTTATAAACGCTCTAAAAACTACTTTTTGGTAGAAAATTTCAGCAAGCTTTCTTATAAATAAAAGAAAGAACAAGCTTTCTCATTTAACGATAATCTTTGTAGTTGATAGAATATTTCCTCATTCTATCGCCCATAATTCTTTCGGTTATGCCTAAATTTTCTGCAGCAAGCCCCATATGGCCTTTTGAAAGTGTTATTGCTTCTATAATAGAAGTTCTTTCAAGCTCTTCAATTCTTTCCGGCAAAGTTCCTGCATGCTTTATAGGCTGTTTCGTATTCGATTTTCTTAACGCCTGTTCATTGCTTCCTGCTTGGCAATCACTGCTGTGCAGTTCTTGGGGCAAGTGTTGCGGCAAAATATATTTACCTTGCCCTATCAAAAGCATTGCCCTTTCAAGCACATTTTCAAGTTCACGTATATTACCCGGCCATGAATATCTTTCAAGCATTTCACTTGCAGATAAAGATAGTTTTGGCTTTTCTTTATCTTGCATTTTAGCAAAGTTATTAAGAAAATGCTCAACTAATAAAGCAATATCGCTTATTCTTTCACGAAGTGGAGGCAAAGAAATTGAAAAAACATTCAATCTATAATAAAGATCTTTTCTGAAAGTTCCCTCTTCCACCATTTTTTCTAAATCTCTATGAGTTGCTGCAATAATTCGCACATCAACTTTTCTGCTGATTGTTCCGCCAATACGTTCAAAGGATTTTTCTTGAAGCACGCGAAGAAGCTTTGCTTGCGTAGCCAGTGGTAATTCACCCACTTCATCTAAGAAAAATGTGCCATTATCAGCCAATTCAAAACGGCCTTTTCTTGCTTCTATTGCATTGGTAAAAGCTCCTTTTTCATGCCCAAAAAGTTCGCTTTCAACAAGGCTTTCAGGCAAGGCAGCACAGTTAAGTGAAATAAATTTTTCATTTTTTCTTGGGCTGTTTTCATGAATAGAGCGTGCAACAAGCTCTTTGCCTGTTCCGCTTTCACCACGCAGCATCACTGTTGTGGCACTTGGTGAAACCTGCTCAATTCTTTCATAAATTGTCTGCATGGCTTCGGAATTCCCTATAAGATCATTCAAGCCTTTTTTTCTTGAGGGAATACGTAAATTTTCTCTTCTTTCTTCATCTTCTTGCGTAAGCTGCATATTGTCTTGATGAAGGCGAATATAGGGGATGAAAGAATTTGCAATTACAGACAACATCCTTTCTTCATGCTCGGGGTTCATAACTTCCGCACTTGCTCTATCAATGCCAAGTGCCCCAATTACTTTGTCATTAAGCTTGATAGGAACGCATAAAAAAGAAATGCTTTCCACCTCATTCCACGCATGTGTTCTATTTAGAAAAAGTGGATTATGCACAGCATCTTCAATATAAAGGGCTTTTCCGCTCTGTATAACTTTACCGACAACGCCTTCGCCAACAACATAATGCCCTTGTTTCTTTTGCTCACTTGATAAGCCTGAAGCAGCTTCAATATACAAATCACCGTCAACAGGCGACAAAAGCACTAAAAGCACCCTGCGTGCATAGGTTACATCTCGAATAAATTCAAGTGCATCGTCTAAAGTTATTGTTTTTTTTTGGAGTGAGTTTAAAATATCTATCAGTCTAACAAGGTCAGATGATTCTTTTTTATGGCTTTTTTTCTTGGTGTTTTTTTTACTTTCTATTTCCATAGTTCATAGTTTTTGCCTTCTTATATTTTAATCCCTAAAATTAAGAATAATGAGTAAATTTGCAAAAGTCAAATATAAGTTTTTATGGCAAAACTTGAAAAATCTTCTTAGCTTCTTCTAAGTCTTTAGGATAGTTGATATTAAAAAAAGCCCTTGCTTCTTCCTCATTATAGTCTATTGCGTGGCGATTTTCTTCTCTTATAGCTTTATTCAAAGAAAACTTGCCTTCTTCCAAGGCTTTTTTAAAAATATTTTTGCTTTCATATTCATAGATAGCCACCAAAGATTCAATAAATTGCGTGCCTTCTTTTCTATAGCTTGTCATATGAAGATTTTTATTACTTTCAAGGGCTTTATTTCTTTCATCAATAAGTTTTTTAATGATTTTCTCATCCATAAAAGGCAAATCGCATGAAAGCACAATTAAGGGTGATTTTAAAAATTCCAATGCTGAATAAATTCCTGCCATGGGTGCATAACATATAAAATTATCATAAATACAAGGATAGCCCTCAATTTTCTTTTCTTCCCTGCATGAAATATAAACTTGTGGGCAAAATTTTTGCAATAACTCAAAAGTTTTCTTTAGTATACTTTTGTCATGAAGCCTTAGCTCAGATTTACATGTGCCAAAACGAGAAGAAAGCCCCCCCGCCAATAATATACCATTAATTTCATATAAATTATACTGTTCCATATAACATCCTATATTTCTTGATACTCTATATATAAAAAAAAATCAAATTCAAAAATTAACTTGTCATGCCTATTTAATGGGTATACATTTTAAATACAAATGATTTGATTTAAGTTTTTTAGAGGAAAATATGCCAATTCTTATTAAAGGTGCCGGTGATATTGCAAGCGGAATTGCTTTTAGGCTTATGAGAGCCGGTTATAGCGTAATCATGACAGAAATTGAAAACCCAACTGCCATAAGGTATAGGGTTTCTTTTGCTCAAGCTGTGTATGACAATGTTTGCATTGTTGAAGGAATTCAAGCAGTTAAATCAGATATTAAGAATTATAAAGAATTTTTGGAAGCAGGCATAATTCCTATTTTAGTAGATGTAAATTATTCTCAACTTGAATTTTTTAAAGCACGTGCTGTTGTTGATGCCATTATGGCAAAAGAAAACCTTGGCACTTATAAAAACGACTCTTATTATACTATAGGCTTAGGCCCCGGATTTTTAGCACCTGATGAGGTTGATGTTGCTATAGAAACCTTAGGCGGGCACACTTTAGGGCGCTGTATTTATGATGGAAAACCAATAGAAAACACCGGAGACCCCAAAGAACTGGGCGAAGATGCCACTAAAAGGCTTTTACGAGCACCATGTGATGGCGTGCTTATTTCAAAAATAAGAATTGGCGATCATGTTAATGAGGGTGATGAAATTGCTTTTGTGACAACGCATGATGATGTTATTTTGATAAATGCAACAATAAGTGGAATTGTTCGCGGAATTTTAAGAAATGGCTTTCAGGTTAGCAAAAATATGAAAATCGGAGAAATTGACCCATTGTGTGAAATTGAATGTTGCTCAACCATTTCAGGAAAATCCCTCAGCATAGCAGGCGGAGTTTTAGAGGCTTTGCTACATGCTGGCATATTGCCAAAATAATTTGGAAACACATTCTAATTTAATTCAACCCACCTGCTTGCCCTATTTGCTATACGCTCTAAAATCCTTACAGATTCAGTGAAAGAATGTTCTAGTTTTTTATCTAAATTATTATCACGTAATTCCGGCATAATAAGAGCTTTGAAAGACTTTGTTTTTAATTTCTTTGTCAGGCTTGCTATTTCTTGCCGCATAGAAACTTCAGAATTTCCCTCTTCATCATTTTCATCGTATTCTTTAGAAAGAATATAATAACTAAGTTTATACACTTGCCTAGAATCTATGAACATATCATGCAAAACCTTCAATAATGAGCTTGGCATTTCAAGTTCGCTTGACTTTCTTTCCTGATAAAAAATAATAAGCTCACTTGATTTATCGCCTATGCGTTCTAAATCGCTTGCGTATGAAAGTATGTCATAGATTGAATCATTCATTTCTTCAGGCAAGGTCGATTGCGTTAATAAAGAAGCAAAATTGTTGATATCGTTATAGATAGCATTTAATTTCTTTTCGCTTGAACGAATATATTCAATTTTCTCTTTTGAATCATTGAAAAGAATTTCTTCAAGTGCATTAAATTGCTTAAGCGTGATTTTAGCCATATGATTACATTCATCATAAAGGGCTTCAACTGCATTTATAGGGGAAGTTTGAATAAGAAGGGGGTCAAGCTTGCTTGCTTGTATTCTTTCTACTTCTTTTTCATCAGGTAAAATCTTGCGGATTAATTTTGTAAAAGGAGTAACAAAGGGTAAGAAAAATATAGTGTTGGCAATATTCAAAAAAGTATGTGCATTTGCAATTTGGTGTGCAACAGAATTTGCTGTTTCTTCTATAAGGGGGATATATAAAGGCATTAAAGGATAAAAAATAAAAACTGCAATCATATTAAACAAAACATGAGCTGTGCTT
The DNA here is from genome assembly GCA_964370095.1 of uncultured Desulfovibrionaceae bacterium. Lineage (GTDB taxonomy): Bacteria > Desulfobacterota > Desulfovibrionia > Desulfovibrionales > Desulfovibrionaceae > CAYJAZ01. The sequence continues at coordinate 4,615 of CAYJHJ010000009.1, read as the reverse complement.
GTTTGCTGTGCTTGACGTGAAGTGCCTATTGCTGCCAGCATTGCTGTGATGGTAGTGCCCACATTCACCCCTAAAATTATAGGCATTGCAGCAGCAAGAGGCAAAAGCCCTTGAAGTGATAAAGCTATCGCAATACCCATTGTTGCTGAACTTGATTGCACCAGAAGAGTCAATAAAGCACCTGCCACAAGTCCTAAAAGGGGTTTATCGGCAAACATAAGAAAAATATCTTTGCGTTCACGCAAAAAATACATGGCATTTTCCATCGTTTGCATACCTATAAACAAAAGCCCAAAAGCTAAAATGCCAATGCCTAAATCTTTTTTTATTTGAGATTTTGACAGCAGATTTAAAATAACACCCACAATCACAAAGACATACGCAAAATCTTTAACATTGAAGGCAACAATTTGTCCTGTAACCGTTGTGCCGATGTTAGCACCCATAATCACGCCGACAGCCTGTTTAAGCGTCATAAGCCCTGCATCTACAAAGCTTATTGTCATAACTGTTGTTGCCGAGCTTGATTGCAAGAGCATGGTTGCAAATGTTCCTGCCAAAACACCTAAAAGAGGGGTTTTCGTCAAGCTTGCTATAAGAGAGCGCAATTTATTGTCAGCCAAAGCCTGCAAAGAATCACTCAAAAGCTTTATAGCAAATAAAAATATGCCCACACCACCAAGAAGCTGAATTGCTGTTTGAAAAGACATACACTCTCCAATATGGCTAAATTTCAATACAATAATTTCAAAATCTTTATTCGGAACTTTACTAAATAAAATAACAGACAATTACACTTTTTTCAACTATTTAATAAAAATATTTCAAATTATTTTTTTGACATTTCAAAAATATTCTTGTAATTTTTTCAATAGACAGAAATAAGCTTCTAATGAGGTTTTTAATGGAAAGCAATTTATATTATGTGATAGGAGCTTCAGGTTCTGGCAAAGATACTTTACTGAACGGGCTTTATAATAAAATTTCAGAGAATAAAAGAAATAAATATCTTTTTGTTCAAAGATACGTAACACGCAAACAAAATATATGCACTTCAAAGAGTTTTGATATTTCTCTTTCAAAAGAAGAATTTCTAAGGCTAGAAAAAGAAGGCTTTTTTTCACTTTCTTGGCAAAGCTATGAAAATCTTTACGGAATTCCCAAAAGCATAGAGCATGATTTAGAAATGGGTAAAACACTTTTTATTAATGGTTCACGCACTTATTTACAAAAAGCTTTAGAAATATATCCGCACATGAAAATTCTTTGCATAAAAGCAAACATTGCAGACATTGAAAAACGCCTTCACTCACGAGGAAGAGAAAGAAATGACGAACTAAAACAAAGGCTTGCAAATGCAAGCCTTCCCATCAAACATCCATGTATACAACTTAAAAATTCAGGCACTATTGAAGAATTAATTTCTTCCTGCATAGATAAATTAAATTTAGAAGTATAAGCCCTTATAAAACCTGAATTTCAAAGCTTTATATATTATTTCACCATCATTGCACGCATAGCATTCAAAATTGCCATAATAGCAACGCCCACATCAGCAAAAATTGCAAACCAAATCGAAGTGATGCCTGCAAGTGCCAAAATCATAATTGCACCTTTCACGCCTAGTGCCAAAATAATATTTTGTATAACAATAGCACGAGTTTTTTTTGCAATCTTCATAGCTGTTGCAATCTTTGTAAGGTCATCATTCATAATAACAATGTCCGCCGCTTCAATAGCCGCATCAGAGCCAACACCGCCCATTGCAAAACCTATATCTGCTCTTGTAAGCACAGGGGCATCGTTTATGCCATCACCCACAAAGGCTGTTCTTTTATCTTTTTGATTTTTCAGCATAATATTTTCAAGTTCTGCAACTTTATCTTGCGGAAGCAATTCACTTCGCACATCACTAATGCCCACCTTTTCTGCAACTTCCAAAGCAATTTCTTTTGTGTCGCCTGTGAGCATAATCAAAGATTGAACTCCACTTTTCTTTATTTCTTTGATGGCATCATAGGAACTTTCTTTGATCTCATCAGAAATAAGTATATAACCAATATAATTAGTATTTTTTGCTATATAGACAACAGTTTGGTTAAATTTTTCAAGCTCTTTTATGCCTAATTCTTCAAGTAAAGCAGCATTTCCCAAGTGAATAGTATCTCCATTAATTTTAGCTCTTATTCCCTTGCCTGAAATTTCTTGTGTTTCTGCTTTCACATTAATTTCTTTGCTATACTTTGCCACAATAGATTGAGCAATAGGGTGCGTGGAGTTTGCTTCACAAATAGCTGCCAACTCTAACAATTCTTCTTTTGTTATTTGAGCATTTTCAGCAATGCCTATCTCATTTACTTTAAAATTACCTTTTGTAATAGTGCCTGTTTTATCTAGGATAAGCGTATCAACGGAATAAAGACTTTCCAAATAGTTTCCGCCTTTTACCAAGATTCCATTCTTTGCAGCGCCGCCAATCCCTCCAAAAAATGAAATAGGAATTGAAAGCACAAGAGCACAAGGACATGAAATAATTAGGAATGAAAGTGCTTTATATACCCATTCCCCTACTGTGCCAAAGCCAAACAAAGGCGGCAAAAAAGCAATAAAAAGTGCCGCAACAACTACTATTGGAGTGTAGTATCTTGCAAATTTTGTTATGAATTTTTCACTCTTAGCTTTTTTCGCACTGGCATGCTGAACAAGCTTTAGAATTTTTGCTACTGTTGATTCGCCATAGCTTTTTCTAACAACAATTTCTAATACGCTATCTTTATTGATAGAACCTGATAAAACACTATCGTTTTTTTGCACTTTACGCGGGAATGATTCACCTGTTAAGGCTCTTGTATCTAAAAATGAAGTACCAAGCAGAACTTCACCGTCAAGAGGGATTCTTTCACCCGGCCTTACTATAATAATATCGCCCACACACACGTCTTCAGGCTTTACTACTTGAAATGTATTACCCTTTTTTATATTTGCTGTATCCGGCTTAATATCCATCAATTCTTCAATATTTCTTTTTGATTTTGCAACAGCCATACTCTGCATAAATTCGCCTATACCATAAAATATAAGCACTGCAACAGCTTCACTGTATTCACCAACCAAAAAGGCTCCTACCGACGCTATAGCCATAAGAAAATTTTCATCAAACAACTTACCTTTGGTGAGATTTTGCAAAGCTGTTGAAAGGATTTCTGCCCCTGCAAGCACATAGGCAAAAAGATAGATATAAAGTGCATAGTTTTCAAAATAATCTGTAAACCAAAGCAAGAGCAGAATTGCAAACGAAAGGGCTAAGCGAAGGAAATATATTTTCAGATTTCCAATTTCTTCATGACTGTGATCATCATGTGTATGCCCTTCATGAGCCCCTTTGTTTGCAAAAACTTCATTTTTCCCTGTTTCACACGAGCCGCAAGCACAAGATGGCATTTGAAAAATTTCTTCTTTGTGTATTGCTTTTTCTTTAATTCCTGCAAAGCTTTGTTCACTAGACATGGCAGTGCTCTCCTTTAATATGTTCTATTCCTGTTTTGAGAATGCTAAGAATATGATGGTCATCAAGCGAATAAAAAACGCTTTTACCCTCTTTGCGAGATTTTATTATGCGTGCTGCTTTTAAATCTTTAAGCTGATGGCTTGCCGCAGAATTGCTTAATCCCGAGGCTTCTGCCAAAATCGAAGCATTTGATTCACCATGATTGGCAAGATGAGTAAGTATTTTTAGCCTTGTAGTGCAAGCAAAAAGTTTATATATTTCAGTGAGTTTATCATAGTCTTCACATGTTAGATTTGTATTGCTAAGCATTTTTCCTCCTTATAGAATTTTTATATTTTCTTATTTGCTAAAATCTAAAAATAATATCTTTTTTTGTCAAGTTTAAATTTTATACTATAAAACAGAAGCATATTAAAAGTATTGACTAAACTTACCATAATTGCCAATATAACAAAGAGCTGACTATAAAACTTGGAGTAATTATCAAGCAGTGAAAATTTCAACTTTTTTAGAAACTTTTCAAGAAAAAGAATATTCTTTTCTCCTTTATTTACAAACAAAGAGGCAGAGGCATTTTGATTGTATTATGCTGAAATTAACCTCCTTGAGCAACAGGGGTTTAATATGGTTTTTTGTTGCTCTTGTTTTTTCATTTTTTCCGGACACAAGAGAACTTGGCAAAGCTATAGTCTTTGCACTAATTCTTCATATTATTCTTTGCCATTTTTTGCTAAAAAATTTAATAGCAAGGCCAAGGCCTGAGTTTGCAAATCAATTATCTATAAATAAATCAAAAAATCCAAAAAAAGATTATTCATTTCCATCAGGGCACACATGTTCATCATTTATAGCAGTTAGCCTTTTTTATCTTTTTGGAATTACAGGTTTTTATTTTGTACTTTTCTTTGCACTATCAGTTTCATTTTCACGAATCTATCTTGGTGAACATTACCCCTCAGATGTGCTTGCAGGTGCTATAATAGGGATAGTTTTAGGCTTTTTATCTTTTGCTATCATAACATAAAAGGCAAGCTTTTTTCAAGCTTGCCTTTTAGTATTACAATTAAACATTTTAATATTATTATTTTTCTTCAAGAAGCTTTAGAT
>CAYJHJ010000008.1:0-44729 GCA_964370095.1 uncultured Desulfovibrionaceae bacterium | reverse complement strand
ATTAAGATTTCCTTCTTATTTGTCAATAATTATTTCATTTATACTCAATTTTCACTTCTTTAAGTAAAGTATTTATATATTCAATAGAAGGTGCTTTTGTGCCCTCAGTTGTTACAGCGCCGGCACTGCAAGCCATTGCATATCTTATTGTATCTTCAAAGCTTAAATTATTCGCAAATGCATAAGCTACAGCACCGACCATGCTATCGCCCGCACCAACTGTTGATGAAACTTTCACCTTTAATACAGGAGCAATTGCACATCTATCTTTTGTTACAAAGATTGCACCTTCATGCCCTAAAGAGAGTGCTACCATACCCACATTATGCATTTTTATAAGTTCTCTGCAAAGGTTTATAAGCTCATCTTCTGTTACGTCTTTTTCAACAGCAAAATGTCGTAACAGCTCTTCTTTATTTGGTTTTACAAAATCAGGCTCAGCTTTTAACGCTTCTTTAAAGGCTTCACCGTCTGCATCAACAAAAACTTGTGCATTTCTTTTCTTCAAGTTTTTTGTCAACTCTCTATAAAAGTCTTTACTTGCGTCTTTATGCATACTGCCTGCAAGCACAAATAAGGTTTTCTCATTTGCGTTCTCGGGCGTATTTTCTATAAAGGAATAAAGTTTAGCTAAAAGTGCTTCTTCTTCTTCTTTTGTTACTTGAACACCCGGATCATTCACTTCTGTAATACCATTGACTTTATCAAGAAGTTTGAGATTTATTCTTGTTGTACCCTCTACATTAATAAAATCATGCACTAAAGAAAGTTCATCAAGCATTGCTAGAAGTGCACTTCCTGTACTTCCGCCAACAAAGCCTGTTGCTATGCTTTTTCCGCCCAAGGTTTTAATCAACTTTGAAACATTTATACCTTTACCGCCGGCATCAATCGTGCTTGATTCAATTCGATTAAGTCCGCCCGGCACAAGTGGGGCAATGTTTGCGGTTTTATCTAAAGCGGGATTAAGTGTGAGAGTGATAATCATATATTATGCTTTTTGCCCTGTAAAGGTTTCTATAATTTTTTCAACGCTGTTTGCAGCAACTAAAGCTTCAACATCACTTTCTTCTTCCAATGTTTCTACTATATTTGAAAGAATTTCAAGATGTTCATCACCTAAAGCCGCAATACCAATCACTAATTTTACAGGAGTGCCGTCCCAATCCAAACCGTCAGGATAAGTAAGAACGCACATACCGGTTTTTTTAATATAGCAAGCTGCTTCTTTTTCAGCGTGCGGAATAGAAATCAAATTTCCAATAGCAACAGAAAAGCCGGCATCACGTGCAATCATACTTTCAATATAAGGCTCCTCAACATAGCCTGATTTATTGAGAAGGCTGCCGCAAAGCCTGATAATCTCTTCTTTTGGTGCTGCTTTTTGACCGAGTAATATATTTTCTGCTTTTAACATTGTATTCTCCCATTATTTTTTTGTGTAAACAAAAGCATTTCAACTTGCTTACAAGTAAAAATGCTTTTATAAATATTTTCTTAGAACTTGCCGTGAACTACACCGTCTTTAATTTCTAATTGCCCTAATAATACGTCATATTCAGGAGCACTCAAGAAATTGCTTATAAGCACTAAATGTGCTGTAGGATTTGCGTTTTTAGCACGCTCACCTAATTGATTGTGCGTAACAACAACATCAGCATCAGTTGGAATTTCACTTACAGGCGAATGATGAACTTCAATATTTTCATAACCCGCGTCTTTTAACTTTTTACGTAATTTTGTTGCACCCATGGCACTACTGCCCATTCCGGCATCACAAGCAAATATAATTTTCTTTACAATTCGTGAATCACTTGCACTTGACTGCACACTTACAGAAGCAGTTTGAGCTGATTCAACACCTTTAGACGCAGCTTTCATATCAGCCATTTTCGCTGTAGCTACTTCCATTGAGTCTTCACCGTCAGAATCTTTAGCAAACATTTTCAATAAAACAACAGCCAATGCAAAAGTAACAACTGCAGAAAGTGAAATACCTGCAATATTGGCAAAATAAGAGCCTGAAGGAGTCATCAGCATTTCAGCAAAAATACTACCTGGTGCCGCAGGCCCTGTTAAGCCGCCACCAAGAGCACCAATTGTAAAAACGCCTGTTGCTCCGCCTGCTATCATGGCAAGAATTAGAACTGGATTCATCAAAACAAATGGGAAGTAAATTTCATGGATACCACCAAAGAAGTGGATAATTGCAGCACCGGGAGCACTTGTTTTTGCAGAACCTTTACCAACAAGCATATAAGCAAGCAATAAACCAAGACCCGGTCCGGGGTTTGATTCAATCATGAAGAATATGGATTTTCCGGCTTCTGAAACTTGTTCAGCACCAAGTGGAGTAAATACACCATGATTGATAGCATTATTCAAGAAAAGAACTTTTGCAGGTTCAACCAGAATAGAAGTTAGTGGTAAAATTCCTTTTTCAACAAGCCAAGCAACGCCACTGCCAAGCATAGCTGTGCCGGCTTCAACCATCGGCCCAACAGCATAAAATGCTATTATAGCAACAATAGTTCCTATAATACCTGAAGAAAAATTGTTTACAAGCATTTCAAAACCGGCAGGAATCTTGCCTTCAACAGATTTATCAAATGCCTTAATAGCAACACCACCAAGTGGCCCCATAATCATTGCACCTAAGAGCATAGGAGTGGAAGGAGCACCCATAATAATACCAAAAGTTGCAATAGCACCAACAACACCACCTCTTACATCCGCTATCACTTTACCGCCTGTATAGCCTATAAGAAGAGGAAGTAAATAGGTAAGCATAGGCCCAACCATTGTTGCCAATTCTTCATTAGGCCACCACCCAACAGGAATAAATAATGCTGTAATTAGGCCCCACGCAATAAATGCACCAATGTTTGGCATAACCATGCCGCTTAAAAAACGACCGAACTTCTGTAAACTTTGCTTCATAATTACTATCCTTTTATTAATTATAATTGTTGCTTACCCTTGGAAAGCATTTTAGTTTTTTTAAATCTATAGATGAAAAACGTATAAGTTGCAAGTAGATTATAGTAATTTACTCTACTGTAACGCTTTTTGCTAAATTTCGCGGTTGGTCAACATCAAGATTTAATTGATTTGCTATATGATAAGCAAAAAGCTGTAGTGCAGGTAAAATCAAGAAACTCTGAAGTGGTTGGATTTGAGTTAAAGGTAATTCCCATTTATTATCTGCGGTAATAGGGGCATTGACATTTGTTAAAACAACCGTTTTGCCTCTTCTTGCTTGAACAACCTCTGTATTAGAACGAACTTTTTCAAATAAATGGTCATTTGCTGCCAAAATAAAAGAAGGGAATTCATTATCAATAAGTGCAATAGGACCATGCTTCATTTCCGCTGAAGAATAACCCTCTGCATGAATATATGACAATTCTTTCACTTTAAGTGCACCTTCCAAAGCAAGTGGATATTGATAGCCCCTGCCTAAAAAGAAGAAATGCTTTTCTTTATAGTAATGCACAGATAATTCTTCGGCTTTTTTTGCTAAATTTGGCAATTCTTTTTCTAAAGTGCTTGATAATTCGTTTATGCCCTTAATATATTCTGCAACCAATTCATGATTCAAATCTTTCTTTTGTGCATAATACATCGCAATTAAAAGTAAAAGAAGAAGCTGGCTTATCATTGCTTTTGTTGATGCCACACAAATTTCAGGCCCTGCATGCGTATAAAGGGTTGCATTTGCCTCTCTTGCAAGTGAAGCACCAAGCACATTACAGATTGCAATTGTCTGCACATTTGAATTATTTGCCTTGCGAAGAGCTGCCAAAGTATCTGCAGTTTCTCCACTTTGACTAAGGCAAAGCATAAATTCATCATCAAAAAAAGCAGGTTTTCTGAACGCAAATTCCGAACCAAGCTCTACATTTACCGCAACACCCGATAATTCTTCAATAATATCTTTGCCCCACAAAGCAGCATAATAAGAAGTTCCGCACGCTACTATATGAATACGACGCGGAATTGGCAAGTTATCAAGTTCGGGCAATTCAACTTTATTTCCAACAAGCCTTGAGCGTAAACAATCTTCAATAACACGGGGTTGTTCAAAAATTTCTTTAAGCATAAAATGCTTATAACCTTCTTTTTGTGCTGAAACAGTATCCCATTTCAAAGTAACCGCTTCTCTTTTAATTTCAGACAAATCGGAAAGATTTTTCAATGTATAACCTTTTGAAGTGCAAGATAAAAGTTCACCTTCATTGATAAAAACAACATCTTTTGTCCAAGAAATAAAGGCAGGTGCATCAGATGCAATAAAATACTCCCCTTGCCCAACACCTAAAAGCATTGGTCCCGCTTGCCTTACAGCCCACAGCTTACCCGGCACTTCTAAATCTGAAATAACAAGTGCATAAGCACCTGTAACTTTTGATAAAGCAACTTGCAAGGCTTTTTCGATATCACCTTCTTTTTCAATATGATGTGCAATAAAATTTACCAATACTTCTGTATCGGTTTGGGATTTATATTCAATACCATAGTCTTTCAAATATTCTTTCAATTCAAGGTAATTCTCAATAATACCGTTATGAACGAGGGCAAGCCTACCTGTATTATCGATATGAGGGTGTGCATTTTCAACCGTAGGTTCGCCATGCGTTGCCCACCTTGTGTGCCCAATTGCGCATGTAATTGGCAAATGAAGTTCGTTGTGCACTTCTTTTTCAAGATTTTCTAATTTCCCTGAAGCTTTAATCGCCCTGAATTTATGATTTTCAATAAATGCTATCCCTGCTGAATCATACCCGCGATATTCTAACTTTTTTAAAGCTTCAACCGCTATATATAAAGCCGGCTGGAAACCAGTATATCCAATAATTCCACACATATAAACTCCTTACAAAGCAAAATTCATTAGCAAAGGCTGTTTTCATAAATTCATAAATGACGTTTTGTTACAAACTGCCTGAATAGATATATAAACATATAATTTTTTTTCTAGATTTTGTCAAAAAAAATTTGTTATATAAATTTTTGTACTATTTCCTCGCTTGTTTTCTATGTAATTATGCTTTATAATTTCAATTGACAGCATTAACATCATTTTTTTAGGATAGTTATGAAAATCTACGATCAGCACCTACACTCCTTTCTTTCAAGCGATTGCAGCGAAAAACAAGAAAATTATATTGATCTGGCCATCGAAAAAGGGCTCACACACTTTGTTACTACAGAGCATTTAGACCTTTCTTGCACGTCCCTTGGCTTTGACGATATCTACAATTTAGCTTTGCAAGACGAGCTTTTGAAAAAATATCAAAAAAAATATCATACGCTTACATTTTTAAAAGGGGTTGAATTTGGTTATAAATATTCACGTATAAAAGATATTGAAACTATAGCTCAGTCAAATGATTATGATGTGATTATAATGTCAATCCATGAAGATGAAATAGCAGATTGCACAACAAGAACCTTTTTAAAGAATCTCAGTGCAGGCCAAGCTTATGAGAAGTATTTAAACCTTTATATCAACATGTTAGAAAATATTTCCTGCTTTGACATTGTTGGGCATATTGATTTTATATTAAGGTATATCGGCATAGTTCAGATTGAAAAACACAAAGATAAGCTTTTGCAAGTTCTTGATTTAGTCATTGAAAAAAACAAATCACTTGAATTTAACACACGCTTTTTATATAGACACAAAGACAGTTCGTATTTGAAATATATTTTCACGCTCTATCACTCGTGCGGGGGAAGAAAAATTTCACTTGGCAGTGATGCCCACACAAGCATTGACTATATGGGATGTTTTGACCAAGCCCTTGCATTATTAAAGGAAATTGGTTTTACAGAACTTTATTTCTATCAAAAAAGAAAAGAAATCACTTTAGAAATATAAAAAGACCTCTGTATAGCTGTTATACAGAGGTCATATTATTTATTTTCACTATGTTTTAACTTTGTGATATTTTTTCACGCAAGGCTAAAACAGCAGAAGGTGTTACTGATAATTCATCTAAACCCACTTTATTGAAAAATTCAGTAAGCCTTATATCATAGGCTAATTCGCCGCAAATACCTGCCCAAATACCATTATCATGTGCATTTTTACACATCATTTCTATCATTCGCAAAATAGCTTCGTGATGCGTATCTGAAAATTCAGAAATGCTTTCGTTTTGCCTATCAATTGCAAGTGTATATTGCGTAAGGTCGTTCGTTCCCATACTAAAGAAATCAACTTCTTTTGCAAGAAGATCGCTTATCATAACAGCTGCAGGTGTTTCAATCATGATACCAAGTGGAACATCTTCGCTAAAAGCTATATTTTCTTTTCTCAGTTCGGCCTTGACTTCTTCTACAATTTTCTTGGAACGCACAACTTCGTCAACAGAAATAATCATCGGAAGCATAACATACACATTCCCGTGTGCTGATGCACGATAAATCGCACGCAATTGCGTTTTAAAAATTTCAGGCTGAGTGAGGCAAATACGTATAGCACGCATGCCCATAGCAGGATTTTCTTCTTTTGGAAGATTGAAATAATCCGCTTGTTTATCGGCACCAATATCAAGTGTGCGAATAATAACAGGTTTATTTTCCATTTTTTCCACAACTTCTTTATATGCTTTATATTGCACTTCTTCGGTTGGAAAATCTGTGCTTTCTAAATAAAGAAATTCACTGCGGAAAAGCCCAATACCTTCGGCATCACTTTTCAATACAGCGTCAACATCCGCCGCACTGCCTATATTTGCATAAAGTTTTACTTCACGCCCGGATTTAGTAAGGGTTTTTTTACCTCTAAAAGCTTCAAGTTTTGCTGTTTCTTCTTCTAGAAATTTTTTCTTTTCTTTTTTACTTTTAAGTGTTGCCTCATCGGGGTCAATAATCATTTCCCCTGTTTCGCCATCAAGGATTGCAAGAAAACCATCGTATTTTTCATCTAACTCACTTGCTAAGCCAATAATAGCGGGCAGGCTGAGCGTGCGTGCAAAAATTGCTGTATGTGAATTTTTACTGCCTTGTGCTGTGGCTATGCCAAGAACTTTTTCACGATTAAATTGTGCAGTTTCACTCGGTGTAAAATCAGGGCCTGCATAGATTCTTGCTTCGTCTATATTTTCAGCATTTTGCTTGTTGAGCAATATTTCAATAACACGGCGTGAAATATCTTGCACATCAAGTGCACGAGCTTTCATATATTCATCATCCATCTCTGAAAACATTTGTGCAAATTGCTTAGCAGACACGCTTACAGCATATTCTGCCGCCGCTTTATTTGATGAAATTTCATTGGTTATAACATCACGATAATCCATATCATCAAGCATCATTTGATGAACTTCAAAAAGCATTGCATTTTCTTCACCAAGTTTTTCTTTTGTTTTCTCACCAATTATTCCAAGTTGCTCAATAGCTTTTTCTCTTGCATTTTCAAAACGCAATAATTCAGCTTCAACATTGCCTGTAGTTGAAAATGCAATATTTAAATCAAGTTGAGAGGCAAAATAAAGTTTTCCTATAGCAATTCCTTTTGAAACGCCTTTTCCTTGTAATTTAATCATAAATTTTCCTTAATTATTATAACTTATATAACAGTTTTCTATAGGTGAATTACTATAATTTACACTATGATAATAAACTATTCTTTCATTCCATTATTTAGAAGTGAAAGCTATCTATGACTAATTATAAGTTTTTTTCTAAAAAATCTTTTGCAACTGCACATGCTTTTTCTGCATCTTCACCTTCAGCAGTGAATATAAGCTCATCGCCTTTTTTTGCAGCCAAAGCCATAACTGCAAATAGTTTCTTGGCATCTGCCTTTTTTTCACCTTTTTGAATTGTAAGCTTTGATGAAAAAGCTTGTAGTTCTTTAATTAAAAGCCCGGCCGGTCTTGCATGAATGCCTTGCTCATCTTTCAAAATGTAAGAAAATGATGTCATAAAATGTACCTACCATTAATTTTTATTTTTAAATATATTTTTTTAATTTTATCACATCTGGTTTTACTTTGCAAGTTTTTCATCTCGTCAATCATTTTTTCTCACTCCGTTTCAATTTTGCACAAAACTTGAAAGGCACAAGAAATTGGAATGAAAACAAAACTTACTGTATTTTTTGCTTAGCAGCAGCTATATTTTTACGTTCTTGTGGAGCATTACAATAATCACAAGCACTTATAGATGTTACATCATAAAGCTCACGTATTTGTTTTCTTCTTATTTGTATATCATTATGCATTAAATCTACATAATATTTTGAATCACGAGGGATTAAATTCAGTTCCATACCGTGGGCTGAGCGTGGGCACACATGCAGTTCCCCCTGCCAGATATGTCTGCAATTTTGTAAGCAATCACTATATATTTGTTCATTTTCTTCTTTTATTCTTCCTCTTTTTTCTAAATCACCATAATCAAGCCATTCCATTTCTTCATCACTTGTAACACCTTGTATATTATACTGAATACATTGAGCAATCAAAGTTTGATAATGGCTTGCGACAGATTTTGGATAATGACTGATTGCCAAAGAAAAATGCTTATTATTTGCCAAGAACATTATTTGCTCATTAGTAAGAGGAAGCGTGCCGTTTGTTACTATTTGAATATGTTCAATCTTTGCTTGCCTTTTCAAAAACTCAAGAAAAAAAAGTAAACCTTTCTGCATAAGAGCTTCACCGCCCATCACTCGAAACATAAGCACATGATCAACCGCTTCTAAAAATTTGAATACCCATTGCTTGCATGCCTCTAAATCCATTTCATTCGCTTTTGTGTAATACGGCATAAGGTTTGAGCAATCAACACATTTCAAAGTACATTGTGCAGAAACAGTTATTTCTACATAGGGGATAATAAGGGGCGGATTTTTCTTTGCAAGCTCTTTTGCAAGAAGACGATAGTCTTTATCCTGCGGATTGCTAAAGCCTTTCTTTGAAAGAGCTTTAGTGATTTTTGCCACTTGAAAATAGTATTCTTCCAAAGTGGAATGAGCAACAAGTTCAGAATATTTTTTTGGCATAATGTTATCCAATTACTTCAAAAAATATTGAGGGTGAACACTTGCTTTATTGAGAAACATTTCGTCAAAATATGAAATAAGCCTGCTTGTACTTGTTTCAAGATTGTGAACTTTTGAAGCTTCCAAAGCCCTTTTCTCCCAGTTGGGGTAATCATTCATAATTGTTTCAAGAGCTTTAATCCATGGCTGTGCTTCCTCTTCTGTTGGGATATAGCGATAGTCCTCATGGCATTTTTGAGGTGCAGGGATTGACAGCCCGCCCTTATTTACAGCATCAGGCAACCCACCTGACAAGGAAGAAACAACGGGTATTCCATTTAAAACAGCCTCTGCTGCAACACGCCCAAAAGCCTCATACCATACTGAGGGAGCAAGCAAAATTTTTGTTTTTTCATACACAAGTTTGATATTATTTGTATGCTTTGCAAAAGTAACATTTGTAAATGTTTTAGGGTCAAAGCCAAATTCAAGCATAACTTTTTCCCATGTATAGCGGCTTTCAACTACCAAAAATTTCCAACTTGGGTGTTTTTCTTTTGCCATAAGGGCAATGCGCAAGAAAAGTGCCACACCTTTTTCGGGGCTGGGATTTATAAATGTGATAAAAGTATTCTCTCTTTCAGATGTTGCAAGCACTTTTTCAGGTTCTATAAAGGTGCCCATCGGCAAGATATTTACGCGATTTGATTGATAATAATAGTTGGCAGTTGAAGCACAGTCCGTAAGCACTAAATCTAAGTTCGGGAAATTATAATCAGCGTAATTCCCATTTGGCACGTGTAAAACTGTTTTAATGCCACGCCTATGAGATTCATTGATCAAGAATAATTCCAATATTCCGCCGCCATAAATAAGAAATATGTCCGGCTTGAATTGTGCAATAACCTCTAAGTATTTATGATAGAGTTCAATTTCTTCAGCACGCATCATTTTTGCAAGAGCGGAAGATTGCGTTCTAAGATAGGAATATCTTATAGATTTTTCATTGAATTCTAACCAAAGATTGTTCTTTTCTATGTTTTTTTCATAACTTTGAAAAAAATTAAAACCCTCGGGAGTATCAAATATAAGTGCAGAAACTACTTTGCAAGAATAACCTTTTTGCACCAATTGTTCAAGTATAAGCTTCATTTGTATAGCGGCCCCGCTCATAGAGTCATGTAAGCAATACGGAGCCGCCCAAAGTATTTTTGCATTTTTTGAGGGATGATAATCAGTCATAATTTTATTATATTAGATTTAGAAATTATAACGGAAGAGTGCATGCACATTATGGCTTGTCATACTTTTTGAAGCCTCGATTGTATAATCGAAGGAAAGTGTCAAGTCATCTCTTACAAGGCTTAATCCAAGTGCCCCCTGATAGGTAACGGAATCATAAAGTTCTGTATCTAAATATATAGGGAGTGTGCTTCCGTAAGCATGCACAGTTTGCTGCATATCCAAATCACCAAAAGCAAATTTAACACCTATACTTGCACTTGGTTTAAATTTGAAACCATTGCCAACATCAAAGCTAGCTGCTGCTGCAATGCCGATAGGAATAGTATAAACAGATGAGTGAACACTTTCATTATCAAAGACCGCTGAACCCCAGAGTTTTGTTCTATAGTCATCGGTTGTGGAATAACTGTATCTGAAACCTAAATTCGGGATTATATCAAAATTTTTGATTGAATAAATATATTCAGCTCGTATACCGGTTGAGAAGCTTTGTGCGTGATAATCAGAAAATAATGAGCCACCAACATTTCTTTGTTCAACACTATTTGCTGAATCAATATAGGCAATATCAGCTGAAAGTGTGAAATTTTCATAAATATACCCGGCGTATAAACCTGTGCCTATATAATCAATATCATTATGCGTAAAGCTTGAACTTGCTTGCCCTTTGCCCATGTGGAAAGCCGCACCAACACGCAGATTATTTGCAAAAGTATAATCAAGTCCACCGCTTATGCCATAGATTTCTGAATCATAGCTATAGGTCAAGCCTGCTGAATCAAGATTATCAAGAGTAGAATATTGATACATTGGTAATGCCCACATACCAAAACCGCTTTCAACCATTTCTATTCCTGCTTGAGAACCTGCGGGCATACCTGAACTATTATCTGCATTCGCAAGGAAGAATATATTTCTTGAGGTAGAGCGGTCTACTGTAATTCCGCTTGTTAAGTTCACTGTTTGATTGATAAAAGGCACAGCACCGTTTGCTCCGTCAGAAGATATACCTCTTGTGAGATATTCTTGAGCTTCTTCAACTGATGTTGTGTTATTTGGATCAAGCAATAAATCAAAAAATGCATTACCACCTGTATAATTAGCAATTGTAAGTCCTATTGATGGTTTAACAGCAGGGAAAACTTGTTCTACTTCTTTTTTGGTGATAAGGGCTTCTAAATTTGTTCCGTCAAGTAGCAAATCTACTTCTGTGATATAATTGCCACTATTTTGCTCAATAGCGGAAAGCGTGGCTTCAATATCGCTTACTGTTTGGCCATCTTGGGTGAAATTTGTTATATCTGAAATAAGAGTGTAAGCTGTACTATCCTGCAAGCCGTCAGAATCATACAATTTTATTGCTGTATTTGTATGAATATCAACATTTGTAGCATTGATTATGAGTGATTGCAATTCATCCGCTCCTGCTGTTTCAGTGCCTACAACTCCGTTTGTTACGGTTTTTGGCACAACATCAGTAACATCTGCCACCAAAACAGCGGAAGAACCTAAGGAAAGAGTGTTTGCGGCTAAACCTACACTTGAGCCGACATTTAATCCGCCATTAGCAAGGTTAAATGAGCTAATTAAACTACTTGAGGCTAAAGTACCACGACTGGCATAGAGATTTTCTTGCACTGCACCTATATAAGCAATAGCTTTGTTATTTTCTGCAACAATATTTGTGCTCACATTACCCAAAACAAGCACACCGTCTTCTATTACTTCTATATCAGGTTGAAGTTCTATCAATACGCCACTATTTTCAATACTAATAAAACCGTCAACTTGTGCAATAGCAAAGCCATTTACATCAGTAGCCCTATTTTCTCTTCCTACAAAAAGGGCTTCTGCGCTTTGAAATCCGTTTATAAAATCAGCAAATCCCAATACTCCAAGATCTAAATTCGCATTCGCACTTGTTGCAAATACGTTTAAGTCGGGGACTGTAATAACATTTGCCGTAAAAGAGGCACTGTCTTGTAAAATAAGGGGTGCACCAAGTATTACATTGTATAGCTCATCATAGCTTGCAGTAGATGTTATTGATGAATCTTCTGCAAGGGAAATAGCTTCAAAAGCAGCAAATATTTCTGTGTTGATATAAACACTTGCCCCTTCTTCTATTCCAAACAACTCTAATTTTGAAGTATTGACAGTAATACCTTCAGCTTCGTTGGTTATTTTGTTATCAATGTTTAATTCGCCATTAGTATAGTTTATAGTTCCCTTGCCAACCAATGAAGACATGCTTGTGCCACCAGAAGGGTAGTTCGCTTCAGCAATATTGAGAGTGCTGTTGTTTAAACTGACTCGCTCAAATTCATAAACATCTGTATCAGAAAATACAATATTACTTGTAGCACTATCAGTCAAACTAAGATCTCCGATATCACCTCCCCAGCTGTTATCCAATGTCAAGGTGGTGTTATCTCCTAAAGTTATTCCTCCCAAATTACCATCACTTTTAATGATAAGATTTCCTGAACCTGTAAGCGTGAGGGAGCTTCCATCTTGGACAACGGCAGTTGTTGCAGTTCCTCTGAATTCCAATGATTCATGGTTGCCGAAAACATTTTGTGCAGCAATATCATCTAATTGAGTTGAAGCTGCAAGTAAGGTATTTGCTGTTAACGCAACAAACGCACTTGCCACAGCAAGCGAACCAAAGGTGTTTAGAAGATTACACTTTTTCAAAATTGCTCTATAGCGACTTTTTAAATTTGATAATGCGTTATTTGATTGCATTGCTTTACCTCATTTATGTTAAATTTAAACTTATAAAACTATATTTATTATTATTATAGAATTATAATTATGTCAAGAAATAGCTGATTGTTACGGGTTTTGCTTATATGAAAAAAACAGACTTTAACTTTGAAAGGTATGTTTCTTTATCCAGCCTTTTTTTATGAAGAAAATATGGATTTACTTAATGTTTTTGTTTTGATAAAAATAATATAGTTTTATAGATAGAGAAAAAACAAAGTTCAATAAAAAATATTAGGAAAAAATAATGGGAACACCCAAGCTCTTTAACTGTAATATGGAACTAACGCTCGATATTATAGGCGGAAAATGGAAGCCTATTTTGATTTATCATATAGGCATGCAAAAAAAACTTCGTTATGGAGAATTAAAAAGATTAATTCCTTCTATGAGTGAAAGAGTGCTTTCACGTGAATTACGCAAACTTGAAAATGCAAAAATTATCACAAGAGAAGTTTTTGAAGAAAAAGTTTTGCGTGTAGAATATTCACTTACCGAAATAGGCCTTGAAATTTTGCCTATTCTTGAAGCTCTTACAATCTGGGGCGGCAAGTATAATAAAAGGTTTAGCTATGCAAAAATTCTTTGCAATTAAAAGCACGGACAAATTTATCCCTACTGACATTAATATCCATAATTGCACTTTATAGTATTTTATATATACTTAAGGTATAACAAATTTTAACTAAGGAGTTTTGATATGAACGCAAAAGAACTAATTACAGGTAGAAGAAGCATAAGAAAATACAAAAACGAAGTTGTAAGCCAAGAAGTGCTTAATGAGGTTATGGAGCTTACAAAATTCGCTCCTTCATGGGCAAATTATCAAATTGCACGCTATAACTTTATTTCCGATGAGGAAATTATTGCAAAAATTGCCGAAAAAGGTGTGAATGGATTTGTTTATAATAAAAAAACCCTAGAAAATGCAAAAAATATTTTGGTTCTTAGTTTTGTAAAAGGAAAAAGTGGCAAACTTGATCTTGAAAAAGATGATTTTGCAACTTCAAAATCAAATGACTGGGAAATGTTTGATGCAGGAATTGCTTGCCAAACATTTTGCTTGGCTGCTTATGAAAAAGGAATAGGCACTTGTATTTTTGGCGTTATTGATGATAAAGCTATATCTGAAATTCTTGGCCTTCCTGAAGATGAAACAGTTGGAACTGTAATTACTTTTGGTTACCCTGATGAAACAATCAATTCATCGCCAAGAAAAGATATTTCTGAAATTGTTCGCTTCAAATAATTGGATTTTCTAAACAAAGTTTTTAGTTTTTACAATTACTTCAAAACATAAAGCACTTAAAGGAAAATTTGATTTTAAATCATTATTTTCCTTTTTTTGTTAAAAAATTTCTTGACAAAAAATAACTTTCAACACATTATACCCCATAGGGGTATATGGTATAAAATAAAATCTCAAAAAGGAAATAGCAATGAAACAATGTATGGATGTTGAAGCAATACAAAAACGCTTAAAAAAAATAGAAGGGCAAGTGCGTGGCATTTCTAAAATGGTTGAAGAAGATAAACCCTGTGCTGATATTCTTATCCAGATAGGTGCCGTTAAATCTGCACTTCATAAAACAGGGCAGGTTATTTTAGAGGGGCATATGCATCATTGTGTGCTTGATGGAATAAAACATGGCAAAGAAGATGAAACAATCAAAGAGCTTATTTTAGCCCTCAATCAATTTTCTAAAACAATATAATAAAAGGAAACCGCCGTGGAGAATTATATTTTCAAACTAAATTCTATTCCTATGATTTGTATATCAGGAATTTTTTTGTTGGCTAGCTTCATTACAGAATACATTATTCCAATTATGGGTGGAAGTTTTGAATTTGCAATAAATCCTGCATGGGTTTCACTTCTTATTTCAGGCACACCGCTTTTATATTTAGCAGTGCGAAATACTTCACAGATGCGAATAACCTCCCCTTTGCTCATAACAATAGCTATGTTTGCTGCAATTTATATTGGTGATGTTTTTGCGGCAGGTGAAGTTGCTTTTATTATGGCAATCGGGGAATGGCTTGAAGACAGAACTGTTGAAAAAGCTAAAAAGGGGATTGAACTACTTCTTGATTTAGTTCCTACAAAAGGCAGAAAAATTATTGAAAAAAACGGCAAATTTGACGAAGAAATGGTTGATGCCGAAGAAATCAAAACAGATGATATTATAAGGGTTCTTCCGGGTGAAGCCTTTGCAGCTGATGGTATTATTATTCACGGAAGCACAACTGTTGATCAATCCATAATGACCGGCGAATCCTTACCTATTGACAAACAACAAGGCGATGAAGTTTTTACAGGAACTATTAATCGCTTTGGGTCTGTTGATATTAAAGTATCAAAATCATTCTCAAATTCTTCCTTACAAAAAATGATCAACCTTGTTGAAGAGGCTGATAAACATAAAGCCCCTACTCAAAAAATTGTTGATAAATGGGCAGGCGATTTGGTGCCTACTGCTTGTATAATTGCCATAATAACCTATTGTATTTTCGCCTTTATACTTGAAAGAAAAGATGATGCTCTTATAAGAGCTGTTACGATATTGGTTGTTTTTTGCCCTTGTGCTTTGGCCCTTGCAACTCCAACTTCAATTATGGCGGCCATAGGTCAAGCAACAAAAAATGGTGTTCTTATAAAATCAGGTGAAGCTTTAGAAAGAATGGGTCTAGTTAATATTGTTGCTTTTGATAAAACAGGAACAATAACACAAGGCAAATTGCAAGTGAGCGATATTGTTCCTTTTGGCATTGAAAAAGAAGCATTATTGGCTTTAACTGCTTCTATAGAAACACGTTCTGAGCACCCTCTTGGCAAAGCCATTGTCTCCTACGCAAAAGAAAGAAAAATTGCTTTAACAGAAGTTCAAGATTTTTCTATGAATCTTGGCAAGGGCATTTTTGCAAATATGAATGGCACAGTTTTTTACTGCGGCAATGAACAACTTTATCGCGAGGTGTATCAATCTGAAATTCCTGAAGAAATTTCAAAAACAATCGCCGCCTATCAGAATCAAGGTAAGGCTATTGTAATTATTTTTGATAAAATAAAAATATATGGAATTATTGCTTTATCTGATACAATAAAAGAATTAGCCCCTCAAGCAATAGAATCGCTCAAAAAAGCTGACATAACAAAAACCGTTCTTCTTACAGGGGATAATGAAAGAGCTGCAAACTTTATTTCTGATAAAGTGGGCATTAGTGAAGTCTATTCTTCTCTTTTACCTGAAGGTAAGGTTGAAAAGATACAAAAACTCTCAAATAACTCTGACAAAGTCTGTATGGTAGGCGATGGCGTGAATGATGCCCCTGCTCTTAAAACCGCTTTCGTTGGGATTGCAATGGGAACAATGGGAAGCGATATTGCTATTGATGCGGCAGACATTGCTATTATGGGTGATGATATTACAAAAATTTCCTATATTAAAAAGCTTTCAGATGCTACAATATTTTCAATAAAATTCAATATCACTCTCTCAATGGTGATAAACTTTGGCGCAATCATTCTTTCTATAGCCGGCTTACTTAATCCTGCAACAGGTGCATTGGTGCATAATGCCGGTTCAGTTTTAGTTGTGCTGAATGCCGCTAGACTTTATGAAAAAAAGATTGTCTACTAAAAGCTTATAGTGTGTCAAACTTCAGTTTATTATTTGAATGTTATTTAACGCCTGGAGGTTTTTTTTACACACACATAGCATAATTCAACACATCTATAAATACTTGAATGCATAAATCCTTGAGGCCTAATTATTATAACTATCCTTTCTTCTAATCTTAAGATGCACTATCCTCAACTCTAATTAATGCTACGCTTAGTTGCAAATTCTCTAGTTTTCTCTTGCTTTCTCTTGAATACATCGGTATACTCTTTGAATTTTTCAGCATAAAAAAAGTCCCCTAACTCGTTAGAATTAGGGGATATTTTTTCGTAATATATCTATATTACTATAGCTTGATGGCGGAGCGGTAGGGATTCGAACCCTAGATACAGTTTTATCCGTATACTCACTTAGCAGGCGAGCTCCTTCGGCCAACTCGGACACCGCTCCACGCGAAATATTTTTGTAGACATTTTTCTATAAATTGTCAAGCTTTTATTTTTCGAAATTTAAGCTCATTACTTTGAATATATAAGAAAATTTTTCTTATTTGCAAAAATGACTTTAGAAGCTACTTCACGCAACACTTAAGAACTTTTACCCCTTCTGCAAATAAAAATTCTGCTTTGTCATTTCCAAGGATTTCAAGCACAATTCCTGTTCCAAAAACTGCATGTTCAACAATATCATTAAGCTGAACCTCTACTTCCATAGTATAGGGTTTTGACTCAGCAAATGATTTTGAAAGCTTTTCCTGCCATAATTGTCTATAGTCATGAACTTTTGCACTTGTTTTTTTCACTTTGCTTTGAGAAGAACCTGAAATTTTTGAACTTGTTGATGAAAAAGACTTGTTTGCATTTTCAACAACTTGCTCACGCGATTGATTAGCACGCACACGTAAAGGGCCACTTTCTTTCTTCTTTTTTTCTTGATTTGGCATGCTATACTTATGAATACTACCACAAGCACAACATTCCACTTTTGCCGGAATATTATCCACCACAACTATAACAACATGGCTTGTGATATCTTTGCAACGCGTACAGCGCGAGTTTGTGCGTTCTCCTGCAACAAATGTCATAAAACTCTCCTTATTAATTAGATGAAATTATTTTGATGTTTTCTATAAATTCATCAATAATTTCTTGATGCTCTTCTTTTGAAACTTTAGCACAAACTGCAGTCAAGTCCTTTTCTTCTGCAGTTGTGCATATATCTGCTAAATTATATAAATCATCTGCCATAAGCTTTTGCTCATGAAAATGAGTGCCATACTTTAGCTTTAAACTTTCAACTTCATTATTTATTTGACTCTCTTTTTGAGAAAAAAAAGCATAAAGATTAAATTTATCATCTTCTATATTTTCATCATCAAGTTTAGCATCAAATAAAAAGGAAAGTTGTGGTTCAATAAAATAGAAATTTTTTATAAATGGGTAATATATATCGATATCTTTAGGCTTTCCGGGTGCTGAAACCCATTTAGGCTCAGGCGGTAAAGGCTCAGACATTTTTTGTGCTTCACTTATTGCCAGTTGCCACTGTGCATTAAGAGCAGAATTTATTGCATTTGCCGAAGCATTTTTAATTTCATAATTATTTTTAGCTTTTTGCAAATTCCTATAAAAAGCGCTTGTATCTTCATACATATATTCAACTTGCTCTTTAAAGGGGGATGAACAGAATTTCTCATCACTATATTTTTGGCAAAATTCTATATAATTTTCTTTGTTTATAAAATAACCATAAAGCATTATGGCAGAAAGTGAGTTTTCATAAAATGAAAGCACAGAAATATCTTCCAAACTCACGGGATATTTTGCATCTTGCAATAAAAATTCGCATGTCAGCTTGATATGTAAGGCTCGCATAGGGTTTTGTAAAGCAGAAAAATTATAACGCATATCTTGTTGCCAATCACCTACATGTAGTATAGAGGCCACAAAAAAGCCTGCTGATGCCAAAGCATGCGAAAGTGAGGCAAATGTTTCGCTATTCGCAAAACTTGGATTACTAAGCACAATCAAAGGAAAAGTTGAAGGCTTATTATTCTCATCATGTACTTGCAGCGGCTTTGCTTTTTTTGCAATTTCATACCTTTTGCCCAGTTCGCCTAAGGCCTGCAAACGCGTTCTTAGCACCTTTTCGCCGGATTCTTGAGGTTTATTCTTTTTATCCTCGTCAAAAAAAGCCACAGGATACCACAATGCAACATCTAAATAGCTGTTATCATATTCAATAGGAATAAAAATATTTTCATAACCAACCAAGAATTCTGCAGCATATGCTCTTTCGGGCATAAAAAAGATATGGTTGAATAAAAAAAGGATTATAAAATAAAAAAAATAGAAAAATCTCATAATTATGATTATAGTTGCTTTACTTCATTCCATAAAGCATCTTTTTCGTCCAAGTCTAACTTTTCAAAATCAAGGCCCTTAGTTTTGGCTAGTTTTTCCATTTCTTCAAATCTATCTATGAAGCGTATTACAGATTTATCAGTAGCATGCGAGGCTTTTATGCCTTTTCTTCTGCCAAGTTCCACCAAAGAAAAAATCATATCGCCAAGCTCATGTTCAATATGTTCTTGATTTTTTGATTGAAGCGCATCAAAAAGTTCAAGATATTCTGCCTCAACCTGTTGTTCAACTTCATCATCACTCTGCCAAGTGAAACCGGCTTGAGCTGCCTTTGCATGCGTTCTATATGCCTTTGTCAAGGGAGGAAGGTTGCGAACTAAATTTGTAAAAACACCTTTTGTATCTTCACCTTTTTGAAGTTTTTCTTGCTTTTTGATTTCAGCCCAATTTGCATGCAACTCTTCTTTGTTTTCAATTTTAACATCAGCAAAAACATGAGGATGACGACGAATCATTTTATCTGCGGCTGAATTTAAAGTATCAGCCAAGTCAAACTTATTTTCTTCACTGTATCTATGTGCAACAAAACAGAGATTAAAAAGAAGATCACCCATTTCATCAAGTGCATGTGCGGGCTTTTCTTGACGAATGGCATCAACACATTCAAAACACTCTTCAATTAAATATTCCGTCATACTTTGTGTTGTTTGCTCTTTATCCCAAGGGCAACCACCTTCCGGTGATAAAAGAGTTTCAATCACTTCATACACCCTATCCAATGCAGCATGCGCTTTTTCTTTATTATACATAATTACCTGATTTGATTTATAATGGAGAAATATTCTCTATCCAATTTATTCCCATATCAAGGTAAGGAATAACTACAGAAGAGCTTACGTGAACATTGTCGCCAAAGAATAAAATAGCAACATAAGCCAAAACTACACAAATGATATAGGCTTTTAAAACGCCCACAACAAAACCTAGAATATTATTAATAAATCCAATAAAAAGAAGTTTTAAAAGATTTTGTAAAAAGTATGCTATTATTGCAACCACAATGATTGACACAAAAAAAATCAAAGCAAATGCAGCCGGAACAAGCCATTCTTCAGGAATATACGCCTGCAAATGGGCCGCCACATCATTAGAAAATCGCTTAGCCAAAACAAAGCCCACAACAATACTTACAAAACCTGCCAGCTCGTCAATAAAGCCTCTTACAGCTCCCCTGACAGCAAAAAACAAGAAGATAATTGCAGCAGCTATGTCAAAATAATTTACTTCCATAAAGCCTCACCAAAATTGATGATATATTATAGGGTAAATTATAAGAATTTTCAAGTTCTTTTATTTCGACTGTAAAGATTTTGGCCCTTGACGCAAAATCCTCACTTGCAATTTTGCTAAAATTGCTTCATTCGCTAAAGATTTGTTCGTCAAAGCTCACACTTTAACTATTTCTTTGGATTGGTGAACACTCTGTAAATAGCGACTTACATCGTAAAGATTTTGGCCCTTGACGCAAAATCCTCACTTGCAATTTTGCTAAAATTGCTTCATTCGCTAAAGATTTGTTCGTCAAAGCTCACACTTTAACTATTTCTTTGGATTGGTGAACACTCTGTAAATAGCGTCCTCAACTGCAACCTCTACTTCTTCCTTAGTTATGTCATTACTAAGGACAATAGTGCCTTTTTGAACGTATTTAGGGTCAAGGTGATTGTTTGCCAATGCATAAACATCACGAAAATCTTTTTCTGAAAAAGTTGTAAGTCTTGGATCTTGATTTTGCAATAAACGCTCAAGTTCTTTAAGAATTAACTTTTCATTTCTATTATAAATCAATTCAATATTTAGAAATTCAGATATTATTGATCTGTCGCTCATTTTTCCTCCATGGCTATGTGTCAATCAACTTTTAAAAGATTAAAAGTAAGCAAAAGCCATTATTATAATTTTTCGGCATAATTTATATTTCTTTTAGAGCTATTGCCCTAATTCATAAAATTATTCAATAATTTCTTGCTTACACACGCCTTCAAGCTTCACTTTATCAAGCAAATCAGCAAATGCAGTTTTTACATTTTCGCGAATATCGCCGGCTACAATAAGAAAAAGTAGGTCATCAGAAGGCTTTAATACCCCTTCATTTGCATGAGCAAAAACTTTAAAAATGCCTTCTCTTTTTTCAAATTCTTCACAAATTTCATTAATACGCCTATGGTTTGCTTGCACTTTTACCGATAAGACTTTAGAATGGTCATTACGGGACCAAGCTCTTACCGTTCCATTGTGCACAAGGATCATGCCTACATTTTCCTCAAAGCCGGGTAATTGCTTAATTTCTGCAATTTTTTTACTGATATCCATAGTCAAACTCCTTTGGCATATGCCATATAAACATAAATTGTATTGAAATAAAAATAGAAATTTCAAAGGTAAAACATGAAAACACTTGGAAACTTACTCGACACTTTTGTAATTCCTGATGAAAACAATATAAGCATTTCAACAGAAGGCTACAGCATCTGGTTCACATGGGCTGATAGTTTAAACCCTGCAGTAATCCAAATTCTTCAAGATTACGGTGGAATTCCCGTAACTCAAGAAGACAATCATGCCTTATGGTTTTTCTTTTCAACCGAAGTTTTATTGGCACTTGCAAAGCTGACTATTTGGGCTGATTTCAACTC
Organism: uncultured Desulfovibrionaceae bacterium; assembly: GCA_964370095.1. Lineage (GTDB taxonomy): Bacteria > Desulfobacterota > Desulfovibrionia > Desulfovibrionales > Desulfovibrionaceae > CAYJAZ01. The sequence goes on along the minus strand of CAYJHJ010000008.1, from coordinate 23,035 downwards.
TGTTCCCTTACTTTTACAGGCTTTTCCTGCTACTTTGCTGGTGGATTCTCAAAAAAACCTCTCCTTGCTGACTGACAAGTCTTTACACGATCAAGAACTAGAACTTGCCACTGAAAAAGTATTTATCCTAATTCATCCAAAATTGCAAGAGGCAGGAAAAATCTATCCCGGCATAACATATAATGAACAAAATAAAAGCAGTGCTGAACTTGCAGAATCTAAACTTTCTTCTGATAAATGGTTGCAATTAAGTGCAAACTCACGCTTGCCTTATTCTTCATCACAAGGGTGGTATAGTATAATTCATCCACTTGGCTCGCCTTTAGATAAAAAATTTCAGGCCGGCTGGCGAAGCATGTTTGCTGAAATTGAACTGATTTTACAAAAATTAAAGCTAAAATATTCAATCTTTGATACCTATCTTGTTGTTCCTATTGATTCTTTAAGCTTTTTAAGAAGCTGGACAAGAGAGCTTATTCAAACACTTTTCCATGTAAAAGACAATTTTCCTGAAAAATATTGGCCCTGCGTAAGTATTATTGTTGATAAAAAAGGTTTAAACTTAAATGCAGAATTGCCACAAAAACTTAATGTGCAATGGGATACACTTACCCCAAACTTCCCCTATATAAACTATAGAAATGCTTATTTATTGGGTGAAGGTTTCACTATACAAGATTTACACTTTACAAGTGGCAAAAGCTCAATCACACAATGGTGCACAGTTGTGCATGACAGTTATTCCATTCAAGCAAACAGAACTCCTGTACTTTTGCCTGATTCTTTTGTTACAGGCACATATCAGGGTTGTTTTTATTGTGGTATGAAATCGCATGAAACTTCACGTTGCCCCAGCAAAAGCCTTCACGAGCCTCCACTCACGTTCTGGGAAGATTTTAATAATGTTGATTTAGAAGATATTAATGCCACTTTTCGTACTATTGAAGTTAAATTAAGCAAAGAAGGAATAAAGGCATATAGCGAAATATTTAAAGAAAACACAGTGCAAACTCAAGTGCTTGAAGGTGTTTTCACCATAAACAGCATCATTCAACCACGCGATGTTGAACGCATTTGGCTTCTAACAGGCAGGGATATTTACGCACCATCAGATCCGCAAGCCTATAAAGAAGAAAGTGCTTGCTGGGCCTTACTCCAGCGACTACAAAGTATAAATTACAAAGACTTAAGCGTATTGGAAAAAGATGTATATGCCGCATCAAACAATAATCCGAGAGACTGGAGATTAAAATCCTTGCTCGGCTTTATCTGCGTTGAAAAGAATGACTATGTAAAAGCCCTAAATTATTGGAAAGATGCTGAATCAACCACTTCTTCAATCCTTCATCAAGCATGGCACTATTTTCTTATGGGAAGAGTGCATGAACTTTTGGCACAATACGAAGAAGCCATGGATTTTTATTCAAGTGCAAAAAAAATATTAACCTTTTGGTCTGAACCAACTTATCGAATTTTGGCTTGCCGCGTTAAAATGGGCTTTGCCGAACAAGTGCAAGAGCAAATTCTTCAACTAATTAAAGATCAGCCCACTTATTTCAACAGAATTTTGCTTGACCCTGAACTTGAAAGAGGGCACTTACCAATAATGACAATGCTCTACCCTCTTTGGTTAGACATGATTGAAAAATCCTCCTTAGAAAAAAATAGAGTGCTTGGGCTTTTGCAAGAAGTTGACGAATGGTTCTTCCCCGAGCACCCCATAGCTTCAGTTATCAGGCAAAAAATTGAAGAGCTTATTTTGGCCCTTGATGTTAGAAACTATTTGGCTTTTCGTGCTGTTGTTAATGTGCGCCCCATTTTAGAAGAGGATCTAAGCAGATTAAAAGCAAAAGAATTGCAAGACCTTAAAGATATTTATAAAGGTTTTCTTTCCACGCTTGAAGCTATTCGTGATGAAGCTTCGTGGTTTCCTTTTTCAAATGTTCTAAGATCTTTCAACAAAGATTTTAACGAGTGTGCTTCTATTTTAAATTGGGCTTTTGCCACAAACTTTTCAAAGCCGGATACTTTTAAGCAGGCAAACGGTTATATCGATCCTGTGCACGAACTTCTTGAAGGCTTGGAAAATCAGCTAAAGCTTATCAGAACAATAAGAGACGTAACTTTATTTGCACTTATCCTATTCAAAGCCTTTTTATATATTGAAATTGCAGGACTTTTGCTTTGTTTTATTATTGTGCCTGTTATCACTTTTTATGGTGATGCCATGGGGCTTGCATGGCTTCAAAGACTCATAAAAATGAATTTTTGGGAGCTGCAAAGCGTGCTTGTAGGTGTGGTTTCTGCTATTGCTTTAGGGGTTTCAATTTTAATCACTGCTATAACTTTTGACAAGAAGCGTGCAAATATGTTAGAAACAGCAAAGCAACAAAGAGAGCAGTATCAGCAACAAAGACTTGCAAAAATTCTTGAACAAAAAAGAAAGGAACAAGAAGAAAACACTCTCTGATGCAATTCTTAAAAAAGTATACGCTACGGGGATGATATGTTTAAGAAAATTTTTGCAAAACTTCTTTTAAAAACTCTTTACAGAGTAAAAGTTCAGGGCATGGAAAACTATCCCAAAATGCCCAAAAAAACTCAAGAAACTGATAACAAAGAAAAATTTCTTTATGTGATAAGCCCTTCTTCATTGCTTGACCCCATCTTGCTTGCTACTTTTTTGCCAAAAAAAATCACTCTTCTTATTGATAAAGACATAGCAAAAAAATGGTATCTAACCCCCTTCTATGCTTTATGTAATGTGATAGAAATTGATTTCAAATCACCGGTTTCTACAAAGAAAATCATAAGCGCTCTTGAAGAAAATTCACATTGCCTTGTTTTTCATGACAGGCAGTTTGTAACTGACCCAAGTTTTATGAAAATTTTTGAAGCAACAGCTTTTATTGTAACTAAAACAAAGGCAAAGCTTTTGCCAATTATTATTGATGGTGCTCAGTTTTCACCTTTTTCATATTTTCACCACACAGCAAAATTATTCACCTTTCCTAAAATTACTTTAAAAATTCTTCCTATACAAGAAGTGGAAGAAATAAAAGACGGCTCAAAAAAAGAATATCGAAAACTTCTAGCTTCAAGGCTTCACTCTATTATGACTGAGCTTAGCTATAAAGGGCATAATCTTGATGTTAGCATTTTAGAATCTTTGGTGCGAAGCATAAAAGTTATTGGAAAGAATAAAATTATTGCTGAAGATCATGAAAGAGCAAAGATAAATTATAAAAATTTCTATTTAAAAGCCAATGCCCTTGGCGGCGGTATGCATAAAGAATTTCCGAACGAAAAAAATATTGCTCTTATGATGCCAAATTCTTTGGCTGCGGCAGTGGCATTTTTCGGCTTGCATTTTTATAAGCATATTCCAGCAATGATAAACTTTTCTTCAGGACCCGATGCTGTTGTTATTGCCTGCCAAACAGTGCTTATCAAAAGCTTGATAACCTCAAGAAAATTCATTCAAGTTGCTGAATTGGGGCATCTTATTGAAGCTTTGGAAAAAGCAAATATACGCATTTTATACTTGGAAGACATCAGTAAAAAAATTAGCCTTTTTACAAAAATAAAAGCTGTTTTCAATACACTTCTTTTAAGAATTCCTAAACTAAACCCAAGCGACCCTTGCGCAATTCTATATACTTCAGGTTCAGAAGGTGTGCCAAAAGCTGTTTTAATGTCGCATAGAAACGTAAAGGCAAACCATGAGCAGGTTATGTCAACCATAACAGTAACTTCTGCCGACAGGTTTTTCAACTGCTTGCCTATGTTCCATACTTTTGGGCTTACAGTGGGCACTTTATTGCCTATTTTAAATGGCATGAAAGTTTTTGTTTATCCCTCCCCTCTTCACTATAAAATAGTTCCGCAACTTTTTTATGAAAGCCTTTGCACTTTCCTTTGTGCCACAGATACTTTCCTTACAGGATATGCACGCTTTGGAAAGCCTTATGATTTTTGCAATGCACGCTATATTGTTGCAGGTGCTGAAAAACTTCGTGCAAACACTTTAGAAACTTATTTGACTAAATTCAACTCACCTATTTTAGAAGGCTATGGAGCAACCGAAACTTCACCTGTTGTAAGCGTGAACACGCCCGCTAATATTCGAGCCGGAAGCGTTGGAAAGCTTATGCCGGGCATGGAATATAAACTTACTGAAGTTGATGGCATTGAAAAAGGCGGCAATTTACACCTTAGGGGCGATAATATCATGCTTGGCTATATGCGTCATTCAAATCCGGGTGTGCTTGAGCCTTTAAAAGAGGGCTGGCATGAACTAGGTGATATTGTGGAAGTTGATAATGAAAACTTTATCTATATCAAAGGCAGAGCAAAAAGATTTGCAAAAATCGGCGGTGAAATGGTTTCACTTACCGCAGTTGAACAAGCTTTAAACCCAATTTTGCAAGATACTCTTTATGGTGTTGTTTCCATTCCCGATGAAAAAAAAGGCGAAACACTTGTGCTTATTGTTGAAAAAAATGAAATCACTACAGGCAAAATTGCTTCTCATTTTGCAAGTCATGGCTTGCCATCACTTTGGACACCAAAGAAAATATTAAACATGAAAGCTGCTCCTATTCTTGGCACAGGCAAGTTTGACTATACAAAAGCAAAACAGATTGCACAAGAAGCATAAAATTTTTTCCAATAAGGTCATATAATTATTATGAAATTTCATCAAAAGGAAGAGGGAATATATTTTTATATTTTATGCGGAGTTTTGGCTTTATTTTTTGGCACAGCAAATCCCTTCTTGCATATTCCTTTGTTGATTTTACTTTATCCTGCTGCACTTTTTCTTTTGGCAAAGCATGCAAGAAGCGCCAAAAGAGCTTTTATGTATGCCTTTATTTCAGGCGGGCTTGGGGCAAGTGCTGCCCTTTACTGGCTTGCCATTCCAGTGCATGAGTATGCTTTTTTCCCTTGGGTTTTGGCAGCCTTTGTGCCCTTGTGTTCAGGATTTTACATAGCTCTTTATGGTGGAATTTTCTCTTATGGCATGCACAAAGCAAAATTTTTATCGCCTTGGTTTCAACTTATTTTTGCCTTTGTATTGTGGTATATGCTTGAATATATTCGCTCACGCTTTTTAACGGGCATCACTTGGATGAATCTTTCTGCCGGAAATGCCGCTTTTCCTGCCTTGGTGCAAGGTGTAAGTATTATTGGCATGACAGGGCTTTCAGCTTTTTTTGCCTTTATTGCCTGCTGCCTTGTTTTTCCAAAAAAACGAATACAAGTTATTGGACTTTTGTGCCTTTTACTTCTTGTAAGCCTTGGATTTTATCGAATTTCACAGCCAATATCAGCTGAAAATCCCAGTGAATATCTTTTGGTTCAGGGCAATCTTTCACAAGATGTGAAGTGGGAAAAAGGCATGCAAAAAGCCACTCTTGAAAAATATCTTTCACTTACAAAAGAAGGGCTTTTAAAAGCAGATGAGAAAGGCAAAAAAGTTTCTTTTGTTGTTTATCCTGAAACTTCCATGCCTTTTTTCTTGCAAAATGAAGCATCTTTTCGCGAAGAATTATTTTCTTTTGCCAATGCATATGATGTTAATATGCTTATTGGGGGTGTGAGCTTTGAACAAAAAGAAAACAAAAATCTTATTTATAATTCACTGTTTAGCCTTAAAACTGAAAAAAACAATGAAAAAAACAGGCAATTCACAGCTCAGGATATTTATTCAAAGCAACATCTTGTGCCCTTTGGTGAATACGTGCCGCCACTTATAGATTTTAAATTTTTAGAAGCTCTTTTGCAAGGTTTTGGTGGCTTTACTCCTAAAAAAAATCAACTTCCTCTTGAACATGTTATAGGGGAAGAAAAAAGAAATTTAGGTATTCTTATTTGCTATGAAGCTATTTTTTCATATTTAGCTCAAGAACAAATTGAGCATAATGCACAAATTCTTATAAATATCAGTAATGATGCATGGTATGGTATTTCCTCTGCCGCAAAGCAGCACCTTGATCTTTCTTTATTACGTGCCATTGAGCAAAAGCGCTATCTGGTAAGAGCAACAAATACAGGTATCAGCGCCATTATTAATCCTTATGGGCAAATTATATCTGCAAGTCCTTTATTTCAAGATTTCACGCTAACAGCAACTGTTGGCTACATAAAGGAAAAAACAATATACCACTTCATCTACCCTTATCTCACCCCTATTATAAGCTTGCTCTTTCTTATCTTTTTATGTATTCTTTTGCTTCAGAAAAAAAAGGATAAATATTAATGCTGCAACTTCTTGAACTTAAATCAATGTTTATGCAAAACGAAGATGAATTCAAATCGCTTTGGAGGAGGCTTTGACGTTGCATCTATCACAACTCAATTAAAAAACATTGAAGAAAACCTCACAAAACCTGAGGTTTGGAATAATCAAGATAAAATGACTGCCTTTTTGCGTGAAAAAAGTTTATTTGAAACTAAGCTGTCTGAATATCAAAGCCTTGAGCGTAGCTATATTGACGCAAAAGAATGGCTTGTCTTTGCCGAAGAAGGTGAAGAAGATGCCCTTGTTTCGCTTAATTCCGCTCTTATTTCTCTTCAAAAGCAAATATCATCAACAAAACTTGCCCTTCTTCTTTCTGATGAAGACGATGTAAAAGACGCTATTTTAGAAATTCATCCAGGTGCTGGTGGCACAGAAGCTCAAGACTGGGCTGAAATGCTTGAAAGAATGTATCTTCGCTTTGCTGATTTAAAAAACTATAAGTGCCAAATCATTGATTATTTGGCTGGAGATGAAGCCGGAATTAAAAGTGTAACTATGCGAATTTGCGGCCCTTATTCCTATGGCTATCTTAAATCAGAAAAAGGCATTCACAGGCTTATACGCATTTCACCTTTTGATGCATCAGGAAAAAGGCACACCTCCTTTGCTTCTGTTGATATTATTCCTGACATAGGCGATGACATTCAAATAGATTTACAAGAAAATGACTTGCGTATTGATGTATACAGGGCTTCAGGTGCAGGCGGGCAACACGTAAATAAAACAGAATCTGCTGTGCGTATAACTCATCTTCCTACAGGAATTGTTGCTCAATGCCAAAGTGAAAAATCACAACACAGCAACAAAGATTCTGCCTTGCGTTTATTAAAAGCAAGACTATATGATTATGAACAAAAGAAAAGAGATGAGATCAAACAAGCTGATTATGCAGGAAAAAATGCCATTGCTTTTGGAAGCCAAATCCGCTCCTACACCTTGCAACCTCATAGGCTTGTGAAAGATCACAGAACAAACACAGCACTCACTGATGTTGATGCTGTACTTGACGGAAATATTCTTCCATTTATCAATGATTATCTTTTGTTTAATTATGAAAACAATTCTGAGAAAAAAGATTAAAATAAGGAATATGAAATGAGCAATGATAAACCTTTAGAAACGCAAGAAGATATTTCTTTGAACAAAAGCTTTGTCAACCTTCCCGAAGATTTAGAAGTTTTTGAAAAACTCATCAAAGAATGTGCACAAAAAGTAAATGATTTGAATGATAAAGAAAAACATGGGCAATGCATTGCTATTTTGCGTTGTATTCCACACGCTTATAAAGACACTTGGGATAAGCTCACTAAAGATTTACAATATAATGAGTGGCTTACACTTGATATTAATTTAGAAAACATAAGCACACAAGGCTTCATTGAAGCCATAAACCAGAAAAATCAAGAAGATTACGATCATCAAAGGCTTAGACAAGCAAAATGCCTTGTGCAAGCACATGAAAAACAATTTCTCTTTTTTGGAACGCTTTAATATATATAGGATAGTTATGTCAAACACACAAAATAAAACTTTAAGCATTGCTATAATGAGTGGCAAAGGTGGCGTTGGAAAAAGTAATCTTGCTTTAAATATAGGTTATGCACTTGCCAAAGAAAAACATGCAACTCTCCTGCTTGATTGCGATCTTGGGCTTGCAAACCTTGACGTGCTTTTAGGCATTGCCCCCGAATATAATATGCAAGATGTTTTGCAAGGAAGAATTTTACCGCAATATGCTCTTGTTCCAATTATGAATGAAGAGATTAAAAACTTCTCACTTTTACCTGCCACTTCGGGCGTTTCAGAACTTGCTGACATGAAATCAGAAGAAAGCAGCTTACTTTTGAAAAAAATTGAGCCTGTTTTTTCAAACTATTCTATTCTTCTTATGGATCTTGGTGCAGGCATAAGCGAATCTGTGCAATATTTTGCTTCTATGGCTGCTATAAGAGTGATTGTGCTCACACCTGAGCCAACTTCACTCACCGATGCCTATGCACTTATAAAAGTTTTGAAAACAAATTCAAACATGACTGATTTCTTGGTGCTTGTGAATCAAGCAGATTCCCAAAAAGAAGCAAGAGATGTTTTTGAAAGACTTGCCATTGCCTGCGAGAAATTTTTGAAAGTAAAACCAGTATTTTTAGGCTTTGTGCACAATGACCCTAAAATGCCAGATGCCGTAAGAAGGCAAAAACCTTTGTTATCCGTTCATCCCAGTTCCAAGGCTGCAATGGATATCACCATGATAGGCACAAAACTTTCAAGAATTTATGCCACAATGCTTCCAAAAATTGCAGCAGCAAAACCCCTTACTTTTAGCCAAAAAGATATTGATTAGACAATCAAAAAATCCTAGCCTTGTAAACTAACAAAACAGGGGAAAATTTTAGCGAGAGAGCTTATATAAAAGCTCAAAACACGACTAAAATTTTCCCCTGATAAAGTTAAAACTCAAATAAAGCTTTTTTAGAAGCGGTATATCGCTTGCAAACTACCTGTATGGTTTTGCTGTTCACTGCCAAATTCACCGCTATATTGTGCACCTATGCTGAAATTACCGCTTGAATACATCAAGCCTGCATCTATAAGGAAGGTGGTTTCATCTGAACTTGAAATTGCCTCATAATTACTACCGAGTAATTCTGTAACAGATTTTACATCGCTTCCTGTTAAGTTTTGGCGAATACCAATACCAAGATTAGGAATTAAAGCACCTGAAGCAACTTGATAATTGCCTTCCCATGCAAGAGTGAAATCAGCGTATAAAGCGGAAAAAGAATCCATTCTATTTGTGATATCGCTTGCAGGGCTTGCTGCAAAATGGAAAGTATAGTCATCAGAATTGGTATAGAGGTAAGATAAACCAATTTCAGGGTAAATTAAGCTGTTTTCATTAATTTCAAAGAAATAACCTGTGCTTACTCGAGTAATGAAAGCATTTGATGAATAGTCATCTTGTGCTGTGCCAATATTTTGAGTATACGTTGCATCATTTGAAACGAAAACATAGCTTGCACTTCCGCCAACATACCAGTTATTATTGATAAAGTAATTTCCATGAACACCAAGTGCAAAAGAGGTTAAGTCATTTTCAATGGCACCGGCATCTGTATCAGAGCGATTAAAGTCAAGGTGGAAACCTGCGGAGAATTGATTATTGAAGCTATAACTTGCACCTGCACTCACACCAAATGTGCCTGTATTGAAATCATATTCATTATTGTCGGTATATGACCCATAAGGAGTTGCAAACACAGCCCAGCGAGGCGCTTCGCTTTCAGAGCCTGCTGCCATACCTGTAGTATCCAATAATCCCAATTCTTGATTATTACTTGGAGCACTTAAGAAAGTAGCACCAAAAAGTTTGAAAAATAATTTGCTTATTTTTTGAACTTGCACCCCAATATTTTGTAATTGTGCTACTACTGTTTGCGTAGTAACTGTGCTTGTTGTTTCAGCAGGAGTGGTAAGCACTTCTTCATTCAAGGTTAAGCTTACTGTAGGGGCATTTGCATTTTCTGTATTTAGCGCTGCTTTCCAAAATTCTATGTCAGAGCTAACGCTTGCAATAGAGCCATCGATAGTGGATTGTAACTGCATATCACCATTTCCATCTTCGATAGCCACCATATTTGCCACTTTATATTCTTGCCCTTGAACAAAACCTTGTTCCGCTGTGCCCGGGCGTAAAATAAGTGTTGCGCCTGAATTGCCGTTTGCAAAAGTTACAGTATCACCATTTTCCAAGCCAAAAACAGTGTCATTCTCACTCCACGTTCTTAATGTGGTTGCCCACTTATCAACAGTGAAATTATTTTCACTATAAACTTCATAGGCATAGGCAGTGCCGCCGCTTTTAGCACTTGCTTTTGCTGTGATTGAGCCTGTATTTGTAAGAAGAGCAACTACATTTTGTACGTTTGGATTCTCTTCTATATGTATACCATAGGCTTTTGCATCGTTATAAGCCTTGATTTGCTCCGGCACATCATTGCTTGCGCTTGCTTTTCCGCCTGTGGCGGTTACGCTGATTGTGCCGCTGTTGTTCACTGTGTAGCCAATTGCATTATTACCGATATTTATGCCGTATGCACGGGCATTGGCATCGGCAAAGGCTATACTTCGTTGGACTTGAGGAGGCTTGTTAGGATCTTCAAGAGCAGAAGCTATGGCTTCTCCGCCTGTGGCGGTAACGGTGATTGTGCCACTGTTCGCAACTTCATATTCACCAATGCCGTCAATATTCATACCTCTGGCATATACAAAGGCATCTGCATATGCTGAATCTCCAATACTTAGGGTTTGGTCGGCTTCTGCATAGCCGCCTGTGGTATTTACAATAATTGAACCGCTTGAACTTACATTGTGGTTTCCATTACCACGAACATACATGCCCTCTGCTTGAGCATACGCCTCAGCACTAGCAACAGCAACAGAGTTGTAGGATTTTGCATAGCCGCCTGTGGCACGTGCTGAAATGTTTTTTGTGTTTTGAAGAGTATGGCCGCCATCACCCCTTGCATACATAGCATAAGCCCCTGTTTGGGCGTGCTCAGAATAGTTTGTAGAATTAGTAAAAGTGGTGGCTGTGGCATTTATATCGCCATTATTGATAAGTGTGTGAGATACACCATCGATCGCAAACATACCAAAGGCATCGGAAACTCCGCTGGCAAGCGGGCTTGCTTGAGAGCTCCTTGTAGCCTCGCTTGTGCTTGAAACTGTAATAGTACCTTTATTTGTGAGTGAATGGTTGCCTGCACCCTCTGCATACAAACCATAGGCTTGTGCATAATTTTTACCAATTGTATTTACACCACTTGTGGCTGTTACATTAAGGCTTCCGTCGCTTGAAAGTGTGTGACTGCCGTCAAATTGTGAATGTGCATATAAGCCGTAAGCTATTGCATAGTTCTGATTGGCAAAATCAGCATCACCGCTTGTTGCACTTACAGTAACCGTGCCGCTGCTTGTTAATTTATGGTTGCCGTCAGTAAGTGAAAAAGCACGTAAGCCATAAGCTTCGGCATTGGAAGTGGCGTTTTGACCTCCTCCATAAATAAAGTCTCCGCTTATTGCTTCAACCTTAATAGTTCCGTTTGTATTCTTAAGAATATGGCTTCCTTCACCAAAAGCATTCATAGCATAGGCGTAGGCATCGGTTTGTGCTGATGCATAATGCTTTGTACTAAGTCCTGTAGCAGTGCCTCCTCTTGCTATAGCTGTGAGTGAAGAACTGTTGGTAATTTCTTGATTGCCATTGCCATTTGCTTCTAAGGCAGAGGCATTTGCGTGAGAAAATAGAAGAGGGACAATGATGTCAGAATCATATAGAATGTGTACAAAAGTATCTCCGCTCAAGGCTGTTGCGGACACGCTGTTTTCATTGATAATAGTGTGGTTACTGTCATTTTCTGCCAATATTCCATACGCCTCGGCATGGGCGTAAGCATAATTGCTGTTATTACCCGCATCCTTCACTAAACTACCTGCTGCACCTCCTTCTGCTTTCACTTCAATAGTGCCTGTATTCTTTGTTTCACTGCTCGCACTTTCTACCTTAATGCCATAGGCAAAAGTATTTGAATAATCATGCACAAAAGATGTATTATTAGCATTATCAGCACCAACAGATGTAACTTTAAGTGATGAAGTGTTGTTTACAGTGGCACTTATGCCGTTTCTGCTGTAAATACCATACGCTTGTGAATTTGTATCATATGTGGTGGCTGTAGCTTTTGCTTCTACTGTTAACATGCCATTATTAGCGAGTAGATGAGTGCCCGCCCCTGTGGCAAAAATTCCATAAGCTGAATCGGAAAAAGTTGTTTCACTTCTGGTTACTGATTCTCCTTTTTGGGCAGACACAGTAAGTGTTCCATTGTTCGCAACTTCAAGTGTTCCGTCGCCTTCTGTATAGAAGCCATAAGCAGTGGCAGTGGAACGATTGACGCTATCGCCTGTGGCAGTTACATTTATGCTTGAATTTGCTTCACTGACAAGTTTGTTATTATAACCGCCTGCATACATGGCATAGGCAATGTTTGAATCTGTTCCGCCACTTGCATTTATTGTCATAGAGCTTGTGTTTCTTAGAGTGTTCACGTCTTGAAGAGTAGAAAGAGCATACATTCCATAGGCAGTGGCAGCGGCTTTTGATCCGCTTGTGTCATTTACCGTAAGTGTGCCATTGTTTGTGAAAGTGAAGCGGTAACTACTTCCGGCGTCATGACCATACATACCTATTATATAATCTACACTGCCGCCTAAGGTATACTTATCACCAAATTCGATTTTGCCGTTATTGGTGAGAGTAGGGTCGTTGCCATAACTTGCTGTTCCTACAAGTGTATTTTGGGAGTTCATAGAGCTAACACTGCCAGTGTTTACCAATTCCGCAAAAGCATTTTCTGCAAGTATAGGGCTTGCCACAAGAGCGCCAGCAAGTGCTGTAGCTACAGCAAGTGAACCGAAAACATTTAAAAGATCACATTTTTTCAAAACAGCCACATAACGATTTTTCAAATTCCCAATTGCATTTTTTGATTGCATAAAAATCTCCTTCCCTATGAGAGCATAATTTGATATTTTTCAAAACTTTAAAACTATTAGAAAAATAATATTATAGCAAAAAAATAATGTCAATATAAGTTTTTATCAAAAAACATGCCGACCCAAAAGTTAGATGTGTGAAATTTTATTCCAAAATTAGAATTGACTTTCATTTATAAAAAATATATCCTTTTTTAAATAATTAAAAGAAACTCAAAGGACGGTAATAATTTGAAGCCCTTACAAGTTATATCCTCACTGCACACACTTATTGAAATTCAGCAGCCAGTGTTTTTATGGGGAGCACCAGGAATAGGAAAAAGCCAAATAATAACTCAAGTTGCAAAAGAAAAAAACTATAATATAATTGACATACGTGCTGTTTTGCTTGACCCTGTTGACTTGCGTGGTTTACCTCGTATCACAGAAGAAGGCCAAGCTGTGTGGTGCCCACCTTCATTTTTACCCAAAAAAGACAGTAAGGAAAAAGGCATAGTTTTCCTTGATGAATTAAATGCAGCTCCTCCTCTTGTGCAAGCTGCTTGTTATCAGCTTGTGCTTGACCGTTGTATCGGCGAATATAAACTTCCTGATGGCTGGACTGTTGTTGCTGCAGGAAACGGCGAAAAAGACAGAGCTGTTACGCATAGAATGCCAACCGCACTTGCAAATAGAATGGTGCATATTGACATGCAAACATCTCTTGAAGATTGGCTTTCATGGGCTGAAAAATCAAATATTCGTAAAGAAATAATAGCTTTTCTAAAATTCAGGCCAAAACTTCTGCATGATTTTGACCCGCAATCTTCAAGCAAGGCTTTTGCCTCACCCCGTTCTTGGGAATTTGTTTCACGTATTTTAGAGGCTTCACCCCATAAAGCTGTTGAGTATGAACTTTTTCAAGGTACAATTGGCATGGCTGCCGCAACAGAATTTATAGGCTTTCTGAAAGTATGGAGAGATTTACCAACTATCGAAAAAATACTTGAAAACCCTTCAACAATAGGAATTCCGGAAGATCCTGCCACCCTTTATGCTCTAAGTGAAGCATTGGGAAATAGCACCACAGCAGAAAATATTGATAATGTTCTATCATTTGCCCATCGCATGCCTGTTGAGTTTTCAGTTCTTCTTATGCGCACAGCAATTTGCATGAATAAAGAACTTGTGCAAACAAAAGCTTTTAATGAATGGGCACAAAAAAATTCGCATGTTTTAATGTAAGAGTTAGATAAGGCATGGAAACGTTAACGCAAGATGATATAAATTTTGAAGAAAAAGCTCTTCAACGTATGCAAAAAGCTCGTTCAGAGCTTCTTCTTTCACATCCTTTTTTTGGTTCACTGGCATTAAAACTTGAATTGAAAGCTGACAGAAACTGCCCTAACCTTTGGACAGACGGTAAAATTCTTGCCTATAATCCGCATCTTATTTCTGTTTTATCAAATGAACATATTATGGCATCACAAGCACACGAAATTTTACACATTGCATGCAATCACCACATAAGAAGAAATGGGCGTGATAGTAAGCTTTGGAACAAAGCCTGTGATTATGCTATAAATAGCTTACTTAGTGAAGCCGGCTTTAGCCTGCCCGATAACTTTATCAAGCATGACAAGGCTTATGATAATATGAGTGTTGATGAAATATATATACACCTCTCCCGTCTTTACGATCAGGATATTCATGGGGGTGCAAAAAACGCTCAAACAGCTGAGCAAATTGATAAAAATCAAGAAAGCTCTTCAAGCGGCTCTTTAGATAATGCTCAAGACAAAGAAAGCACAAAAGATAAGCAAAAAGATGCTGAAGCAGAAAATAATTTAGATGAAAAATCACAATCGCCTGACAAAAATAAAGGAAAAGATGAAAGTAAAAATAATGAAGACAGTTCATCAACTCAAGGGGCTGAATCGTCTTTTTTTGGTGAAATAAAAGATCATCCTCTTCTTTCAGATGAAAACAATGAAAGCCAACAAAAAGCTGAGCAAGAATCACTTATTCAGCTTACTCAAGCTATGCAAAGTTCACAAAATCAAGGTGATATCCCTCTTGGTTTATTAAGATTTTATAAATCTGCAATCAACCCACAGCTTGACTGGCAAAGCCTTTTACAAAGATTTATTGAAAGTTGCAATGACGGCGATTTTACTTGGACTACACCAAATAAACGTTATATTTCTCAGGATATTTATCTGCCATCACGCAAAGAACCACGTATTCCCATTATGGCTCTTGCTATTGATGCCTCCGGTTCGATAGATGATAACTTGCTAGCACTATTTTGTGCAGAACTTGAAAATATTTTAGAAGCTTATGATACTAATCTTTTTATTATGTATCATGATACAAAAGTTCAAAAACATAACTTCTATAAAAGGGAAGATAGACCCTTAAAACTTTTGGTATATGGCGGTGGAGGAACAAGTTACAGAGAGATACCTGCCTATTTGGAACAAGAAAATATTCAACCGGCATGCCTTCTGTGGTTTACTGATTTTGAATGTAATCTTTTTCCGGAAGAGCCGTCTTATCCTGTTCTTTGGATATCCACAAACAATGAAAAACAAAAACCACCTTTTGGTGATGTTATATATATCAAATAAAGGAGAATGCATGAAAATAGAATGGTCAATAACAAAAGAAAGAGGAAACTTACGCCCAACCCTCACATATTCATTCACTATTGAAAAGTTTGAAAGATTACTTGCTCTTCCTCCTGTTATAATTCAATCCACAATTCCTGAACCTCTTGAATCATGGCGTGAATATTGTTACCCAAACATTGACGAAAGAAAGGAAGTGCCTTCTTATAAAGGCTTTTATCGGCTTGATATAGTTTCACATAAAGGGAATTTATGGAAGCAAAAGCTCAAACTGCCTTGGCGTGAAGATAATCAATATCCCGAAATTGAAGAATCTTTTAAGCTGCTTAGAAGTGCTTTTGAAGAAGAACTTAAAAAAGCAAATGATAGCCAATGAAAAAGGCTATTTGCAGATTTCAGACAATGCAAACCAAAATATTGCACCCGCAGTTTTAGCAGAAAAGTTTCTTAAATTTGCAACTAGGGAAAATATAATGGTATAATTTTTTTAAAATGGTTAGCCAAAACTAACCATTTTAAATCTCAACATTAACTTAAAGGATAAAATTATGATTACAAGATTCGGAACAGCAAGCGCTATGGTGGTTCAAGAGCTAACAGAAGAAAACATTCCAGTTTTTATGGCTATTGATAATAGAGGCTTATATCTAACCTATAAAAAATATTTAGATAAAAACCTTTCTGATCCAAACAGAATTTCAAACCGCAAGCTTATGGAAGAAAGAATTATCGCACTCGGAATTGATTATAATAAAATATATGAAGAAAATAAGCATATAATTCAAGATCTTCCAAAAGAAAAAGCTGCTAAAATCAACCCACTTAAAGCTTCAAAACGTAGTATGGGTAAATAAAACTTCTAAGAAAGTTTTACAAAAGTTGATGCTTATGCTCGATTATCGAATAATCAAAGTGAAGCAAAAGAACTTATAGATTATTTATAAGTTTATCAAAGAAAAGCGTATATTCCGAACAAAAATCGTGAATATACGCTTATAAAATTAAGAAGTAAAAGCAAATTACTGTAAAAAAATGATTATACTTTGATGATAATTGCTCTGGCTAAATCTTCGTCAATGCTATATCTGCCGTCTTTAATACTTACAAGATAATTTTTATGGAGCATCGAAACAATGGTTATCGTCTGCCCTCATAGCATCCAAGTGAAAAAAGAAAAGCTTCCATTTCTTTGTCGCCATATGTATTAATTTCTTTAATGGTATACTCAATATCTTTTTCGCATTGTGCTAATGTTATATTTTCAGTATTGCTTGTTTGCATATACACCTTCTTATAAATCTATTACAATTTCTTTTATATACAGTATGGTTAAGTAAGTTGGAGTTTCCTAACTTGCACTTTGTAAAGCTTCTTAGCCCTTTTGTCAAGTTTTATAAAAACATTTTGCTGAGAATTTCTGCCTAGGGTAAGGGCAAAAATTCTCAGCACGCATATTGAAAACAATGTATCTGTTTAAGAATAGATGGGAGCTAAATTATTTTACTGTTGCTACTTGAAAATGATTTTTTGAATCTTCATTTCCTTTTTTTACAAGATAGACAAGGGCTGAAAGTAAAGCAATAACAACGATTATACCCGGAATGAATCCTGCGCCTATTGCCCCATATATCATGAATGAACCAACTTGATAAACAAGGAAGGAAACCACAAAAGCTGTTGCAAATTGCAAGCCAATTCCAGCAAACAACCATTTTCTGTTTTCCATTTCAGCATTCATTGCGCCGATAGCGGCAAAGCAAGGAGGGGTGAAGAGGTTGAACATCAAATAAGCTAAAGCTGCCGTTTGTGATAAACCCATAACTTGCGCAACATTTGATGCACCTTCAACTAAAGCTAATTCTTCAGTGTCGATAAAGTTTGTAATGCCATACACAACAGCCAATGTGCCAACCACGTTTTCTTTTGCTATAAAGCCGGTTATAGCAGCAGCCGCAAGTTGCCATGTGCCAAAACCTAAAGGAATAAGAAATAGGGCAAACGGACTTGCAAGTGAAGCTAAAATACTTGTGCCTTCAGCACCTTCAGCCACAACACTGAATGACCAATCAAAAGTTTGCATAATTTGCACAGCAGCATTACAAATAAGAATTATTGTTGCAGCTTTGATGATAAAGGCTTTGCCGCGTGATAACATTGAAACAGCTGCACGCCAAAGACTTGGGATTTGATATTCAGGTAATTCCATAATAAAGAAAGAGCGTGCGTATCTTTGACCTGTTATAAGCATTACAAGATAAGCACCCAAGACAATAAGCAAAATACCCATAAAATACATTAAAGTTCCTACCCAAGGAGCATCAGCAAAGAATACACCCGCAAAAAGAGCGATTACAGGAAGCTTTGCACCGCAAGGCATAAATGGAGTAAGCATAGCGGTGGTTCTTCTTTGACGTTCATTTTTGATAGTTCTTGTTGCCATAACACCCGGAATTGCACAACCAGTGCCGATAATCATAGGAATAATTGACTTTCCTGAAAGCCCAACAATTTTCATATATCTATCCATAACAACGGCAACTCTTGCCATATAGCCACAATCTTCAAGCAGTGCAAGTAAGAAGAACATAACCATTATAAGCGGCAAGAAACCAATAACCGCACCAACACCGCCTATAATACCATCAAGAAGAAGTGAGGCCACAAGCGGGGAAACTCCATCTCCAAGCAAGCCCTCTGCCCAGCCATAAAACATGTCGATATAGCCAACTAAATAATCGGCAATCATTGTGCCTAAGGTTGTTTGTGATATATAGAAAACACCATACATAACAGCGGCGAAAATAGGAATTCCAAGAAATCTGTTTGCTAAAATACGATCTAGTGAATCTTGAAAATTTTGTTTATTGGTTGCTGTTTTACGAACTTCAACTTCTTTTACAATATTGTTAACAAAATCGTAACGCTTCATATCAGAGATTTTTACTGCATTTTCGTCAGATAAATCAAGATCTGCTTCAACATAAGGAGCTGCTTGAACTTTAGCTTTTGCAGAAACAACTGCTGCAAGAAGTTCTTTATGCCCATTGTCTGCCGCATTGGTTGAAACTGTTTGTATAACAGGGCATGAAAGAAGTTCAGAAAGTTTTTTTACATCAATAGAAATTTCTTTTTTCTTATTTAAATCACTTTTATTGAGGGCAATAACAACAGGAATTCCAAGTTCAAGAAGTTGAGTTGTGAAGAATAAACCACGGCTAAGGTTTGTTGCATCAACAATATTAATAATAACATCTGGGTTTTCTGTTTTCACAAATGCACTTGTGATGTTTTCTTCTGATGTAAAGGGCGACATTGAGTAAGCACCGGGTAAATCAACAGCAATCAAATTATTTCCACCTGTTAAATTGCTTTTAATTTTACCTTCCTTTTTCTCAACTGTAACACCTGCCCAGTTTCCAACTTTTTCAATTTTCCCTGTTATCGCGTTGAAAAGAGTTGTCTTTCCGCTGTTGGGGTTTCCTGTAAGTGCAATTCTCATAATTTTTCCCTTTACTATATTTTATTTAAAGAACTATATATCGCTTAAAGCAAGTCTATTGATGTCTTTTAATATAGTTTATATAATCAAACTTGTAGGTTAAAAAAATAACACCTAAATAATGCTTTTACACAAAATAATGATAATTTTTAAAAATTACTTTTTTTGCATAAAAGTATTATCAAAGTATTTAACTTCTTTTATATTACTAAAGGATAAAGATTAAGAATTTTTCAGGTTTTATTTAAGAAAGTTCAAAAAAATTCTTAAGAAAGTGTTAAGAAATTGCACTTTGCTCAATAACTATATAAAATTATTAAGTATTTGAGAATGTCAGTCTTGCAAAAACAGTATTGTTTTCAAAAAAAAGTTGAAAATCAATCTTCATTCTTTGAGATAATTCTTTTACTATTGACAATCCAAGCCCTGATGATTGCTCGTTTTTATTTTCGTCAGCCCTATACAGTCTTTCACTAAGATTTTGAATTTTATTTGATAAATCTTCATCAGTGTGGTTTTGTATTTCAATTACCACAGAATTTTCCACAAAAGATGTTGTAAGAGTGATTTTTTTATCTTCATTACTATATTTTATTGCATTATCAAGTAAATTATCGATTATTCTATAAAAGTATTCTATATCAAGAATTGTTTGAGCTTTGTTTGAATCTTCAATTAAGTTATTAAAAATAATTTTTTCTCTTTGCAACTCAAGAATTTGATAAAGCAGAGTATTAACATTTACTTTTACAAAATTCATTTTTATATCTTTACTTATGATTTTGCTATAAAAAAATAAATCTCTAATAAGATTTCTCAGCCTATAGCTTAAGTTTTTGGCTGATACAACATAATTATATTCTTCGTTAGCTAAAGGTATTTTTTGTGTTGCCAAATCTAAATAGCAAATAATCGAAGTAAGGGGCGTCCGTAAGTCATGAGAAATATTAGTTATAAGCATTCTTTGTGAGCGTTCAGCCTCTCTTTCTTTTTTATTTTTTTTGTAAATTTCTTCTTTTATTTCATTGACGCTCTTTGCTAAACAAGCAAGTTCATTATTGCCTTTTATAGGAATTGAATGTTCTTTATTTTCTTTGGGTAATTCTCTTATTCCATGTTCTATTATTTTGATATAGTTTACTAAGTTGAAAATAATCTTAATTGAAATAAGAAAAAAAACAAAAAGTGCGATTAATCCAGCATAAAGATGGTGTTTTTCAGCACTAAGAAAAAAAAGATGATCAGTATTTTGCTGTTTTATATACTGATGGGCTAAATCATCTAAAAAAAGGTAAAGAAAAGCACTTAAAAGAACTGCACCAACCATTTGGAAAAGCATGGAAACATATAAAGAAGAAAAAAGCTTTTTAATCCACACGATAGCCAACTCCCCACACTGTTTTAATATATTGTGGCTCTGAAACATCATCTTCAATTTTATTTCTTAAATTACTAATATGCACGGAAACTGTGCTTTCAGCATTGAGGATATTGTGTTCTCCCCATACAGAGGTATAAATTTGTTCAAGGCTATAGACTCTTTTGCGGTTTTTTAAAAAAAGTTCTAAAATCAAAAATTCTATCTTTGTTAATTTAATTGCTCTGCCATTTTTTGAAACAGTATGTGCAGAAAAGTTTACAGATAAATCACCATACTTGAAATCATTATTGTTTTGTTCATGCACTTCGCTTGCAACATGCATATAGGAATAATTTCTATATCGCCTCACATGTGCTTTAATCCGTGTAATAAGATCAATTGGATTAAAGGGCTTTGTTATATAATCGTCTGCCCCTGATGAAAAACCCGCAAATTTATCAATATCTTCAGTTTTAGCTGTTAAAAAAATAATTGGGAGAGCATGTTTATTTCTTATCTCTAAGCAGGTTTCAACACCATTCATTTGTGGCATCATAGAGTCTAAAAGCACTAAATCAATTGTTTTACCAGTATCTTCATTGATAATTTCAATGGCTTTTTCGCCACTTTCAGCTTCAAGAACTTCATATGACTCGTTTAATAGATAAAGTCTTATCGCTTTTCTGATATCACTATCATCATCAACAATTAATATTTTCATATTTATCCTTAATCACAATTGAAGGTAAAGAGAAGCCTAATAAAGTTAGGCTCTTTAAATCTTTCTATAATAGTATAAATTTTTCCTCTAATATGCAATCTTTTTTTCATACGAGCTTGAAAGATGAAAACCCTCACTAACTGTATGATACTTGTATAGCCATAGGAAGTAAAGTTTTGCCTATTTTAAAAATCTAAAGAAAAAGATAAGCCCATGCAGTTTAGAACTGCATGGAGCTTTATAATTTTCTTTTGCGCTGCCTGTAATCAGGGTTGCAGCAATCAAATAAGTCTTAGAATAAAAGCATAGAGAGGGGCACTGCCACAAATGCTGTTACAATAACCATAATAGTAGAAATAAACACAGCATAGTAACGGGCTGATGCGCCGGGCAACCATTCTTTATTGCCATACAAGAAAGCACCCGGAACACCCGCTGCAGGTGTTAAAATTGCTGAAAGTAATACAATAAAGAAACAAACAACAATAGGCATAACATCAAAGCCGTATGAAACAGCTACCACAGCAATTATTGGTGCTAGAATATTGCCTATAACAATGGAGTTCATTAAGTTTGTCATAATAAATGCAAGCACAAGAGAGACAAGAAGGAATGGTATATAATCAAGACCTTGAAGAGCACTGCCTAATATGGATTCCATAAGAATAGGAATATTTGTTGAAGGATTTACCAAGATAGCACCAAAATAAAATACAGCGGTAAGCAAGAAGAATAATGGCCAAGGAATAGCGCTTACAAGTTCATTCACTTTTACAAGCGGCTCGCCTTTGTGCCTGATAACAATCATCAAGGCAAAAATTATCATTGAGCCAAGAATAGATTTTGATTTTAGATATGCCGTGAGTGGAAGAGAAGCAGGCAAGATACTTGGTAGAAGCATGAAAATAGCATAAGCTCCAATAAGTCCAAGAATAGTTTTTTGTTTCCAATTCATTGGAGGAAGTGGATTTGCTTTCAGTTTTTCTATATCAAAATTGAGTAAAGGGTTAATATCTACGCGAATAATATAGCGCATAGCAAAAATCGTCAAGAAAATAACACACATAGATACAACAAAAAGTAAGATTATCCATGCTAGTACATCAATAGGCAAAAGTCCAGCATCTGGGTTTGCAGCAACAAACCTATTATAACCGGCAGACATAAAGAGCGCAGGCCCTTTAATTATGTCTGTACTGGTAGCAAGAGTACCTGCAATAACGATATTACCAACCATAAAGGTAACAAGTTTATCACCGGGTTTTAGCCCAACTTCATCAGCAATAAAGTAAACAATCGTCCAAACAAAGAACAAAGTTGCAGTAAAGGTAATAAAGCTAGCAAAGTAAGTACCTAGCATCATAGCTAAAAGAAGACGCCATGGTTTGCCTTGTATAGATTTATGTGTGAGAATAGCATTTGCAATATAGCCAACAGAATTACTTTTCATAAGTGCAGCAATTAAGAAGAAAAGAAAGAAAAGCATAAATGTTGTTGGATGCCCCATAAGTTGCATCATTGCTTGACCGGCTTGATAGTGCGGGCTCATGGCAACAGCCAAGAAGCCTACCAAGCTTGGCCAAAAAGTATCAACAAAAACCCAAAGATAGAGTAGCCCCAAAAAGACTATGGCTGCTACCCAACCGGGTTCAGATAATGAAATTATGGCATTTCCATCAACTACAGGAAAGCCCATTTTTGTTAGCTTTTCCGTTACTGGAAAAGCAAATTGAGGCGAAGGCAACATAGGCCCTATAAACATGACAGCAAGCCCTATAATACTGTGTATTAGTGTTGATAAAGGAAAACTTGCAGGTGTTTTTGCAGCTTGGCTCATAAAGTCTCCTTGATAGATTTTGTTGAAAAATCTTTTTGTTCTCATGCTCTACAGTGAAAATAGAACATGAGAACATTTACGGGTTTTTGACTTATGCAAAAAATGAAATACCTGTGCAGTATTTTTTGTCATCTATAATAACTTTAATCC
>CAYJHJ010000007.1:0-46804 GCA_964370095.1 uncultured Desulfovibrionaceae bacterium | reverse complement strand
AAATACACAAAAAGGTGATATTGCATGGTTCGCAGTTGCTGAAAATCACAATGATATTGCAGTAATAGCACAAATAGAAGAAATTGTTAAGCAAGGTAAAACTTTAAAAGAAGCCTTGGAAACAGCACAAAAATATCCTAAAAAAGCTGAATTTTTTGATACTTTTACAAATGCCCTTGTCCAATTTAAGACTTTGGTCAACCAATCTCGCTTGCAAGCTGCTAAAACTTCACGAATTCCTTTTGTGGAATATACAGGTATTCCAAGCCATTTAAAAGCAGGAAATCATTCAAATACAAGTACGCAAGAAAATAGTGGCTTAGAAAAGTTGCGTTCACTTTCTCCTGATTATCAGCCTTCAAATGAAAATAGCTTTAACAATGTGCTAAACCTTGGTGTTGCCGGCTATTGCGATGAAAATTCAAGTGAACCTTGCGATTAATTTATGAATATTATTTTACAAAATCTCTATAAATCTTATGGGAATAACGATATTTTAAAGGATTTTTCCCTAGATATTGCTTCAGGAACTCGTTTAGCTATCTGCGGTGCAAACGGCTGTGGTAAATCCACACTTATCCGCATTATTGCAGGAGTTGACACGGCTGATGCCGGCAGGGTGATTTTTCCTAAAGGCTGTAGGCTTGGCTATGTTGAGCAAAACCTGGATGCACACACACTTGAAACAAATTTATTGGCCTTTGTTATAGATGTTTTATTTGATTGGAGTGATTTTTGGGAAGAGTGGGATAAAGCCCATCTTGAAAATGATAGCTATAAAATAAAACAAATGCTTGAAAAACAACACGAAATTGAAGCAAAATTTGGCTATAACCCTGAGCAAAGAGCACAAGAAATTTTGTCAGGGCTTGGCTTTTCTGAAGATAAGTGGTTTCGTCCTTTAAAAGAACTTTCAGGTGGTTGGCGTGAAAGAGCAAAACTTGCCCGTGTGCTTGTTGCTGGCGCAGACGTGCTTTTGCTTGATGAGCCAACAAACCATCTTGATTTAGATGCTGTTGAATGGCTTGAAGAGTTTCTTATGGCTTATCAAGGCGTTCTTATTTTTGTTGCGCATGATAGATATTTTATGGATAAAATTGGCACGCATATTCTTTATATGGGCGGCTCAAAGCCAATTTTCAGAAAAACATCCTATTCAAAATTCCTTTTAATTCAAGAAGAAATTGAAGAACAAAAAGAAAGGGAATCAAAAAGAATTTCAACAGAAATTGAAAAGAAAATGGACTTTGTTCGCCGATTTGGCGCAAAGGCTTCAAAAGCACGCCAATCAAATTCTAAGCTTAAGATGGCTCAAAAACTAGGCAAAGAGCTTGAAGGATTAAAGCCCGAAAAGAAAAGGCGTGAATTATCTTTTGCTTTTCCTGAAGCTATGAAGTGTGAAAAAGTTGTTTTGAGTGTGGCGGAACTTGATTTTGTTTTTCCTGATAATGTAAGAGTTTGGAAGCCACTCACTTTTTCGCTTTTTCGTGGGCAAAAAATTGCCTTAGTGGGGCATAACGGTTCCGGCAAGTCAACTTTACTTAAGGTTTTGGCAGGAGTTTTGGAAAAAAATTCAGGCTCGATGGCTTTTGCAAGCCAAGCAAAAGTTGGCTATTTTTCACAGCATCAAGGTGAAATTTTTGCTCCGAACGCAACAGTTTTAAGCGAAATCAGAAGATTGTCCGATCCGCACCTCACTGAAGAAGAACTAATGAGTGTGCTTGGTCTTTTTATGTTGGGGCATACCTATTTTGATAGATTTATCAAAACATTGTCAGGCGGTGAAAAATCTCGTCTTGCACTTGCTTTACTTTTTTTACGCCGCAGCAATGTTCTTATTATGGATGAACCCACAAACCATTTAGATATTGAATCAAGGCAAGCACTTGTTGAGGCTTTAGATATTTATGACGGAACTTTGCTTCTTGTTGCCCACGATAGATATTTGCTTTCACAAGTGGCTGATGAAGTGTGGGAAATGTCAAAAAATGGCATAGAGCAATTTGATACGAATTTTGAAAGCTATTATAGTGAACGCAAACATAAAATTATATTTCAAGAAGAAGAAAATCTAAAAGATGAAAGCTCTTCACAAAATATTTCAAGGGAAGATTTGAAAAAAATCAAAAGAGCTCAAGCAGATGAAAGAAATAGAATTTATAAAGAGCTAAAACCTTTGCAAGAAGATTATGCAAAAAAAGAAAAAGATTTTGAACAGATAGCTCAAAGACAGCAGGAAATTGAAAGTCTTTTAGCTGATTCTGCAACTTTTGAAAATTCTATAAAAGCTACTGAATTATTAAAAGAATTTCATTTGGTTGAAAAGCAAGTTGAAGTAATTATGGAAGAACTTTCAAAAATTGAATTAAAAATTAATGAATTAGAAAAATTGAGGGCTGAATTAACTTTAGATTAAAATCCAAGTTTATTTCTTTGAAATTATATTTTCTCAATGTTATCAAAATATTCAACTGTATTGTCTTCAGTCTTTGCCCATGATTCAGGGTGGTTGTATTTTTCACGTAAAGCTTCAAGCACAGGTGCAGGCACAAGCCCATTAACATTTCCACCTAAAGATGCAGCACTTTTTATAATGGTTGAACTTATATACATCCACTGAAAGCTAGCCATAAGAAATATAGTTTCAACTTGAGGGCAAAGCTTTCTGTTCATAAGAGCTAATTGCAGTTCATACTCAAAGTCTGAAACAGCTCTCAGCCCCCTTATAAGAGCACAAGCATTTTGTTGTACAGCAAAATTTACTAAAAGCCCATCAAAAGGCAAGACTATAACTCTATCTTGATTTGGAAAACTTGCCCTAGTCAACTCAACTCTTTTTTCAAGCTCAAATAGTGTTTGCTTGTTTGTTTCTTTAGCAACTGCTATGATAATAGTGTCAAACATTGATAAAGCACGCCGCACAATACTTGCATGCCCGTAAGTAAAAGGATCAAAAGTTCCTGCATAGACACCAATTTTTTTATTTGCGTTCATAATTACACTTTTCACTATGTTGATTTTTATAACTTTTCTAATTAAGAAATATATTATACTTTCTTATATAAAAGAATTCTGGTTTGTCCATAGGTTCTGTCTGTAAGCAATTCTAATCCTTCAACTTTTGGATTGTATTTCAAGGCGGCTTCTATTTCTGCCACGAAAAAAGCATTCTCATCAAGCCAGCCATTTTTCACTATAGACTCTTGCGTTGGCATGAATTTTCGTTCGCCATAGGGCGGGTCAACAAAAACAAGTTGAAATGCTTCAGGTGCAGGGCGTGATAATACTTTTGATGCATCATTTTGTATTACTTTGCAAAGGTCTTGAAGGTTGAAATTATTGATATTATAATTTAAACAATCCACGGCTTTTGCATCTAATTCCAAAAAGCAAGCACTGTGTGCACCCCTGCTGATAGCTTCAAAAGCCAAAGAGCCTGTGCCTGCATAAACATCAAGCACCTTTGTTTGCCGCCAGCTTATGCCTTGTGATTCAAGCATTGAGAAAAGAGCTTCACGCACTTTTCCCATTGCAGGCCTATAGCCTTTGCCTTCGCTTGTTTTTAATTGTCTTCCGCCAAGAAATCCTGAAATAATTCGCATAATTACTTTATGTTCTCACACTTGATATTTTCTTTACATTGTTATGTAGAGAGTTTTTGAAAATTAAATTTATCCTAGTGAGATTTGACTGTCAAGGCTAAATTGCTTGCTTTTTTTTCTTAAAAATGCTATTAAAATATAAATAAATTTGCTATCTTACTTATGAGGACTGGAATTTGCTTTTTTATTTACTTCTATTTAGTCCTTTAGTAAAGATAGTTTAGAGTAAAAGGAATTCTTATGTCCTACACAAAGAAAATTGATTATGATCTAGATAAGCTTTCAAGCACCGAATCATGGAGGTTGTTTCGCATAATGTCAGAAATAGTTGAAGGAATTGAAGAGCTTTCAGAGCTTCCTCCCTCTGTTTCCTTCTTTGGTTCTGCCAGGACAAAAGAAGAACATAAACATTATGACTTGACAAGGCGTGTTGCAAAACTCTTGGCAGAAAGCGGTTATGGCATTATAACCGGTGGTGGTGGCGGAATTATGCAGGCTGCTAACCAAGGGGCAAGGGAAGGTAAGAATATTTCCGTTGGCTTGCACATTGACCTGCCTATGGAGCAAGAAATCAATCCATATGTTGATATCAATGTGAAATTCCATTATTTTTTCATAAGAAAGCTTATGTTTGTTAAACATTCAAAAGCATATATAGTCATGCCGGGTGGTATGGGAACTGTTGATGAATTTGCAGAAGCCTTTGTGCTTATCCAAACAGAAAAAATAAAACAATTTCCTATGATTTTTGTATGCCGTGAATATTGGAAAGGCTTTTTTGATTGGTTTAAAGCATCTATGGTAGCAGAAGAATATATTACTATGGAGGAATTTCATCTTTGTCATTTTGCAGATACTCCCGAAGAAGTTCTAGCAATTATAAAAGAATATGAAGTTTCAAAAATTTAGATTGTTGCACATTTGAAATAATGGAATTGATGGCTGAATGAATATCACAAAAAAAAGTATGAGCATTATTCCAAATCCGCCGAGAAATTTTTCGTGGGAAGAGCTTATGAAAATGGCTTTGGAAGAAGCAAGGCGTGCTCTTAGTTATGAAGAGGTTCCTGTTGGGGCTTTAGTTATAACAAGCGAAGGTGAAATTCTTGCAAAAGCACATAATCGTACAAGAAAAGATCTTGATCCTACTGCTCATGCTGAAATTGTAGCCTTAAGGCAGGCAGCACAGAAAATTCAAAATTATAGGTTTTCAAAAACCTATCTTGTTGTTACATTAGAACCGTGCATCATGTGCCTTGGAGCTTTGCATGAAGCAAGAATTGAGGGGATTATATTTGGTGCTTACGATAAAAGTGTTGGGGCTGTTTGTTCTTCAATTGAAGGGCTTGAGCTTGCAAATGTTTCACAAAAAACATGGTTTATGGGTGGCGTTTTAGAGGATGAATGTGTTGAAATTCTTCAAACATTTTTTAGTCAAAAAAGAAATTAGCTTTGCCATGATTAGCGGTTTGACAAAAGATTAAAGACATTCTATTAAGTATAAAACAAAGTTAAAATATAAGGATAAAATATGTATATTATCACTGGAGGAGCAGGTTTTATTGGATCTGCACTTGTTTGGGAGCTTAATAGGCAAGGTATTGATGATATCATTATAGTTGATAATTTGGCCTCAACAGAAAAATGGAAAAACCTTGTTCCTTTAAAAATTGTTGACTATATACATAAAAAAGACTTTATTGATAAAACTCTTTTGAAGGGTTTATCGAATAAAGTCAAGGGAATAGTGCATCTTGGGGCTTGCTCATCTACTACTGAAGCAGATGCTGACTATCTTATGAAGAATAATTTTCACTTTACAAGAGATTTGTATTTAGCTGCCTATAAAAAGAATATACGCTTTATTAATGCAAGTTCTGCGGCTACATACGGTGGCGGTGAACATGGCTTTAGTGACAAGCTTGAACTTATTCCTTCGCTTCGTCCTTTAAATATGTATGGCTATTCAAAGCAGCTTTTTGATTTATGGAGCATAAAAACAAAGGCTTTGAATAGTCTTATCAGTTTGAAATTTTTCAATGTTTATGGGCCAAATGAATATCACAAAGGCAATATGCAAAGTGTTGTGTGCAAAGCTGTGCCGCAGATTTTAGAAAATAATCACCTAAAGCTTTTCAAATCAAATCATCCTGATTATGCTGATGGCGGGCAAATGCGAGATTTTGTCTATATTAAAGACGTTGTAAAATTGATTTATTGGCTTTTGGAAAATAAGGATGTTTGCGGTATTCATAATGTGGGCCAAGGAAAAGCAAGATCTTGGAATGATTTGGCAAATGCTGTTTTTTCTGCTATGAATAGGGAAACAAATATACAATATATTGATATGCCTGAAAACCTTTTGGGTAAATATCAAAACTTTACAGAAGCAGATATGTCTTGGCTTGAAAAAGTGAACTATCCGCATGCTTTTAAAAGCCTTGAAGAAGGTGTGAAAGAGTATGTTCAAGACTATTTGATTAAAGAAAATAAATACTTAGGATAGATATAACATTTAACCCAAAAAATTGAAAATTATGAAGAAGAAAATGAGTGTTTATCTGGTTTTGGCCTTTTTAGTGATTTTTTCAAATCAAGCTTTTGCTTTATCTGCAAGTGCTGATATGCAAAATGCATATTCAGGTGAAGTGCTAAAACGTGTTTTACAAAATTATAATAAGCCTGTGAATGTAAGTGGTTATGCTCAAGCTTTAGTTCGAATTGGCAGAGATGGCAGGCCCTTTTCATGTGAAATGATTAAACAATCTGAATTTTATCGAGCAGATGAAAATATTTGCCTTGCAGTTGCCATGGCACAGCAATTTCCCTTGCCGCCAAATAATGCACAAAGCGCTGAAGTTTATCTGACCTTTGTATACGACGATCAATTTCCTCTTGTGTATGAAGAAGTTATGCCTGCACCTTTTGCAGAAGATGAACTTATGCAAAACAACACTTCACAACAATTTTTTACCGGTGAAGAAGAATATTTGGAGCAAGATTCTGAATTTACAGGTGAAAGTTTTAATAATCAAGCCTATAGCTCTGAAGTTTATGCCGCACCTACAACTGTAGTAAATGACAATCAGGCCAATGAAGCTTCTTTGGGTTTTGATGATTTGTTTACGCCTGATAAACAGATTTCCGGATATTCAGATGTTGAATCTACTGCAATTTTAGAGGAAAATACAGCAAGCTTTTTGTCGCCTCCTTCGGATAATATGCAAAGCCCTTCCCCGCAAAAAGAACTTAATTTTGCTGAGCAAGTTATGTTGAATGCCCAAAAACTCCTTGCTCTTCCTATGGAATTACCAAAGGGTAATTATCGCAATCAAGTGAAATTAAAAGTTGATTCAAATGGAAAGCTTATAAACTATTCCACGGTGTCTCCTTCACAAAACCAAATATATGACGATCATATAAAAGAAGTGCTTTTGACTGATGGGGTTATTCCTATTCCGATTAATGGGGCACAAGAAGTTATTCTTACTTTTGATGCTCAAAAATAATAAATAAAAAAGGGAAATCAATGATTTCCCTTTTTATTGTCTTACCAAGTAATAATTATCAATTATGCATTATGGATAACATCAAAATAAGCTTGTGCATGGTCGCAAGCAGGGCATTTTTCAGGTGCGTCTTTACCTATAACAGTGCAACCGCAGTTTCTGCAGTGCCAGCGAACTTCTTCTGGGCGTGAGAAAACGGTGCCTTCTTTTATGCTTTTTGCAAATTTCAAGAAAAGTTCTTCATGATAAGTTTCTGCAACAGCAATATGCCTCATTATTTCAGCAATTTCATGGAAGCCTTCTTTGTCGGCAACATCAGCAAATTCAGGATACATGTGCTCATGTTCATGGTTTTCACCGGAAGCAGCTGCAAGCAAGTTTTCATAAGTGCTTAGGATTTGACCTGCAGGAAAAGAAGCACAAATTTCAAGTTCGCCACCTTCCAAGAACTTAAAAAGTCTTTCAGCATGTTCTTTTTCTTGCTGAGCAATAACTTCAAAAGTTTGAGAGATTTGTACATAACCTTCTTTTTTTGCTTTACTTGCAAAATAAACATAACGATTACGTGCTTGTGATTCTCCTGCAAAGGCAGTAAGAATATTTTTTTCGGTTTGCGTGTTTTTTAATGATTTCATGTTTAGTCCTCAACATTCATTTGTAAAAGTTAATGAATATGATTTTTATTTTTTTCACATTCGTGGCAAATGCCTTCAAACTCGACATTAACAGAAGTCAAAGAAAAATTTTCAACATGTGTGGTTTCAAGTTCAAGCTTGCCAGAATAATCTTCAAAAATATCTGCAACTTTATTACAAATCATACAACGCACATGTGAATGCTTTGACATATTACCGTCAAATCTACGCACAGTTCCTGCTGTTTCTAGTTTACGAATTACCCCGGTGTCAGAAAGAAATTCTAAATTTCTATAGACGGTTCCCAATGAAATTTGAGGCAATTTGGCTTTAACAACAGAATAAAGCTCTTCAGCAGTAGGATGAGTAGTAACTTTTTTTAATTCTTCAAGTATTAAAGAGCGCTGACGAGTCATTCGAGAATTTTTATGTGCTTGTGTTTTACAATTTTCCATTTTTTCCTTTCTCTTTTTTTTCTTGTTAATAACTGTTCTCAATAATACGCACTTCGTTTTAATTTGTCAATAAAAAAATAAATCAATTACATGTTATAACATATTATTTTTTTTAGGATATTTTTTATATTAAAGAATTACAAACTCATGGGTGCAAGGTTTAGGCCGGTTGTCAAGTCAAAACCTGCCATAAGGTTTGCATTTGCAATGGCTTGAGCAGAAGCCCCACGAGCAAGATTATCAATAGCAGAAGTTATGATAAGTCTTTTAGTTCTTTTACATTCTGTTAGTCCAATATCACAAAACATTGTTCCTCGAACAAAGCGAGTTTCAGGTAAAAGCCCAAGGTTTAGAATGCGAACAAAGGGGTGGTTTTTGTAAAAGTTTGTATACAAAGTATGGATTTTTTCTATGCTTATTTCTTTTGTGATATTTGTATAGATAGTGGCAAGAATTCCTCTATTCATAGGGACTAGATGTGGGTTGAAAGATAAAATTATATCTTTATCTGCAGCTTTTGAAAGTTCTTGTTCAATTTCAGGTGTATGGCGATGGCTTGCAAGGCCATAGGCTTTAAAAGTGTCATTCACTTCACAGTATAAAGTGCCAACACTTGCCTTCCTTCCTGCACCACTTGTGCCGGATTTGGCATCAATCACGATGTTTTCATGTGAAATTACAGCATGTTTGATTGCAGGGTAAAGCCCTAAGATTGAAGCTGTTGGATAGCAGCCTGGGTTTGCGATCAAGTTTGCTTTCTTTATTTCATCTGCATAAATTTCAGGAAGTCCATACACAGCTTGAGCTAAAAGTTCTTTTTCAGTGTGTTCGCTTTTATACCAAGAGGAGAAAACTTCAGAGTCTTTAATACGAAAATCTGCAGATAAATCCACTATTTTAACTTTTTCTTCAAGTAATTCTTTTGCCATATTCATCGCAATGCCGTGAGGAACAGCCAAAAAAGCAATATCGCATGCTTCTTTTATTTCTTTTGGCTTAGAGTCACTGATGATGATATCACCGCCTTTCACATTTTGCATAAAGGGATAGATATCAGAAAGCTTTTTACCAGCTTCTTGCCTTGAAGTTGCAATTGATAATTCAAATTCCGGGTGCATTGCAAGAAGGCGCACCAATTCCATACCTGTATAGCCGGATACGCCAAGTAAGCCAACTTTCATTGTTTAATCCTTGTGGTTAAAATTCTGTGAAAATAAGCAAAATGTAAGGGATAGCCTTATTATAAAGAAAAATTATTTTCTGACTGCAACAAATTTCATGCGTAATTCGTATAAAATTCCATCCATTAATTTTTGCTCTTCTTCAGAAATTCCATTTTTTAGCTTATCTTGAAGCATATCAAGCACATCAATTGTATGTTGTGCAATTTGCATATCAACATTTTTTTTGCCTGTTTCCGGGTGGGGCACTTCGCCAAGATGTGTTAAAGCACTTGAAGCAAGGGAGAGAACAAAGGTAGATAGAGAAACTTCAGGAAGCATATTGTTAGTTTTTTCCATAATACAACTCTCAATAATTTTTTCTAAAGAAAATATAATACCTCTGCTATGACTTTGCAAGGCTTATGGTAAAAAAAATTAAAAATTTCCTTTTTATTATATAATTATTTTTACAAAGAAATTTTATATAAAAGAAAAGGGGGATATTTCTTCCCCCTTCGATTGATATAATATGTTATTTTTATTTATTTATTTCAGCATACCAAGCGGCAGACTTCTGCATAAGTGAGTTTACTCTATTTGCAAGCACATATGGATCTTGAATATAGCCGTCAAGAAGCTGTGAAGTTTCAAATAAAGTGTGTGTCATCTCAGAAAGAAGTGGGTCATCTGGATTATTCTTATAGATTGAAAGAAGATTGCGTATAAGCTGATGATTAGGATTTATTTCAAAAATCTTTTTAGGCGCAGTATTATCGTTGTTCATCGCACGCATAAGCTTTTCAAGAGAGGATGAATTTCCGTCTGCCCCAACAAGGCAGGCAGGTGCTGAAGCAAGCCTGGTTGAAGTGCGAACATCTTTTACTGAATCGCCTAAAGTTGCTTTAATTGCTGCAATAAGATTTTCCAATAAAGGTTTTTCTTCATCTTTTAATGGCTTTGTTTCGTCTTTTTCATTACTTTCAGGAAAATCTTTCAAATCTTCTTCACTGGCAAATTCAACAGATTTAAAAGTGAAATCTTTATATGTTCCTAAACCGCCGACAACGATTTCGTCAATAGGCTCATACATAAACAAAACTTCTATATTGCGGCGACTAAAAGATTCATAAAGAGGATGCAATTTGCAAGCTTCACGATTTGAGCCAACAATATACCAGATGTTTTTTTGCTTATCAGCGTGATTTATTTTTGCATTTTCAATATATTCTGCAAAAGACTTTATGCCATCGCTTTCTTCGTGTAAGGAAGAGTTGAAACGTAAAAGTTCGCTGAAACTTTCACGATTAAGATAGTCCATATAACCTAATTTGAATAATTTTGAGTGTAATTTCCAAATTTTAGCATATTTTTCAGGATCATCTTTTGCAGTTTTTTCCAAGTATTTTAAGGTTTGCTTTGTTACGGTTTGAGCGATTTTTCTCACCACCATATTTTCTTGCAAGGTTTCACGTGAGATGTTTAGCGGCAAATCTTCAGTATCAACCACACCTTTCAAGAAAGCTAAATAGTCGGGCAGAAGGTCTTTATTATCACGGTTGATAAGAATACGCCTTGCATAAAGATCTAAACCATATTGCTCACGTTGAGCGTAAGCTAAATCAAGCTCATTGTTCGGAATAAAAACAAGCATATTGAATTGTATGGGAGAATCAGTTGAAAAGTGAATTGTTCCAAGTGGTTCTTCATCATCATAAGTAAGAAAAGAATAAAATTCTTTGTATTGCTCTTTGCTTACACTTGATTTTGGTTCACGCCAAATAGCAGGAGTTGTGTTTATACGGTTTTCGCCAAGAAAAATCGGAAAAGGCAAGAAAGAAGAATGACGGCGGATAATGCTTTCAATTTCGCTTTCTTCAAGGAATTGCTCTGCATCTTCTTTAACATGTATATAAATGTTTGTGCCACGAACAGGGGCATCATCGCCTTTGTATTCTTCTAAAGTAAAAGAGCCTTCGCCGCTTGATTTCCAGATGTAGCTTTCTTTCTTATTGTCATCAGCATAGCTTGAAACCACTTCAACTTCATTTGCTATCATGAAAACAGAATAAAAGCCCACGCCAAAGCGGCCAATAATCTGTGAGGCATCACTAGGTTTATCATTTTCACTATTTGCTTTTGCAAGATCTTTTAAAAACTCTTCTGAGCCTGATTTTGCAATAGTTCCAAGGTTTTCCATAAGTTCATTCTTTGTCATGCCTATGCCGTTATCTGAAAGAATGATGGTTTTATTTTCTTTATCAATATTTATTTTAATTTCTAAAGGGATATCGCTTGTAGCTAAATCACCACGACTTTGTAAAAAACGAACTTTATCAAGGGCATCTGATGCATTTGACAAAAGTTCACGCAAAAAAATCTCCCTGTTAGTATAGAGGGAATGTGTTAAAATATTGAGCACTTTGCTCACATCAGAACGAAATTCAAATTGATTTTGCTCCATAAAAATTCTCCAAAAAAAATTAATTATACAAACATAAATAAAGCAGAACTTTCTTCTGTCAAGAGAAAAAGCAAATCTTAGTGCAATTTTACACTTAAAAAATAATGTTCAACACTTTGTATTTATTGATTTATTAAAATTGTTTTTTCCTAACTTCCTAAAAGGCTTTACAAAAACTTTCATTTCTAAATTAAAACTTGATAAATTCTCAAAAATATGATAGCTAAAATGTATGAGTCAAGAAAAACGCATAGTATTTATTGCACAGCCGGCTCTTATAACACCTTATTATCCTAAGCTTAAAGAAGCGGGAATTGAAGTTGGCTTGGCTGACAATATAAAAGCTGTAAGCACTTTTTTAAGAAAAGAAGTAAGTGCTATTTTCACTCGCCCTTATCTAACTGGCTATAGTGCCATGGATTTATTGGAAGTAGGGAGGGATGATCCGCATTTTCCGCCTATCTATATAATTGCAGAAAAAGCAGATGCCTTTGAGGCAGAGCATCTTTTAAGCCTTGGGGCAAAAGATTATTGGACAGATCCGCTTGACTTAGATAAAATTTTTACTGTTTTAAAATATAGGCAAAACCAAGCCCAAGTAAGAGCAGAAAAAGAAAGAGCTGAAGCAAAGGCAAAAGAAGAAAGTTCGGCCATTATTGTAGGTTCAAACCCGGCTATTCAGAAGGTTTTAAAGCTTGCAAAACAAGTTGCAAAATCAAAAGCTTCAGTATTGATTTCAGGCGATTCGGGCACAGGTAAAGAAATGTTTGCAAAAACTCTGCACTTATGGAGTGATAGGGCTGATGCTCCTTTTATTGCCGTGAACTGCGCAGCCTTGCCGGAACATCTTTTGGAATCAGAACTTTTTGGTCATGAAAAAGGTGCTTTCACCGGAGCAATTGCAAAAAAGCCCGGCAAATTTGAATTGGCACATGGCGGAACTCTTCTTTTAGACGAAATTTCAGAAATGGATCCAGCACTACAAGCAAAATTATTGCGAGTTTTGCAAGAAGGTGAAGTGGACAGAGTGGGTGGCACGGAAACCATAAAAGTTGATGTGCGTGTGCTTGCCACTACCAACAGAAATATGGAAGCTTGGATTGAAGAAGGAAAATTTAGGCAAGATTTATATTTTCGTTTAAATGTTATTCCTCTTCGTTTGCCTTCACTTTCAGAGCGTGGCTCTGACATTTTAGAGCTTGCTCAATTCTTTGCTCAAAAATATACAAAAGAATATAATTTAGCGCCTGCAAAATTTGCACAAGAAGCCATTGATTGGCTTATGGCTTACTCTTTTCCCGGCAATGTGCGTGAACTGCAAAACTTGATGGAGCGTGCGGTTTTATTGGCAAACGGTCAAGCCATCACTCCAACTTTCTTTCTTTTAGAAGGCAATGAATGGCCAATTTTTATGGAAGAGCAAGAAGCCTCAGTTGAAAAAGAAGAAGCTTCAAAAACATCTGATATAGCAAAAAATATGCTTCAAGGTTCTTTGCTTGAAAGTGAAGAGAGCGTGCCGCAAAAAACTCAAGAGCTTGATCTTTCACAAGCCGTTATTCCTCTTCATGAAATGGAAAGAATTATGATTATGAAGGGTTTAGAGCAAACACAAGGAAACAGAACGCAAGCTGCGGAACTTCTTGGAATTTCTGTTCGTACTCTTAGAAATAAATTGAGTGAATACAAAGAAACAGGGCATACTGAATAGTTTTTTATTTTGGCTTAGAAATAATCAACTGAATTTTCAACTTGTTTAAACACTTTTTTAATGTCCTTTGGGTCAGTAAGTCCCGGGATTGCACCTGCTGCAATAGCCCAAAGATAAATGCTTGCAACCGTGCCGTAAGGGGAATAGCGTTTGCGGTATTTTTCAAAAAGCTCTTTAGAAATATCTTTATGGCGATAAAGCATTCTTAATCCTCTATGGATTGCAATATCACCAAAGCTAAATATATCCATACGTTTTAAAGCGCTTGATAATAACATTTCTGCAGTCCAAATTCCTATACCCTTAAGCTCTGAAAGCTTGGCAACCACTTCTGCATCTGATAGCTGATATAAAGAATCAAGATCAAGCTCTTTTTCATGCACTTTTTGCGCGAAATTTTTTATATATTCAGCTTTTTTGAAAGTTGTGCCAAATGCTTGAATTTCTTCAGTCTTTGCATTGTAAAGTGATTTAACATCAATAAGTATAAGCCCTTCTTGCATACGTTTGAAAACAGTTTCTCTTGATTTTCGTGAAACCTGTTGCCCTATAATAGCACGTATAATTGCTGTGAAAATGTCATTATCAATAGGCCTTTGAACAATGCCTATACTTTCAATAGCTTGGGCTAGTTTTTTATCTTTCTTGCTTAGGTAAGTGAGCTCTTTATCTGAATATTCAAAAAACATAAATATTAACTCTTTTTACTTATATCTAATTGTGCCTGAACTAATAATAAAGCTCTTTCTTGATTACAGGAAAGAGCTTTATATTATATTATAAAATAAATAGCTTAGAACATTCCGGGAAGATGAATACCGCCTGAAATTGCATTCATTTCTCTTTCAGTGATTTCTTTACCTATGCGTATGGCTTCATTCACAGCTGTAAGGATTAAATCTTCAAGCATTTCAACATCAGGGTTTTCCATAACTTGTGGATCGATAGTGATTTTTTTCAAATCATGCTTGCAAGTCATAACAACTTTAACAGAACCACCACCTGCAGAAGCTTCCACTTCTTTTTCGGCAAGTTCTTTTTGAACTTTTGTCATTTTATTTTGCATAACCTGTGCTTGACGAAGAACGTCATTCATATTTTTCATTATAATACTCCTTATTTATTCAGCTTTTTTGTTTTCACAAAGGATAATTTGTGCATCTAAAAGCCTATTCATTTCTTTAATAATATCTTTTTGCATAAGCTCTTCTTGCAATTCAATTTTTGCTTTGGGGGCTTTAGCTTTATGCACTTCTATGCGAGTAGGTAAACCTGACCATTTTCCAAGTTCATCTTGCAAAGACTTATGAAAAGCTGCTTCATTAAGTTGCTTTGCTACATAATTTGCAGGAGCATTAAGTGTAAGTGTAAGCAAAGCCTTTTCTTTGTTTAAGGCTTTGTTTTCTTCGCTTATTCTCATGCTTTCCGGGTCCAGCCACAAAAGCTTTTCGCATTGTTTAATTGCTTGAGCCAGTGAAGTATGCTTGTTTGTCAATAAAAAGTCAAGAAAAGCTTCCACATCTAAAGGATTAAATTTTTTTTCTTCAATCTCTTTTTCAAAAGCCTTCTTTTGTTCAACTATAATTTGATTATCCTCAGGAAGATTTTCTTCAAAAGCATTTTCTTCAAACTTTTGTGCAATATTTTCTTTTGCAGGGCTTTGTTCAGTTATATTATGAGAAACTTCTTCTTGAAAATTTTCACTTTCAGTTCTTTGCTCAATTATTTGAGTTTTTTTTTGAGCCTCTGTGCTTTCGCTTATGAAACTTTTATCAAGTTCTTTATTGTTTTCATTTTCAAAAGAATTATTGAATTGTTCAG
Source organism: uncultured Desulfovibrionaceae bacterium (assembly GCA_964370095.1). GTDB lineage: Bacteria > Desulfobacterota > Desulfovibrionia > Desulfovibrionales > Desulfovibrionaceae > CAYJAZ01. The sequence goes on along the minus strand of CAYJHJ010000007.1, from coordinate 31,450 downwards.
TCGAAAGCTCTCGTATTGGCAATAATTTCGGCAAGATAGAAAGGTTTATAAGAAAAAGTTCCAAAGCCACAGAAGGCTCTAAACTTTTTGTGATACGCCTTTGTGATTCTAGTGTGAGCTGCCAAGCACTGTGGATAAAAGAAGATGAAAATTTCTTGGCATATTCAGCATAAAAAATTCTTTCATCTTCAGAAAGTTGAAGAATCTCAAAAGCTTTTTCATTATGTTGATTTATCAAGAATAAGGAACGCCAAATTTGGGCAAATTCTTTGATGAAATGTGTTATATCAACACCTTGAAGCATCATGCTATGCATAGCTTTCACTATTGCCAAGCTGTCATTTGTATTGATGGCTTTCAAAATGTCTTCTAAAATTTCTTTGCCTGCCAAGCCTAAAACTGATCGAACAAGCTTAGCAGTAAGAGGGCTTTGCCCTGAAACTAAAGAAGTTAAGCTTTGGTCAAGCAAAGAGAGTGAATCACGAACTGAGCCTGCACCTCGTTTAGCTAAAAGCAAAACAGCTTCTTCTTCGTATTGCCAATTTTCGTTTTGAAGTATACGTCTTATATTATTAGCTAAATCATTTTCTGAAACCTGCATAAAAACAAAATGCTGGCAACGGCTTAAAATTGTGATTGGAAATTTTTGAGCTTCAGTTGTGGCAAGAACAAATCTTGTGTGTTGTGGCGGCTCTTCCAAGGTTTTAAGTAGAGCATTGAAAGCATCTTTGGTGAGCATATGTGCTTCATCAATGATAATAATTCTAAATTTTCCTTCAATAGGTGCATATTCAACTATTTCACGAATTCTTCTGGCATCGTCAATTCCACGGTTTGAAGCACCGTCAATTTCAATCACATCAACATAAGCATTTGCAGTAATTCTTTGGCAGGTTTGGCATGTATTGCAAGGTTCGCCATCATTATTTATTTCTTTATTTTCACAATTTAATGCTTTAGCCAAAATTCTTGCTATTGTGGTTTTGCCCACCCCTCTTGTGCCGCTTAAAAGATAGGCAGGAGCAACTTTATTTTCTATAACTGCTTTTGACAAAACCTTACGTATGGTTTCTTGTCCAACAAGTTCTTTGAATGATTGTGGCCTATATTTTGCTGCTAAGGAAATATTTTTCATAAAAAAAGTATAAAGATTTTTGTAAAAAAAGCAACTGTGAAAAAGACATAAAAAAACCCTCACATGGAGGGTTTTCAAAAAATTCTATGAGTGGCAACCAGAGCCTTTGCAAGCTGTAAGTTGTTTTCTCAACGCTTTGTCATTACCGTTTGCTTTTACAAAGTCATTGTGGCAAGAAATACATGTGTCGTATTTTGTGCCTTTTGCTTTGTGCATTGCTTGATAATAGCTGTTCACGCCTTTTTCTTTCATGCCCATTGCATCATGACAACCGGCAGTAGCACAAGGTTGGTAAGTTGCAACACCTTCAACAGGGTGGTGGCAATCTTCACACGCTACACTTGTGTGAGTTGAGTGATTGAACACAACAGGTTGTTTTGTTTTGTTCATTGTGATTGGTGCTTCAGGCACTGCCGGTTGATTTGCAAAAGCCATAGAAACATTTGCAAAAACCACCAAAGCTAAAAGCATAAGCAATTTTTTCATAATTTTCCTCCATTTTAAAGTCAACATAATCGTTAGTTAAACGACTATAAGATATACTTTCAGAAAGAATAAATAATTTTTATAAAAAATGCAAGTCAATAAATTAATTTAAAAATAAAATATATGTACTGAGATGATTTTCGTGGAGGGAAATAAAAACTTGAAAGTTAACCAAAAAAAAGATACACCTCTTATACACTGAATTTGAGGATTATCATGTCAATAAAAAAAACAAATCATTATCTTACTCTTCGCTTTTCACATATCGGCGATATAATTCTTCTAAGCGGTGTTTTTAATTATTATTATGAAAAATACGGTCATACTTTCACACTTTTAACCCAAAAAAATATGGCTGAACTTTTTATCAATAATCCTGCTGTTTATGAAGTTATTGAGCTTGAAAAAAGTGAATTGAGGGGGCAAAAGCTTTTTTCAACAGCACATAAGCTTGCAAAAACAATTGACCTACCTTTATATGATGCACATAAAACTTTAAGATCAAAAATATTTAAATTGTTTTGGAAAATAGAAGGTAAAAAGAGTTTTACTTATGAAAAAGATGCTTTTGCGCGAAGGCTTTTTTTATTTTCAAAAGGTAAAATACGATCACAAAGGCTTGATTTACACGTAGTTGAACGTTACGCTCAATTATTTGAAAAAAGTAACACACATCCTCAAAAGTGTGAAATCAAACCAAAAGTTTTCTTAAGTGAAGAAGAAAGAAGTTTTGCTAAAGATTTTTATGCACAAAGAAATACAGAAAATAAAAAAATTGTGATATTACATCCTTTTGCAACACATGAAGGTAAAATGTGGAAAGAAGAAAATTGGCAAAAGCTATATCAACTATTGCTTATGGATTACTTTCCGCTTGTGATTGGAAAAGGCGAAGCTTATTCTTGGTTACAAGAAGAGCATAATGCATTAAACCACTATTCTTTGCGTGAAAGTGCAGCACTTATCAGTGAAGCTGAATGTATTATCACAGGAGATTCTGCACCTTTACACCTTGCAACTTCTGTAAATACTAGGGTTATTTCACTTTTTGGGGCAACTGTCAAAGAATGGGGTTTTTATCCATTAGGGGAAAATGATGTGTTGTTGCAAGCCAAAACCGGCTGCATGCCTTGTTCTTTACACGGAAGAAAAGAGCACTGCCCTAAGGATTATGCCTGCATAAATTCCATAAGCCCCAAAGAAGTATTTTCTTTGATTTAGCAGTAAAGCTAGCTATACCTTAGCCCATACCTGCAAGTTGTTCAAGTTCATCCATAGAAAGAAGTTTTTCAATGTTCAAAAGAATGAGCAATTTTTCGTTTAATTTTGCAACACCATTGATATATTCAGACTCAAGCCCTGAAACAACTGAAGGGGTTGGTTCAACTTCGCTTGAATTAATGCTAAACACTTCAGAAACTGAATCAACAATAAAGCCAACTAATAATTCAGAAATTTCAATAACTATAATTCGTGTATTACTGTCAGGCTCTTTTTCCGGCATTTCAAAACGTTTACGCAAATCAATAATTGGAATAACCACATTTCTTAGGTTGATAACGCCTTCAACAAAATCTAAAGAACGAGGAATTTTAGAAGCTTCCATTGTGCGGATAATTTCTTTTACTTCTAATATATCTATTGCAAATTCCTCAGCACCAAGGCTAAATGTAATAAGCTGTAAAACAACATTTTCTTTATTTTCAGTATCCATAGGTATCCTCTTGAGTTTGTTTCATATTTACTTTATCGTCTTTACTTCTAAAAAGTATAGCTCAAAAGAAAATTTTTCATAGAAACAATTTCAAATAATTGCAAATTAAAATTTCTAATTATTTTTCTTCAAATTCCTTCAATTTTTGTAAATATTGGCTATGGTTTTTCGAACCAAGTTTAGCATAAGCAAGCACCTTGCCCTGCTCAACAGCAGGTTGATTGACAGGGTTGATTTCAAGAAGCCAACCGGTTAAAATTGTTGCCAGTTCTAAATTTAAAAAAAGCTGGCCTGTTGCATAGCAATCAGTTTTAGTTGCATGAATATGCGCTAAAGGAACAGCATTATCTACAAGCGCCATTTTAGTTGCAAGGGTTTCAGCTTCTAATATATCGCCTATGCTTTTATTTTCTAAAAAACACCATTCATTATTTTTACTTTCGATTTTTTTGGGTAAAGGGGAAGATATTTTATCAACTTCACCTGAAACAAAGAAGCAAATCTTATCTTTTGGGCCGTCTAAAAACATTTGTAAAACTGAATGTTGATCGGTTGCCCCTACAGCTGCAATAGGCATTGAACCTTTGCCGTCTTTGCCTAAACTTTCAGCCCAAAGCTGCATAAACCATGCACCATATGTTGCCCACAAAGGGTGATAAACAAAGAAAATAACTTGTGAATAATTTTTTTCTATTGCTTCAAAAGCAAATGAAGCAAGTTTATACGCATCATGGTTATCCAATAAATCATAGTTGCTTGCCAATGCTCTGCCAATATCAGTGGCACCTTTTAATAAGGACTTATAATCAATATCTAAAAATGCAGCAGGCAACATGCCCACAGCAGAAAAAACGGAGTAACGCCCACCAAGATTATCGGGCACTTCTAGTGTTTTGATGGAATAAAGGTTTGCTTCTTCACGCAAAAAGCCTTTGTTTTTATCAGTGATATGCAAGAAATGATCTTGCCAATTTTCAGGAAATAACTTTTTATATAACTCACGCACAATAAAGTATTGAGCCAAAGTTTCTATTGTGCCACCTGATTTTGAAATCGTTACAACAAAGGTTTCTTCTTTGGGTAATCTTTGCAAAATATCTTCAAAGCTTGTTGCATCAACATTATCGATAATCCACAAAGATTTTCCTTCATGAAGAGGTCTATCTTGTGATGGAGCAAAAGCTTTTTGCAAAGCACGCGGCCCAAGGGCTGAGCCGCCAATTCCTAATAAAAGCAAATGTTTATATTTTGAGAAAAAAGGCCGTAATTCTTCAATCTCATTGATTAAATTTTCGCAAAAAGGAAGAGTAAGAAAGGGTAAAAGCCCTTTTTCAACTTCATCTTTTAAACGTTTTTTATAGGGCTTTGGGTCATAGGATTGAGAACATTTAGAAAACTTGAAATCAAAAACAAGTGCATTTGAATTATTAAAACTCATCATAAACTCCTTAGCATTTTATAAAAAACTTCCTAATATAAAACCTCACGCACAGCCTTTAAAGCTTTAAGAAGTTCTTCATCAGCTAAGGCATAAGAAAAACGAAGGCAGGTGGGCTTTCCAAAAGCAGAACCCGGAACAAGCGCGACATTGGCTTTTTCTAAAATAAGGGTGCAAAGTTCATCGCCGGTCATATTTTTCTTTTCTAAAACTTCTTTAAAGTCAGGGAAAAGATAGAAAGCACCTTCCGGTTTTGGGCATAAAACCCCTTCCCAAGAAGAAATTTCATTATAAGCAAGTTCTAGGCGGCGTTCAAAAGCTTTACGCATTTCATGTATGCATGCATAATCGCTTTCTAAAGCTTCAACAAGTGCGTATTGTGCGATGGTGCAAACATTTGAAGTGGCTTGGCTTTGCACTGTGGTTGCGTGTTTGATGACATCAGGGTGGGCCACAGTATAGCCTAAGCGCCAGCCCGTCATTGCAAAAGCCTTTGCCATACCATTGCAAATAGCTATTTTTTCAGGGTATTTCAAAAATAAAGAAACAAGTGATGCTTTTTGTGCATCACCATATATAAGCTGATCGTAAATTTCATCAGAAATAACAAAAAGATCTTTTTCAATAGCCCATAAAGCAAGTTTTTCAAGCTCATCTTGGCTATAGCGTGCACCGGTTGGATTTGAAGGCGAATTAAGTAAAAGTGCTTTTGTGTTTTTTGAATAGGCTTTTTCTAAATCTTCAATTTTTAATTTGAAAGAACTTTCAACTGATGTTTCGGCTATAACAGCTTTTGCCCCTGAAAGCTCAACCATTTCAGGATAGCTTGTCCAATAAGGGCTTGGAATTATTACTTCATCACCCTCAGCGCATAAAAGCATAAAAAGATTATATAATGATTGCTTGCCACCATTTGTAATAATTACATTTTTTGGTTCAATAACAGCATTGTATTCACGCTTAAAATAAGTACAGACTGCTTTTCGTGCTTCAATAATACCATTTACGGCTGTATATCTTGTTTTTCCATTATCAATGGCTTTTTTTGCAGCCTCACAGATATGTTTTGGTGTGTTAAAATCAGGTTCTCCTAAGGCTAAGGAAATAACGGGAACACCTTCTGCTTTAAGTTCTTGAGCTTTTGCACTTATTGCCAGAGTTGCAGAGGGTTTTATGCTATCAAGTCTTTTTGCAAATTTCATTCTGTTTCCTTTTTAATTGCTTTTATTGATTTAACCTGTTTTGCATCAGCGTCTTCAACCGTAAGCTCCCAGTTGCTTACTTCAAAGTTTTCATCAGCACTTGGCACTCTGCCTGATAATAGGCAAAGATATCCACCAATGGTATCGACTTCTTCTGATTCAATAACAAGGCCAATTTCTTCTAAGTCTTCTAAAAAAGCCCTTCCGTGTAGTCTATAAAGGTTTTCTTCAAGTTGCACGATTTCTTCATCTTTTGGAGCATCATATTCATCTTCGATTTCACCAACAATAACTTCAAGTAAGTCTTCAATACTTACAAGGCCTGAAGTTCCGCCATATTCATCAACAACTATGGCAAGGTGTATTTTACGAGAGCGAAATTCCTGCAAAAGTTCACTGCAAACTTTTGTTTCGGGAACAAAATAAGCGTCCCTCATAATAGAGTCTATTTTTTCTTCGTGTTTTGTGCTGTGTGTAAGGTAGGGCAAGAGATCTTTTGCATAGGCAATGCCTACAATATTATCTTTTGTGCCTTCAAAAATAGGTAAGCGTGAATGCCCTGTTTCAATGATGCTTTGTGTAACTTCACTGATAGTAGAACCAAGAGGTAAGCATGCAATATCTGTGCGTGGTGTCATGATATCATAAACTTGCATAGAATCAAATTCAAGCACTGAAAGCAGCATAGTGCCTTCTGTTTCTTTTAATTCACCGTCTTCTTGGGCGTCAATAATTACTTTTTCAATATTTTCTTCTTTTTGTGAAAAAAATGATGATAATTTTGTCCAAAGTCGCCCACTCTGCTCTTCACTGTCCACGAAATAAACTCCTTGTTAAATTGTTATAAAAAGATATTCTCTTTTTTATGAAAGTGATACTTTTAATGTATGAGAATATTTTAATCTTGTCAAATAAGATGTCCTTTGCCGTATTAATATTAAATATTTTTTATTGCATAGACTCTTCTTGGCTTTTGCGAATTTCAATAATCCAATCTTGAATTTCATCAATGCCATATTCACTTTCATTCAAAATCCAATCAAAAGCAGCTGTTGGATGCTTAGCATATTTTTGAATGAAAAAGCCTGCCAAAATATCGGTATTATCTTTTTGAATATGCCTGCATTCAAGCAAAAGCCAAAGGCGCGTAACCTTTCTTGAAGCTAATTGTACAAAAGACAAAGAGAAAAGACAAGTAGCATTTTTCTCTAAGTTAATTTTTTTTAATTTTAATTCTTGTTCATTGAAGCGTAATTTCATTCCTCGTGGCGATAAGTCAACTAATGTAAATTGCTTTATTTTATTTTTTTTATAGGCAATGAACTTATTATTCATGCTCATAATATCGTCAATAGTATAAGGTAGTTGGTTTGAAGCAACATCAAGCCATAAAACACCCGCCAAATCAAGCTTATCATCAATAAGAAGGCGGCTTTGAAATCTTTTTGTTGTTTCCACAATAAATTTTGGTATATGAATTTTTAAGTAAAGCTGATGTTTTTTTTCATCCAGTTCCAAAACAGTAGATCGAAATTCATATAAAGATCCATTGACTTCTATGCGGCCACGAAATTCACGCTTTATCAAAGCATCAACGTATTTCACTTCACCAAAGCCGGGTTGCCCATTTCTTACAATATTTGTTTTTAAAGTTAAAACTTTAGTTTTTTCATCAATAGCAACAAGCACAGCACGTATATCCCAAAAAGCCAATCTTCCTGGTACAGGAATATAACCTTCAAAAAAAATTTTTTCGTTGTAAGCTTTAGTAAAGAAATTAAAAATAAATTTTTTATTATATAGAGGGGGGCGAAGTGATTCAAATTTATTCAAAAGCCTAATAACCCAATAAATAAGCAAGGCAACAAAGCTTAGGTAAGCTATCAAAAGCACAATATGCTGAAAGGTAAAGCCTTCCGGCCAATAAACATAAGGAAATTTATTGGGAGTAAAAAAAGCTATAGGCATGCTTTTTAAGTAATTGGGCTTGAATTCTTTAAGCTTCACTTCCTCTCCTCTAGGTTCTTTTAAACATTTTTGCCAAATATTTTTCATCAATTATACTATAACAGGGTCTTCCATGTGGACAAAAATCAGGTTCTTCACACAAAGCCCACTGCCTGTAAAGTTCAAGGGCTTCTTGTTCGGTTATGTTTTGGTGTGCTTTTAAAGCTGCATCACAAGCTGCATCCATGAATTTCTGTTTGATATTAACTTCCTCATTTTTGAGAATTTCATAAAAAAATGTTTTTGTAGCTTCATATTTGAACTGAATAGCCTGAGCATTGATAATAAGCACATTTTCATCTGTAATTTCACATTCAAAACCTAATTTTTTTATTTCTTTATAAATTTTTTCATAGGCTTGAATTTCTTCGGTATGCAAAGGAATTTCTAATGGAATCAAGAGTTTTTGCACAGAAAAATTTTCGTTTTTTTCTAATTTTTCAAACAAAACTCTTTCGTGAACTGCATGCTGATCTAAAACAAAAACTTCTTTTGAATGAGTTTGAAAAAGTAAATACGAAGAAGCAATTTGGCACAGGTATTTAGGCAAAATAACTTCTTTATTTTGAGATTCGCTTTTTATGTTTTCTGAAAAAGCAGCAGGGGCATTTTCTGAAAATACGGGTTGAGAGCTTGGTGCTTTATCTGAAAACATATGTTCAGAATTGCTCAAAGAGTGCACATTTACGGATGTTTCTTTGGCGGAGTTTGAATAGTGCGTAACAGAATCCATAAAATATTTATTGTCTATATTTGTTTTTCTGTCAACATTTCCCCAAAAACCTTGAGGTTTAGCTTCAAATAAAGAAGGGTGTTCTTCATGTGGATTTTTTGAAATGGGCAAAGGATTAGAATATTCTTGGCTTGCCATAGATATTCTTTCGGGATTGAAAAAGAGTTTTTTTGCCAAATTTTGTTCTAAAATTTTATAGACAGCTTTAAAGGTTCTTTGTTCATCTCTAAAACGCACTTCGCTTTTGGCTGGGTGCACATTCACATCAACTTCTTCAGGGTTTATCATAATATTTAAAACAACTTGAGGATAGTCTTTAGTTGTTAGTGAATCTTTATAAGCTTGGCGTATAGCTTTTGTGAGCATTTTATCTGTAACAGGGCGATTATTCACGTATAGATAGAGTTTGTCCGCCTTTGAATATAAAGAGCGTGGGTTTGAAATAAGCCCTTGTATATGGATGTCTTCATACATTTTATCGTCAACATCAATCATTTCTTGCGTGATTTGCGGTGCCCACACTTTTGAAAGCCTTTGCCTTAAATCTTCTTCTTTTAAAAAGCAAAAAACTTCGCGCGAGCCTGCAAAAAATTCAAAGGCTTTGTCCGTATGGGCAAGGGCAATGCGAGTAAAAATTTCTTGGGATCTTTTAAGCTCGGTTGCGGGTGTTTTTAAAAATTTCAGTCTTGCAGGAACATTTGTGAATAAATCTTTAACTATAATTTGGGTGCCAACCTGCAAAGAGGAAGGATAAATTGGCTTGTGTTTGCCAAATTCAACTTCTAAGGTATAGGCTTGCGGCACAATTATCTTTTCTTGACTTTCTTGTTTCTTCATTTCATAATCAAAAAAACTTGAAGAGGGACAAGAACTTAGAAAAAAGCGTGAAACTGAAGCAATGCTTGGCAAAGCTTCACCACGAAAGCCAAAAGAAGAAATGGAGCTTAAGTCGCTGATATTTTTGATTTTGCTTGTTGCATGCCTTGTAACGGCAAGGGCAAGCTCGTCTTTCACAATTCCTTTGCCATTGTCGCTTACTTGTATGCAGCTTTGCCCGCCATCTTCTATCATGGCAGAAATTGAAGTGGAATTGGCATCAAGGCTGTTTTCAATAAGTTCTTTTAAAACAGAACTTGGCCTTTCAACCACTTCGCCTGCAGCAATTTGGTTGCTAAGTTCAATAGGTAAAAGTTGTATATAGCTTTTCTTATTATTCATAAGAAAACTTTTAACATAATAAACTTAATTTTTCAAGTGAATGTAAGGTAATAAATATGATTTTCGGAATAGGTATTGATATAGTTGAAATCCCGCGGATTGAGCAAGCAATTTCTCGTTTTGGCATGGCGTTTTGCTATAAGGTTTTGCATCATAAAGAGCTTGAAGTTATGCCTAGCCTTGATTCACCTAAAGCCCTTGCATGGATTTCGGCACGTTTTGCTGCTAAAGAAGCTTGCGTAAAAGCTTTAGGCACAGGTTTTAGAAATGGCATTACTTTTAAAAATATTGCTGTAACAACAAATCACCTTGGCAGGCCTGAGCTGCTATTTTTTGATAAATCAAAGGCTTTTGTTGAAAATAAAGGAATAACGCATGCACACGTAAGTATAAGCCATGAAAAAACAAATGCCATTGCCTATGTTATTCTTGAAATAAACTCATAAATCTTTGAATACGATAATATAATGAAAACACTTACTTTAGACCTTCAAAATGAAGAAAAAACTTTAGAAATTGGCAAAAGTATAGCTAAAGTGCTTCAAATGCACAAAGATTTTTCAAATATAAAGCTTATACTTTTATACGGCACTTTAGGTGCCGGCAAAACCACATTTACAAGGGGTTTTGTTTCAGGATTTAAAGATTGTGAAAAGGCAGAAGTTTCAAGCCCTACTTTTACTCTGATTAATCAATATCCTACATCTCCAAAGATTTTTCATGCAGATATGTATAGACTTAAGGAAATGCAGGCAGAAGATACTTTTATTGAACTGCCGGAAGAACTTGATGAAGCTTTAGAAGCGGGGAATGTTTATAGTATTATAGAATGGGCTGAATATCTGGATTTAAAGTCTCTGCCTTTTGAAAGGCTGGACATTTTCTTAGAAGTAGGGCATAATAATCATTCTTTGACGATAAAAGGAAGTTTTGAAAAGATTGACAAACTTTTTCAAGAAATTAATTTAAATTTTCAAGCATAGCTTTTTCTGTATAATTAGGCACTTGAAAAATAAGGATTTATATGCGTATTTGTGTGCAAAAATTCGGCGGAACTTCGGTTGCAGATTTAAACTGCATGAAAAAAGTTCGCACAAAAGTAATGAATGCCATAGCTTTAGGCTATAAAGTTATTGTTGTTCTTTCAGCTAAAAGTGGGCAAACAAATAAACTTATTGAAATGGCATATCAATGGTCTGATGAGCCAAATTTAGCTGAGGTTGACACTTTGCTTGCAACAGGTGAGCAAGAAACAGTATCTTTATTTGCCATGCTTATGCAGGATGCAGGGCTTAAAGTTCGCTCATTACTTGCCCATCAAATTCCTATACTTACAGATGAAGATTTTGGTAAAGCCCGTATTTTGTCTATAGATGATGAAAAAATTATGAAGCTTTTAAAAAAATACGATGCTCTTGTTGTGCCAGGTTTTCAAGGGGTTACGGTTGACGGAAGGCTGACAACTTTAGGGCGTGGCGGCTCAGACACAAGCGGTGTTGCTTTGGCTGCCGCATTAAATGCTGAACGCTGTGATATTTTTACAGATGTTGACGGCGTGTATACAACCGATCCTCGCATTTGCCAAAGTGCAAAAAAAATCAATAGAATATCCTATGATGAAATGCTTGAAATGTCATCAATGGGAGCAAAAGTACTTCAAATTCGTTCAGTGGAATTTGCAAAAAAATATAATGTACCTGTTCAGGTTCTTTCAACTTTTTCAAACGAACCGGGAACAATGGTTGTTCAGGAGGACAGCATGATGGAAGCCGTTCTAGTCTCAGGCATTGCCTTTGACAAAGACCAAGCAAGCGTAACTATTACAAATATCCCGGATAAACCCGGCATTTCAGCCGCAATTTTCTCTCCTCTTGATGCAAATGGTATTGTTGTTGATATGATTATTCAAAAAGCAAGCCAAGATGGTATAACTGATATGACTTTTACTTGCTCAAGAAAAGATTTGAAAAAAGCGATAGCCATTATGGAAGAGCTTTCTGCCTCAATCAATGCCGGTGAAGTTTTAAGTAATACCAATATCGCAAAAGTTTCTATTATTGGTGTTGGCATGCGTAGTCATTCAGGTGTTGCGGCAAGGGCATTTACTGCTTTACACAAAGAAAATATCAACATCATAATGATTTCTACTTCAGAAATCAAAACTTCTATGGTGATTGACGAGAAATATACAGAACTTGCAGTTCGCACACTCCATGACGTGTTTGAGTTGGATAAATAGGAGAAATATCATGAACAAAGTGAATAAATCTTTAGCGAACGAAGCAAGAACCACGCTTCTTGCAAGTGAGGATTTTATGCTGAAAGCTAAAATCTTTACAGTAATTGACGTGTTTGAGCTTGATAAGTAAGGCTTTGTAAATTATTATGAAACAAATATATATATATGACACAACGTTAAGAGATGGCGCACAAAGTGAAGATGTAAATCTCTCCACTACCGATAAAATCAAAATAGCACTCAAGCTTGATGAGCTTGGTGTGCACTATATCGAAGGGGGTTGGCCGGGTGCAAATCCTGTTGACACTGCTTTTTTCGAAGAAATTCAAAATTATGAGCTTAAAAATGCAAAAATTGCAGCCTTTGGCAGCACTCATCATGTGTCTACAACTGCTGAAAAAGATGATAATTTAAACGCTCTTATAAACTCTAATGCTGAAGTAATTACAATTTTTGGTAAAACTCATGATAAGCATGTTAAAGAGGCTTTGAGGATTGATTTAGACAAGAATTTAGAAATCATAAAAAATTCAGTTCACTACTTGAGAAGCCACAGAGATGAAGTTTTCTTTGATGCCGAACACTTTTTTGATGGCTATAAATCAAATCCGGAATATGCACTTTTAGCTTTGGAAGCTGCCTATAAGGCAGGGGCAAAATTTTTGGTGCTTTGCGATACGAACGGCGGAACAATGCCAAGTGAAATCAGCCAGATAACACAAGAGGTTCAAAAGCGTTTTCCTAAAGCAGAAATTGGTATTCACCCGCACAATGACATGGAAATGGCGGTTGCAAACGCAATTTCGGCTGTACAAGCAGGGGCAACACAAGTGCAAGGTTCTTTAAACGGGGTTGGCGAGCGTTGTGGCAACACAAATCTTTGTTCCGTAATGCCTATACTTCAATTAAAAAATGCAGATAAATATAGCTGTATACCTGAAGAAAACTTGAAGCACCTTACCGCTGTTTCATCTTACTTTAGCGAAATTGCTAACATGACGCCCTTTATTCGTCAGCCATTTGTTGGAAAATCAGCCTTTGCGCATAAAGGCGGTATTCACGTTTCGGCTGTTGCAAGAAATTCTTCTTTATACGAGCATATTGACCCTGAACTTGTGGGAAATACGCAAAGAATTTTAATGACAGAAATGGCAGGCCGCTCAAACATCATTTCCTTAGCCAAAAAATTCGGCTTCACACTTGATAAAGACGAACCTGTTGTACGTGGGCTTTTCAATGAACTTAAGAAAAAATCAGCTCTTGGCTATGATTATGCCACGGCAGAAGCCAGTGTTGAACTTTTATTACTAAGAAAGCTTGCACAAGGTGGTGTGCGTGATTTCTTTAGGCTTATTCAGTTTAATGTGTTAGAGCAGAAGTCTGACACAGCAAAACCTCCTTTGGCAGAAGCAAGCGTGATGGTGGAAGTTGAAGGAGCTGTTGAACACACGGCTTCAACAGGGCTTGGGCCTGTGAATGCACTTGACAGAGCTTTAAAAAAAGCCCTTGCACCTTTTTATCCAAATGTGGCTGATATTCAGCTTATGGACTTTAAAGTGCGTGTTCTTACAGCAAAAAAAGAAGAAGAAAATGTTGATGGCAGCCATTCAGGCACAGAATCAGTTGTGCGTGTTCTTATAGAAAGCAGTGATAAAGATTCTTCTTGGGTTACTGTTGGTGTTTCTTATGATATTATTGAAGCAAGCTGGCAGGCTTTGGCAGATTCTATCACTTATAAACTTTATAAAGATGAAGCAAGGCTGCACAGAAATTAATAGCATTCACATTATAAAAGAATATTAAAAAAGGAAGAAATAGTTGATGTTTCTTCCTTTTTTTAAATTTGTATTTTCTATGAAATTCTGAAAAATCTTCTGGCGTTATCACCGCATTTTGTCCAAAGTTCATCAATAGCAATATCTCGACATTCTGCAATTTTCTGTGCCACCAAAGCCACTAAAGCAGGTTCATTTCTTTGCCCACGCCAACCCTGCGGCGATAAAAAAGGGCAATCAGTTTCAATAAGCAACTTATCTGTAGGAATATGTATTATATCTGCCCTTGCTTCTTTGTTTGCAGGATAGGTGATGGAACCCGGCACTGAAATATAAAAACCTCTTTGATTTAATTCATCAATTTGAGATTTATTTCCGCAAAAACAATGCCATACCAATGGATAATCCTTGAAGTTCATTTCATCTAAAACTTCCAAAGTATCTTCAAAAGCATCTCTTGAATGAATAACCACCGGCAAATCAAGCTCTTTTGCTAAAAGAAGTTGCTCTTTGAAAGCCTTTACTTGAACTTCTTTTGGATCATTATCTTCATGATAAAAGTCAAGTCCAATTTCACCAACAGCTTTCATGCGTTTATCAGAAAGAATAATTGAACGTAGTTCCTCAATTGTGCCTTCATGAAATTTTTTTTGAAATATCGTTTGGATGTATGCCGATAGTAAAGAAAATATTAGGGTGTTTTTCAAATAAATGTATATTATCATAATATGATTGCGGTGAAAGAAAAATCTGCCCTATATGACTTAATCCTGTTTGATAGGCTCTTTCAACAACTTCATCAAAGTCTTCGGCAAGTTTTGGGTAAACAAGATGAGCATGGCTATCGCAGCCGGTTTTAGGCAAGTTAAATATTAAGGTATCGGGAAAGGTTTGTGGCATAGTAATCTCTTATTCTCTTCTTATAATTCAATCAATCTTTCCAACGGTTATGCATCCAAAACCATTGTTCAGGATATTTTCTGATAACTTTTTCAACAGCTGCAGTATAGAATTCTGCTATTATTTCTATTTTTTCTTCACGAGTGCCTTCAAGTTCTCTTGTATCAAGGAAATCTTGAAAATGAAGAACATAGCCTTCTTTATCTCGAAGAATAAATGAAGGAACAACAACAGCATTGCCACGCAAAGCCAAGAGGGCAGGGCCCATATTTACTGCTGTTTGCCTTCCTAAAAAGCTTAGTTGAATAGCTTCGTGCGGTAAAGCTCTGTGATCTACTAAAAAACCAACACCGCCTTTACGCTTTAAAGCTTTCAAAACAGCAGGAGCAATCATTTTATGCCCAAGCATTGTTGCACCATGCGATTCACGATTTTTTGCAATGAATTTTTGCACAGCAGGGTTAGGGTATTTTCTTGCAACAATAAGAAGTGGCCTTGTGCCCAAGTGCAAATCAGCCATAACAGCAGACATAAATTCCCAAGCTCCCATATGAGCTGTTGCTAAAATATAAGAAGAATCAAGGTCTTTCATCTTTTTAAATAATTCAGGTTCAGTGATTTTAAGCTGCGTGCGTATAGGATTTAAAGAAAAAGATTTTACAAGCGTAATCTCAATAAAAGATCGGGCACTATTTTTAAATGATGCATAAGCAATTTTTCTTGCATCTTTTTTAGAATAGTTTAAACGCCTATGAATATTGCTTATGGCTATATTCCTTCTTCGCACAAGTAAATGCCATAGCAAAAAACCAATAAAATTTCCAAAATATTTTGCAAAAGAAAAACCTAAGAAAGCAAAAAACTTTCCCATAGAAACAAGCAAAATATATTGAACTCTCTGGTAAAAATTTAAATCATTACTGTGTGTCATATTTATTCCCGTTAAGGTTTTCAAGTGTTTGCTCTAATTTTAATTTTTCTGCCAAAAGGACTTCTTCTGTTAATTCTTCCGCTTCAACAAGATAGGGTTTTGCACAAAACAAGGAAACTTTGCTGAAAGGCAATGGGATTTTAAACTTATCCCATGTATTAAAAGTATAGCAATTATGCATAATAATACGAACAGGCACTACATATGCTTTTGCTTTGTGAGCTAAAAAAATAGCCCCATCTTTTGCTTTATGTCTTGGGCCTAAAGGCCCGTCAATTGTAACACATGCATGAAACTTTTCGTCGCGCATAAGTTTTACAGCTTGTAATAAAGCCTTCATTCCCTGCCTTGT
This sequence comes from uncultured Desulfovibrionaceae bacterium, assembly GCA_964370095.1. Taxonomy (GTDB): domain Bacteria; phylum Desulfobacterota; class Desulfovibrionia; order Desulfovibrionales; family Desulfovibrionaceae; genus CAYJAZ01. The sequence goes on along the minus strand of CAYJHJ010000007.1, from coordinate 15,320 downwards.
GCTTGAACCACGCACTGTTCTGGCCCCAAGCTTTTCTAAAGTATCTGCAAGAAAAGAGCCGTCAACACTTGGGCTTACGACTGTAACAATCTTTAAATCATTTCTTAAAGCAGCCAAAGGAAAAAGCTCATCATGCCATAAAGATATGACTGCAATTTCTTTATTTTTATTTAATGCGTCTAAATGTTCACGCCCATATTCTTTATATCTTAAAGTGGCCGTGAGCAATTTATAAAAACAATATAAAGGGAAGATTAAGAAAGGATTAATCCATTTTTTTATTCTTCTGATTCGTTCATTTTTAGTTATGGGAAGTTACCTTCTTATTATAAATATATAAAAGTCAATTAATAAAAATTTTACATGATATTTCTTTCTTGACCTTTTTCAATATAGCCTACATACTAAGAAAAAGCAAATGCAAATTAAAAAAAAATTTTTTGTAATTTCAAGGATATATAATGGGAATTCGCCTAAATAAGTATATTGCAGACTCAGGCCTTTGCTCAAGACGAGCTGCCGATGAATTAATTGAAACGAAAAGAGTAAAGATAAACAATGTATTAGCAAGGCAAGGCATGAGTGTTGAAGCAAATGACATTGTATCTGTTGACAATAAAGTAATTTCAAATAAGCAAGAAACTGTCTGCCTTATTGTTCATAAACCCGTTCAAGTAGTTTCAACCGTATCTGACCCTGAGGGGCGCATGACGGTTTTAGATCTTCTTCCCGCAAAATACAAAAAATTTAGGCTTTATCCTGTTGGTAGGCTTGATTATTTTTCTGAGGGGCTTATTCTGCTTACCAATGACGGTGATTTGGCTAATAAACTTATGCACCCAAAGCACGACCATGAAAGAATCTATAGAGTAAGAGTGCGAAATGATGAACAAAAAGACATCAATCGAATACTTTCTATTATGAATAAGGGTATGAAACTAGAAGATGGCACCTTGCTTGCTCCTGTTGAAACAAAAGTCTTTCCGCAGCGTAAAGGCTATGAAGATGAATACGACATTGAATTCACCCTACATCAAGGAATAAACAGACAAATCAGACGTATGTGCAATGAAATGGGGCTGACTATTTTAAGACTTATGCGTATTTCGCACGGGCCTTTTCAATTAGGAAATATTCCCCCAAGAGGTGTTTATGAACTTAGTGCTAATGAGTTGGATAAACTGAAAAAAATGATTTAGAGCACTTTAGAGAGCTTATATTCTCCTTATAGCTATTTGTTGATAGTTTGTAATTTCGCGTGCAAATCTTTCGCTCTTTTTATTGAAATATTGGGGATTTTAGCTAACTCTTCGGGGCTTGCCTTTAAAAGAGTATCTATATTTGAAAAATGTTTCCACAAAGCTTCTATTGTTTTTTCACCAACACCTTGAAGTCTTTGAAGTTCCGACTGCAAGGCAAGTTTTGTTCTTGCTTGCCTGTGTTTTTTAATAGAATAATTATGGGCGGCATCTCTTATTTTTTGAAGGTAGAGTAATTCTTGTGAACCTGCCCTTATACTGAGCGGATTAGTTCTGTTCGGGACAAAAATTCTGTCTGAAACATTACCGGCTCTTCTATCTTGTTTGCCCTCATCATCTCTTGCTTTTGCTATTGAAGCCACATAAAAAGGCAAAGAATTATCTTCAGGCTTTATCATGGTATTATAAACATCTAAAAACACAGTATAAACCGCAGATAATTGACCTTTTCCGCCGTCAATTAAAATAAGGTCGGGAAAAGTAGCCCTGCCTTCAATAGTTCTTTCTATTCTTAGTTTTGCCCAAGTTGCAAGTGCTTGATAATCATCACCATTTGCTTCAATATTCCAAGCCCTGTATTCTTCTTTCAGTTCTTTTCCATTTTCAAAAACCACCATACCCACCTTTGTCGCCTTACCAAAAGTATGCGAAACATCAACACATTCGATTTTTGAAATGCTTTCTATTGTTTTTATTTTCTTATCAGCAGTAAAATACGGCAACAAGATATCGCCAATAGCCACGTCTTCTTTTGAGCGTATATGCTCTTTTGCATTTGCATGAGCAATTTCTATAAGCTTATTTTCTTCCAAGCTTTTTGCTAAGCGAATACGAACTTGCTGAAATGATTTTGAATTTTTATTATTTGCAAGATTGTTGTCTTTATGAAGGTGAAGGTTTTGCTCACGCATTTCGCTGAACGATTCTGCCAATAAATGCAGTTCTTCTGAAGCCTGTTCTTCGTTGCCGTTCATATATTCCGTTTCATGGGTGTGCAAAGGCAAAAAAGGTAAGATAATGTGCTGTGGTATATAGGCATTTGCATAATACTGTGTGAGAAAAGTGAGTAAAAGTTCGTGGGATTCTTCAAAGCTGAGTCCTTGCCAATAAAAGGTTCTTGAATCAATCATCATGCCATTTCTGACAAAAATGAGCCCAAGGCAAAGCCCTTCTTTTGCTTGAATAATTCCAATCACGTCCATATCTTTTGCATCAGGAAGTACAGTGCTTTGTTTTTCAAGTGTTTTTTCAAGTGCTTGTATTTGATCTCTGTAAAGTGCAGCTTCTTCAAAGTCTAAATTTTCAGCAGCAAGAAGCATATTTTTTTCAAGCTCTTCGTGCAATTGTGCTGATTTGCCTGATAAAAGCAGGCTTACTTTATGAACAATTTTAGCATATTCTTCTTTACTGACATTTTCAGTGCAAGGAGCTAGGCATTGATTGATATAATGATAAAGGCAAGGGCGTGTGCGATTAGAAAAAGATCTTTCATTGCAACGCCTTAAAGGGAAAAGCCTATGTATATTTTTCCATGTTTCCTTTGCTGAAAAACCGGAAGTAAAGGGGCCATAATATTTAGCACCGTCTTTTTTCACAGCTCTGGTGATTTCGAGGCGAGGGAAGGGATCTTTCACAGAAAATTTATATAAAACATATTGTTTGTCATCACGCAGGACAATATTATAGCGCGGCCTGTGCTTTTTAATCAAGGAAGCTTCAAGCAAGAGAGCTTCTTTTTCTGTTGTGGTGCTTATTGTATCAAGGCAAACGGCGTGCGAAAGCATGAGCACTGTTTTTGAGGTAAGAGTATGCTCAGGCCTAAAATAAGAAAGCACGCGTTTTCTTATATTTATAGCCTTTCCCACATAGATAATTTTATTGTTCTTATCTTTATAAAGATACACACCGGGTGATGTGGGCAGGCTGTTATTGTCCGGTTTTTCCATCGATTTTATGTGAGTTCTAATTTGAAGTTACTTTGATTATATAGGATTCTTGCGGTAAAAGATATTTTTGGGCTACTTTTTGCACATCTTCAGCTGTAATCTTTTGAACTTCATCAATAAATTTAGCATCATAGTCTAAATCTCTGCCAAGGAACCTATTGGTTGCAGCTTCAGATACTCTTGCAGCTAAGGATTGTTTTTTAGCTATATAATCCGTTTTTATAGATAATTTTGCTGCGTCAATCACATCTTTTGGTAAGGGGTCATTTTGTAAATCTTTGATGATAATCTCAAAAACAGGCAAAATCTTATCTTCGTTTTCTAGTGCTGTGTTTACATAAAAAGCAAGTGCCCCCGCTTTTGGGCTTGCAAGATTTATTGGAGCAGCTTGATAAGCAAGCCCTCTTTTTTCGCGCACTTCCATAAATAATAGCCCAGACATATCACCTAAAACATTGTTTAGAACAGCAAGAGCTGCGGAATCTTCGTGTGTATAGGGCACAGTAGGGAAAAGCTGCATGATATAGGCGTGGTTTTTATCTTCAAGAACAAAGGTTTTCTTCTTGTTTTCTTGCCAATTAGGTGCTTTAGCCAGTTGAATTTCATCATTATTTAGAGGGAGCTGCTTTGCAAATTCAAGTACATTTATCAAATCAAAATCGCCGGCAACTGTTAAAATCCAAGGTTTTTGCATTTGCACTTGCCACAGTTCTTTTACTTCATTTAGGGTAAAAGATTCAATTTTATCCTCTGAAACCAACAGCTTATAACCATAGACATTGTCATCTGAAAAAATTGATGGATAGATTTCGCTGAAAAGCAAAGAAGCAGGATTTTCAGCCCTTTGTCTTGCATCTGCCTTTAAGCTTTCTTTCACATTTGCCCAGTCTTTTTCAGCAAAAGCAGGATGATTAATAACTTCTGAAAGCTGATTAAAGGCTTCTTTTTCAAACTTTGTCGGAGCATCAAGGTTAAGATTAAAGGATTCACGCGTTGCACTTGCACTTATGCCAATGGCTTTTTCTGATAAATAGGCTGAAAAAGCTTCTCTATCAAGTTTTTCTGTAGCTTCTGTAAGCATGGAATCAAGCATTGAAGAAAGCCCTTCGTTTTCTTTTAACAATAAAGAATTTCCGCCTAAGAATTTAAGTTCGGCAGAGAAAAAGGGCATGGTTTCATCAAATAATAAGATGAGTTGTGAACCTTTTGCATATTCCAGCACCAAACGGTCTTCGCTTTCTTCGATAATTTTCACATTTTCAGGTAAGATAGATTTGTAATAAACGGCATCAGCTATAATATTAGACATGGAATTATCTTCAACCCAATTTGCTTCAACTGCTTCCAAGAAGTTTGGTATTTTATTTTCAGTTATCATTTCTTCGGGAAGAAGAAGATTTATAGCCATGTTTGAAGGTTTTATATACATATCAATAGCTTTTTGAATATTTGAATTATTGATTTGCTCTATAGAATAAAGATAGTTTTCAATGCTAAATTCACCGGGTGAAGCAAATTCGCTGTCCCCAAGTAAACGTGCATAGCCTTCAACAGTGCTCTTTCTTCTTTCAAAACTGGTTTCATAGAGGAACTTTGCTGTATCTAGCTGCTTTTGCGTGAAATCATCTGCTGAAAGATTTGCAAGTAAAGGGATGATTTCAAGCATAAATCTCTCAAGATTTTCTTTTTCTAAATCAACAGAAATAGTAAATAATGATACGCGATTATAACCAATATTATACGCAGCTATACTATTGACTATTTTTTCATCTCTTTCAAATTTCTTTTTTAATAAAGAAGTGTCAAGCCCGCCTAAAAGAAGTGCAAGAATATCAAGGCTGTTTGAGCTTTCATCATAAATTGAAGGTGTTGGAAAGGAAAGATTTAATAAAACATTGGAATTTGGGTTTTTTGCAATTTCAAGCTTTGTTTCATTAAATAAAGGAAGTTCAACAGAAGAAGGGAAGAGCTGTATTTCTTTATTTTCCATGCTTGAAAAATATCTTTCTGCTTCTTCAATCACCTCTTGTTTTTTCACATCACCAACAACTACCAAGAGCATATTTTGAGGGTTATAATAAGTATTGATGTATTTTTTTAAATCTTCAACACTTACGCTGGCAACGGTTTCTTTTGTGCCAAGCACGCCAAAGCGATAAGGTGTATTATCTAAAGCAAGTGCAATGCTGTCTTCATAAATTTTCATGTGAGGGTCTTCACGTCTTTGCCCCATTTCAGCATAAACCACTTCTTTTTCTTCTTCTAAAATTTTTGGATCAAGCAAAGCATTAAAAGCCATATCCCCAACTATATCAAGCCCTTTCTTCCATTCGCTTGAGGGAACATTTGTATAATATACGGTTTCGTCAGCTGAGGTATAAGCATTGAAATTTCCGCCTATAGCCTTCATTTCTTTAGCAACCGATCCATCAGGTCTTTTTGATGTTCCACGAAAAACCATATGCTCAAGCAAGTGGCTCATGCCTGCTTTATCTTCGCTTTCATACGCTCCGCCTGCATGTACATATAAACGCACGGAAGCAAGAGGGAAGCGGCTATCTTCTTTCACAAGCACCCTTAAACCATTTTTGAGAACAGTTACATTATTTTCAGCATAAGACGCTGTATTTGTCAGGAGAAAAATGGCTAAAAGTAACATGAGCTTATATATATATTTATGTTTTTTCATAATTGATTCCTTATCAAAATTTTATTGAACATTTATTATATAAGACAGCTTTAATAATTTGTATAGTGATTTTTAACGAAAAAACCTATTTCTTGGAAGAAATAGGTTTTCTTTATTTTGTGGTTTTTTATTGTGTTATGGAAGTATAAGTGTTTGCCCTGCTTTGATTTTTGAAGAGCTGCTCAGATTGTTTATTTTCATCACTGTATCAACATTAGTGTCGTTTTTTCTGGCAATTGACCATAAAGTATCGCCTGATTTGACTTTATAACTTTGACTTGTATTTAATGCAATTTCCTTAATATTACTTTCCTTTTGAACTTTGATAATTGAACCTGCTTTCAAGCTTTTTGCACTAAGCCCTTTATTCATCTTATAAACTTCATCTAAAGAAACATTGAACTCACGGGATATGGAATAAAGAGTATCGCCTGACTTCACTTTATAAGTGCCGTCAACATTAAGGGTTCTTGTGCTTTTTTCGCTTTTAGCCACTTCTTTTTTGGGGCTTGATGCTTTTATTGTTGCTTGAGCACTTGAAACTACAGCTTCATTTGAACTTTTAGCAGGTGCATTGCTTGCAATTTGCACAGATTCAACAGAAGTAGAGGTGATCTTACTAGGAAGATTTTTGCCCACAGGTTTTGGAATAACAATAGTTTTGCCGGTTATCAATTTTTGTGAAGAGTTTGCTTGTTGTAAAATATAGCTAGGTATGCCGGAGTTTTTACTGATTTTACTGTAAGTATCATTTTTTCTTATTGTATAAAGATGATAACCTTCATGAGCATGACTTTGCTTGACTGCATATTCAAATTCTTCTTCTTTATAGGCAGGAATGTGCACATATATCAGTCTATCAGATGGGCTAACATAAGATTTAAGTGCAGGATTATATTGATGAAATTCTTCCCAGCTCATGCCAATACTTTTTACAACAGCCAATAAATCGGTATTTGTATCTACAAGAACGCTGTGAACTTCATGATGAAGATTTGCCACGTCTTGATAATTTGGTTTTAATCCAAGTTCTTGTGAATACATCATAATTTTTTTCAAAGCAATAAAACGCGGAATATATTCTAAGGTTTCATCTTTGATTTTCACTTTTCCTTTGAGCTGAGAATTTCTTACAACAAGTTCATCTAAGGTTTGTGCACCTGTTTCATCTAAAGCTCTGCCAATTTTTCCTTCTCCTGCATTATAAGCACTTACAGCTAAAAGCCAATCGTCGAATAAATTATTCAAATAATCAAGATAATCTGCTGCAGCCTGTGTTGAAATATAGGGGTCATGCCTCCAATCGCCAAACCAATCCTGCTCTAAGCCAAAACTTTCGCCTGTTCTTGGCATAAATTGCCAAATGCCTTGGGCACCTGCGTGGGACCTTGCTTTAACCTTAAAGCCGCTTTCAAGATAGGCAAGATAAGCTAAATCTGCAGGCATATCACGTTCAGAAAAAACTTCATGGATATAAGGAAGATATGCTTGAGAGCGCCCTAAAAATTCTTCCATACGAGATTTATTATTAAGGTATGCTTTATAATATTCTGCAATTTCAAATAATTGTCTTTTTGAAAGCCCTAATTCAAGCTCTGTAAAGCGCAAAAAGATTTCTTTTTGTGTGTCGCTCATAGAAATAGATGCAAGATCTTTTTCTGAAAAACCGGTTGGATGCTCTTTTATCCAGCTTGCCTTTTCAACTTGAACAGGGTATACGTTACTTACTTCTTTTGTTGCGCAACCGGAAAGCAGAAGTGAGCAAAAAACAAATACACTGCATAAAGTGTAAAAAGAATTTTTTGCTGCTTTTGGTAGATGATGTTGTTTCTTTAGGGGAACAAAAATGTTCATGCGCATCTCCTTATGAGGCTTTATGAAAAAAAAATTTGAACATACTTCTTTTAATGACAATGAATATGCAAAAGGCAGATCCCATGCCAAGAGTGTAAAAACCAATACCTCTGAGCAAGAAGAAGCTTTTTGTATTGGCACTAAACCATTGCGTGAATTGCTTGAAACCAACCCACAAAAAATTGAATGGGTTCGCATCAAAAAGGGGCAGAAAAACTCAGATACAGCTCGTATCCTTGATTTATGCTCCATACATAATATACGCTTTACCTTAGTTGATGATGCAAACTTCAAAAGAATTTTTACAGAACAAAACATCAATAGTCAAGGTGTAATTGCCAAGCTTAAAGAAGTTTCAACTGTAGCTTTTGAAGACATGCTAAATGATGCAATTAGCGTGCCACTTCCTTTAATCATTGCACTTGACTGCGTGCAAGACCCGGGAAATGTGGGAACGCTTGCCCGCACACTTTATGCTCTTGGTGGAGCTGGAATTGTGATGCCTACTCATAATTCGGCTGCTTTGGGCTTTGGTGCAAAAAAAAGTGCGGCAGGTGCTTTGGATTATTTGCCTATTTCTAAGGTAACTAATCTCGCAAATGCGCTAGAAATGGCTGATAAAGCAGGTTATAATATCTATTCAACAGCCCTTTTTCACGAAGAGGAAAACAAAGATAAAGAGAGTAAAACCAAGAAGAAATCACGCGATATACAAGTGCTAAACCCACTTTCTGACAAGCTTTTTCTGCCTGCTATCCTTGTTTTGGGGAATGAAGAAAAGGGTATTCGCCCTCTTGTTCACTCAAAATGCCATTCCACTCTTTTAATTCCTATGCAAAGAGATTTTGATTCTTTGAATGTTGCTCAAGCAGGGGCTATTCTTACTGCTTGTTTTCTAAAAAATAAATAATTATTATAACGCATTACAGACTATATGTACAATAAGAACGAACTAATATTTTATGATAATACAAATCATAATCCTGCATTAAACTTAGCTATAGAAGAGGCTTTGCTGGATTCTGATTATACCAAAACCCATCCTGTTTTTATGCTATGGCAGAATAAATCTTCTGTGATTATTGGTAAGCATCAAAATGCTTTTGAAGAAATTGATATGGCATATCTTAAAGAAAATTCAATAGAGCTTATTCGCCGCCCAACAGGTGGTGGAGCAGTTTATCACGATTTGGGCAATTTGAATTTTTCATTTATTATTCCAACAAATGCCATGAAGGTGGACTTTCATGTTTTCCTAAAACCTATGGTTGAAGCCCTGAAAAATATAGGAATTCCTGCTGAGATTTCAGGCAGAAATGACATATTGGCAGAAGGGAGAAAAATCTGTGGAACCGCTCAAACAAAGGGAAAGCACGCAATTTTAGTGCATGGGGCCATGCTTATTGATGTGGATTTAGACATTTTGGAATATGTGCTTACAGGCAATCCTGATAAATATAAATCAAAAGGCATAGCTTCTGTGCGTTCAAGAGTTGTAAATATTCGAGAATATTTGCAAAATGCTTCATCTACTGCTAATGCTGTCAAGCTTGTTTCTATGGCTTTAAAAGATTATTTCATTTCAAGCAATGATGAGATAACAAATAATTTTTCTAGAGAAATTCCAGAAATAGTCAAGCAAAACATAGAGTTAGAAGCGGAAAAAATTGCCGATAAAAAATACGCAAACCCTATTTGGACATTGAACCAATCACCCCCTTTCACAGTTTCATTAAGGAAAAAATTTCCTTTTGGCTCTGTGCGAGTGAATTACAATGTTATAAAAGGAAAAATTACAGCTTGTAAGCTTGAAGGTGATTTTTTTGCACTAAAAGATGTTTCTGAAATCGAAGAAAAATTAATTGGACTTGACTATGAGCCGAAAGAAATTGAGAAATCATTAGAACTTATTGATTTTCAAACATATATATTAAATGCAGATCATGAAAATCTTATAAAACTTTTTTTAGAATGTTAAACTTGCAAAGAATAAGATAATAGCATAATTTATTTTTATACGGTATTAATAAAATAAGGAACAAAAGTTATGGAACTCAAAAAACAAAAGAAAAAGAAAAATATTTTGGTTGAATATATTGAAGCTATTGTTATTGCTTTTCTTTTTGCTATTGTAATAAAAACTTTTATTGTTGCTGCCTATCAAATCCCATCTGGCTCAATGCTTCAAACCTTGCAAATAGGCGATTATTTGCTTGTAAATAAATTTATTTATGGTGTGAAAAACCCTTTCACCGATAAATATTTAATAGAAGGCAAAGACCCGGAGCGTGGTGATATTATAATATTTCCTTACCCGCAAGACCCTTCGATTGACTATGTTAAGCGTATTGTAGGCATTCCGGGTGATATTTTAGAAATAAAAGACAAGCAGCTTTATAGGAATGGTGAAAAAGTAGTTGAAGATTATATACAATATTCACGCCCAAATTATATTGAAGGGCATGCAAACCAAATGCAAGCCATTCAAGTTCCTCCCGGAAAGTATTTTGTGATGGGGGATAACAGAGATGACTCTTTAGATTCACGCTTCTGGGGCTTTGTGGATAGGGAAAATATTCGCGGAAAAGCCTGGAGATTTTATTTTTCATGGGATAAAGAAGCAGATGGTTTAGATAAAATACGTTTTGAGAGAATTGGTAGCTTAGTGCATCAATAAACACTGTGTATAATTCCTAAAACTAGGTCAATCAAGGGAAAAATTATGGTCGTCATTCTTACTTCAGGAGCACTGGATGGTGTTGATACGTATAAAGTTGATGTAGAAGTTGAACATAATAGTAAAGGTTTGCCCTCTTTTTTGATGGTAGGACTTGCTGAGGGAGCAGTAAAAGAAGCTAAAGACAGGGTTTTTTCTGCTTTAAGGGCAAATAACTTGCCTGCACCCATGGGAAAAATTACAGTAAACCTTGCACCTGCTGACAGGAAAAAATTCGGTTCATTTTACGACTTGCCCCTTGCTATTGCCCTTCTTTGCACAAGTGAAGTGCTTGATTATAATGAATGTAAGAACTATTTCTTTGCAGCAGAGCTTTCACTTAGTGGTGAACTTCGCCCTGTTGCAGGTATTTTGCCTTTAGTTATGCGGGCTAAGGATGAAAAGCTTAGGGCAATTTTTGTGGCAAAAGAAAATGCACAAGAAGCGGCCATAGTTGAAGGAATTGATGTTTATGCAATAAAAAACCTTTCTGAAATAATTGCATTTTTGCAAAAAAGAATAAAGCTTGAACCTATACATGCCCAAAATTTTGATGAAGAAAGAGAGTTTTTCTTGGATTTTTCAGAAGTAAAAGGGCAAGAACAAGCTAAAAGAGCTGTTGAAATTGCAGCTGCAGGTGCACATAATCTTTTATTTATTGGCCCTCCGGGGTCTGGCAAAACCATGCTTGCCAAAAGAATTCCGACGGTTTTGCCACCCTTGAATTTTGATGAAGCTTTGGAAGTTACGAAAATATATAGTGTTTCCGGAAGGTTGGAAAATAAAGGGCTTATTAAATCAAGGCCTTTTCGTTCACCTCATCACACAGTTTCAGATATTGCACTTATTGGTGGTGGCAGGCTTCCAAAACCGGGTGAAGTTTCAATGGCACATAGGGGCGTGCTGTTTTTGGATGAATTGCCTGAGTTTCAAAAATCTGCACTTGAAGTTTTGCGTCAGCCTTTAGAAGATATGCAAGTAACTATTGCTAGAGTAACACACACATCTAGCTATCCTGCAAACTTCATGCTTGTTGCTGCCATGAACCCTTGCCCTTGTGGTTATGCCACAGATCCTAAGCATGAATGCACTTGCTCACCACAAGTAAGGCAAAAATATAGAAATAAACTTTCAGGCCCTTTACTTGATAGAATTGACTTGCATATTGAAGTTCCTGCTGTGCCTTATAAAGATTTGCGAAGCGAATCACAGGGCTTTAGTTCAGAGCAAATGCGGGAAAATATAGTGCAAGCCCGCAAAATTCAAGAAGAAAGATATAAAGATATACCTTGCAATTCAAATGCAGAACTTTCAGGAAAATATTTGGATATTTATTGTAAACTTGGCAAAGAAGAGCATGATTTTCTTGGAGCTGTTGTTGATAAATTTGCTTTATCTGCAAGGTCTTACACAAGAATTCTACGCATAGCCAGAACTATAGCTGATTTAAACAAAGATTTAAATATAACTACTTTGCATTTGGCTGAAGCAGTGAATTATCGCTCTCTTGATAGGAATCAAAACTCATAAATCTTATGGAAATTGCACAACTTATTTTTCAATATTCTTATACTGTTTTTGGCTGTATTTTGGCTATAGGTCTTTTTTCTTTTTTAAAAATACCCACTCCGGCATTGCTTGGCCCTTTGCTTTATTTTACTTTTTTAAATTTATATGGCTTATTGCCTATAGTTCCGACTTTTTGGGTTGCACTTATAGGGCAATTTTTTTTAGGCACAATTCTTGCCACGCGCTTTACAAGAAGATCGCTACTTTACCTCAAAGAAGTTCCTCTTCCTTTATTTTTTGCAACCTCAACCACATTTTTGCTTGCTATTGCAAGTGGCTTTGCTTTTTATTTTATTACAGGTAAAGACCTGACAAGCTCTATTATCGGAACAGCACCGGGTGGTTTTGCTGAAATGGTTGCACTTGGCTTTTCGCTAAATGCTGATACTGTGCTTATTTCTTTTATACAAATCATGCGTTTATTGTGTATTCTTATTTTAGTTCCTCTTGTTTTAAAGTTTATGAAGCCAAATAAAAGTAATGAACAAAATATAAAAGATTTGCAAATTCAAGAAAATCAGCCACTTGTAAAAAAAGAACTTATTCCTCTTTTTGCTTTAAATATAGTTTTGTGTTTGCTTTTTTATACAATTAAGGTGCCTGCGGCTATTATTATGGCATGCCTGTTTGGTAGTATTTCTTACTTGCTTATACGCAATAAAAGTTTGATATTTCCCATAAAGGTGCAATATTTTGCCCATTCATGTATAGCACTAGCAACAGCAACAAGCATAACAAGTGCTGCTCTTTTAGCTTTTAGCTCTAGCATCATACCTTTAATTATTATACTTATAATATCAGTTTTGGGTGGTTTTTTACAAGGTTTATTTCTGTGCTATCTTACAAAGTGGGATAGGCTTACTTGCTATTTATCTTGTATAAGCGGCGGGCTTTCGCAAATGGCACTTACTGCCCAAGAGATGAATGCTAATGTTCCTCTTGTGATTTTTTTCCACCTGATAAGGCTTGTTTCGCTTATTTTATTTTGGCCAATTCTTATCGAATTTATTATATAGTCTTTAATAATTTTCAATATAAAAGCCCTACTCAAATAATTGAATAAGGGCTTTATATTCTGTGAAATTTAATTGAAAATTGAGGGCAATAAAGCAAACGATAGAATAAATCGCTGTAATTCTTGTATAAAATAAAACCTAACTATTGGCAGCTTTTAGCAATTCATCAATATGAGTAAGAGTTGCTTCTGAATTTGCCTCAACTTTATCAAGCATGCCTTTGATAAAGAGCATAAACAAATCTTTATCGAGGTCTAATGAGGTTTTGCCATTGTTTATATGCAATGTATTTTCTTGCAAATCAAGCATGTAAGCTCTGTGAGAATTTCTGATAGAGCTGCTTTCAGAGATTGAATATACTTGTGCCCCGGTTTGTGTTGTGTAGATACGTTGGCGTTTAATGCAATTTGAATCTTCGCCTTCACCGTCTTCAAACCATGAAACTTCCGCAAAGTTTTGCCCTTCAAATTCCATAACAGCACCATTATCTAGTTTTAAGGAATTTTTTGTGTCTACAGTTTGTTTCATTTCAGCCATAGCTTTCTCCGTAAAGAATGTTATTATTTTTACAAGTTTAGCAATTTAATCAAATTCTTACATAAAGTATTTTTCATTTAATAAAAATTTTATATAAGTAACTTCCTCTAATTCAAAATAAAAATAACGATATTCCAAATGTTCTATTACTTTAATTTTTTTAACAAAAACAAGTTACATACATTTTGTATTTTAAATATACAAAGATTATACACACTTGTCAATAGAAAAATTTTAGAAAATGTTTAATGTTTTTAAAGACTTAATTTTCTTAACAAAATAAAGTCGTTACACTTATTCATTCCAACTAAGAAAAAGTATAATATAATAAATTAAATTACACAAGTAGGAAAATTTCTATTTTTCGCAAAAGAGCACTTAAGGTATTAATATTTAAGTATTTTATTTTTTTAAAGGCTATTAAAAAAGCTTAAATAGGCTTTTTTTGTGTCCAAACTATATAATTTTTCTAGAGTTTTTCTTCCGTTTGTCGTGATATGTTCTCTTAATTTTTCATCGTTTACAAACTTTTTCAAAGAAATATATAAGGCATCTGAAGAGTGTGAATCTGCTATAAAAACATTTTCATTATTTTGTAAAACATCACTATATCTTAGGCGTGAAGTAAGCAATAGGGGAAGGTTGTTTTGCCATGCCCATAAAATAGGGTAGAGTAAATACTCTTCTTTTTGAACAGGCACAATGCAAAGATCGTTTTTTCCATAATCAAATTGAATGTCAATATTTGAAAAAATTGCTATATGTTCTTCAATAGTGTGTTTTTTTGCACATTCAACAATTTCTTCTACTTCATCACCGGCACCGATAAAATAAGCTTGCCATGTTGCTGTGTTATTGAATTCTTTGTCAAAAAGGTAAAAAGCTTCAAGAAGTTTTTCAACATCGCCTTGCAATAATATAGGCGTTGGAATAAAAAAGCGTATTCTTTGTTTGCCTGTTTCTTTGATTGAAGAAGCAAAATCTTCATTTTTATTCATATCCCTTGATTTTTGCTTCATGTGTTGCATCGAAGTTTCATAAAGTGGCATAACAAAAACATTATCATAATTTTCGTTTTGCCCTTCTTTTGAAACAAAGGAGGGGGCATAATATTCTCTAAAACTTTGGTCTGCAAAAATAAAAGCTTTTACTTTTTCAAAGCTTTTTGAGCGTAAAATATCTTGGTTTTCAGAATATCTATTTTCGCTGTGGATATGGATAAGGCTTTGATTCCAAAACATTGTTGAGCGAATTAATCTGGCAGATTCCGCATCAAATGAATATAAACAAGTGATGTTTTTTTCTTTTAGTTTTCGTGCAAACTTTAATGATGAGGCAAAACCTTGCACTTCGTATATACATTCAAGACCCTGTGCTAAAGCAACTTTTTCATACAAAGACCCTTGTGAGGCCAAAACAAAAACTTTTCCTTTTGTGTATGAACGCAAAGCATAAGCCACTTGCAAAGAGCATGCTGCCGTATGTATAATTGTGTGATTTTCTTTTTTAAAGTAATCTTTTTCAATTAATAAGATATTCATGGCATTAGTATAAAAGAATTTTCTATGAGGTCAAGTGAATTGTTATTTAAAAGAAAAAAACTTCTAATAGCTTGAAATTACAAAAAATTATTAGAAATTATTTCCTTGACAATCTAAGTGCTCTTTGCTAAAAGTATTTTTCGTGCCTTTGTAGCTCAGTCGGTAGAGTGCATCCTTGGTAAGGATGAGGTCA
>CAYJHJ010000006.1:31151-47693 GCA_964370095.1 uncultured Desulfovibrionaceae bacterium | reverse complement strand
ACTCCAAAAGACGGCCCTTCTGCAGGCATCACCATAGCCACAAGCATTGCCTCTGCCCTACTTGGAATTCCCGTGAAAAACTATCTTGCAATGACAGGCGAAATTACTTTGCGTGGGCGTGTGCTGCCTATTGGCGGACTGCATGAAAAACTTCTTGCTGCAAGAAGAAGCGAAATTGAAATTGTGCTTGTTCCCAAAGAAAATGCAAAAGACTTGAAAGAAGTTCCCGAAGAAATATTGAAATCTTTGGATATTCGTTTGGTTGAGCATGTTGATGAGGTTTTGGAATTGGCTTTTTGCGGAACAAAGGAAGAAATATATCCTAAAAATAAAGAAAACTTGCCTTTATACAAAAAGCTTAAAGCTCAATATTCAGCTTCAAAAAAAGAAAGCTCAGAAATTAAACAATAAATTATAAATTGATAAATATGGCCTACACACTTTTAAAAAAAGATCAAAATGCTCGTGCCGGCATTTTAAAAACTGCACACGGTGAAATTGAAACCCCAATCTTTATGCCTGTTGGAACTGTTGGCTCTGTTAAATCCATTGCCCCCGACGATTTAGAAAATATTGGCGCTCAAATAATTTTGGGCAACACGTATCATCTTTACTTGCGCCCGGGTGATGAACTTGTAAAAAGACGTGGCGGACTGCACGAATTTATCAAGTGGGACAAGCCTATCTTGACTGATTCAGGCGGCTTTCAAGTGTTCAGCTTGAACTCGCTTAACAAAATCAAAGAAGAAGGAGTGGAATTTCAATCGCATATAGATGGCTCAAAGCATTTATTTACCCCTGAAAGCGTGATTCAAATTCAAAATAATCTTGGCTCAGATATTATGATGTGTTTTGATGAATGCCATGAATATCCTGCTACTTACGAGCAAGCTTTAAATGCAGTTGAACGCACAACACGCTGGGCACAAAGATGCAGAAACGCTTATCCCACTGAAATGGTTGAAGAAAAAAAACAACTCCTTTTTGGTATTGTGCAAGGGGTTACCTATCCTGATTTGCGTGAACGCTCAGCTAAAGAACTTATGGAAATTGGCTTTGAAGGCTATGCTATAGGCGGTTTATCCGTGGGTGAACCCAAAGAAGAAATGCACAAATGCCTTGATGTGTTAAACCCAATTTTACCGGAAGATAAAGCCCGCTACCTTATGGGAGTTGGCACCCCTCTTGATTTAATCGAAGGAATTTATCGCGGAGTTGATATGTTTGACTGTGTTTTACCCACAAGAAATGCAAGAAACGCCACTCTTTACACCACACAAGGCAAAATAAATATCAAAAGAAAAGAATACGCAGAAGACGATACTCCGCTTGATCCGGAATGTGATTGCTACACCTGCAAAACTTTCACAAAAGCATATCTTCGCCATCTTTTTGTAAGTAAAGAATTATTAGCCTATAGGTTGAATTCTTTGCACAACCTCACTTATTTTCTCAAAACAGTAAAAACAGCACGTAAAGCTATTTTTGAGGGTAAATTCCTTTCTGTTTATGAGCATTATAAAAAGCTTTACACTTCCTAAAATACATATTATAACTTTCATTCATTATCAAATTTGTGAACTTTTTCCTTAGCTTTGATATTTGAAAAGTATTTTTTATGATTCTAGGACTATAATTATGTCAAAAAGAAATCCGCTCTTGCCGGAATTATTAGTTCCGGTAGGTGGCAAAGAGCAATTTGAAGCAGCTTGCATCTATGGAGCAGACGCTGTCTATCTTGGTGGTGAGGGGCTTAATTTACGCAAAGCTTCGCATGGCTTTACTGAAGAAGAAGTGAAAGAAACTGTAAAAGAAGCTCATAAAGCGAATGTTGAAGTTTTTTATTGCTTGAATGCTCTACCTTTTGACAACCAGATGGCAGAAGTTAAAAAGCGCCTTGAAGCACTTGGAAACACTGATAAAGACGAACAGGTTGACGCACTTATAATTGCAGATGCAGGTGTTTTTGGCTTAGCAAGAGAAATCTGCCCGCAAATTCCTATACATCTTTCCACACAAGCTCACACCGTGAATGCTCAAAGCATAAAGTTTTGGCAAAAGCAAGGGGCAACACGTGTAAACCTAGCCAGAGAATCAAACTATCAGAACATAAAAGCCTTAGTTGAAGCACTTCCTGATATGGAATGTGAAGTTTTTATGCACGGTGCTATGTGCCTTGCATTGTCGGGGCATTGCTTGCTTTCCATGTGGTCAAACAACCGAGTGGCAAACCACGGGGCTTGCTCTCAACCCTGCAGATTTGAATATAAGGGCAAGGAATTAAAACTACAAGAAATGTCTTTGTCCGTATCAAACCCAAATTACAAAGAAGATATTATGTGGGAAGTTGAAGAAAATGAAGAATTTTCAACTATTTGGGCACCACATGAACAATGCCTTATACGTTATATTCCTTTTTTAAAAAATATAGGTGTTACTTCGCTAAAAATTGAGGGCAGAACAAAAAGCCCAAGCTATGTTGCACAAGTTACCGATGTCTATAGAACTGCTATCGACAGGGTATTACTTTCTGCTGAAGAAAAAAGAAAACTGCCTTATACTTATAAAGATTTGATAAACGAACTTGCTTCTGTTGCTACTCGCCCTCTTTCAACAGGCTTTTTCCTCCCCGAAAGAAGAATTGAAGCCATGCCCATAAAGCAAGATAAAAAAATTGTTGGGCGTGTGCTTGAAGAAATTCAAAAAGGTTCTTGGCTTATTGATGTGCGTTCTACTTGGAAGGATTATAAAGAATTACAAATCCTTGCTCCGGGATATAAAAGACCTATGGTTGCAAAATATAGCTTAGAAAACCACAAAGGCGAAAAAGTTGATGTGCTTCACCCCGGTATGAAAGGTGTGATACATTGTGAAAGCGATGATTTTATGCCAAAATACTATTTACAGACTATTAATTAAAGAAATCTTATGTCCACACAGAATACAAGCCTTTTAAAACTCACATTATACATGACTTCTGCCATAGGAATCTTGGGTAATGCGCTTGTTTCACCTGCTCTTGGAGCGATGAAAATTTATTTTCATGATGTTGACCCTCTTCTTATTCGTTTTATCATAAGTATTTCTTCTATTTCTATTATACCTAGTGCTCTTTTTGCAAATTCGCTTGCAAAGAGATTTGGCAATAAAAATCTTTTGATTTTTGCTATATTACTCTTTGGGATTGCAGGTGTAAGCACTGCATTTTTCTCAAACATCTATGCAGTTCTTGTTTCAAGATCTTTTTTAGGCTTTGGAATGGGGCTTATTTCGCCTTTATCCCAGTCTTATCCAAATTATTTATTTTCAGGGGATGAAAAAAATACTGTGCTTGCAAGGCAAGGTGCAAGTATTTCGCTTTCAAACTTTATTTGTGCTATTTTTGCCGGCTATTTGGCTTCTTTGTCTTGGCGATATTCCTTTGGAATCTATGGTTTAGCCTTCTTGGTTGCCCTTCTTGCCTTTATCACCTTGCCGGAAGTAGGAAAAGTTGAAAAAACTCAAAATATTGAAAAGAATGACAAAAAAGAAAATGATAAATTTCCTAAAAATGCACTCATAAACATTATAGGAATTGGCTTTTATTTTGTTTTTTTCTACGTAATTATTACTAATAATGCCCTTCTTATACAAGAAAAAAACTTGGGCTCACCGGCTTTGGCAGGATATACTTTTGCTTTGATGAATTTATTTTCTTTTCTTGTGGGTTATAATTTCAATAGATTTTATAAGATATTAGGAAGAGCAACTATACTTTTTGGCACTATCTCCATGAGCTTATGCTTCATGCTTATGGCTATTTCCACTTCAGTATACAGCATGTTTTTTTCCAATATAATTTCAGCTCTTTTCATGGGTATTATCATGCCCTATAACAATATTGATATTGCACGCAAAATTGAAAAACATTTATTGGTAAAAGTGCTTTCCATGCAGATGGTTTGTCTTTCATTAGGGCAATTTATTTCACCTATCTTTTTTAATTTTCTGCCTGCTTTTCCAAATTTTACTGAAATTTCAGGCAAGTATATGACTGTTGCCTGCATAAGTTTTATTTTTTCTATACTTTTAGCTCTTTACCTTCTTTTTACCAAGAACAAGCAAAAAAAAGAAGTAAAGCTATAAAATGAGGTAGTTGTGCTTAAATTATGTATTTATCTTATAGCTGCTATTTCAGTATTGGGAACAGCCATCATTGCCCCAAGCCTTGGCGCCATATATGCACATTTTCCTGAAGTTGATCCCTCAATAATAAAATCACTCCTTACAGTTCCTGCTTTTTTAGTTATTCCAAGTTCTTATTTTGCCATAAGGCTCAGCCAAAATTTCGGCAAAAAAAATGTGCTTATGTTTGCACTTTTCCTTTATGCTTTTGTAGGAACGCTTGCCGGGCTTATGTCAAACATCTATTTGATGGTATTTTTAAGAGCACTTTTAGGAATTTCACTGGGACTTATGATTCCGCTTTCACAATCACTTCCCGCTGATTTTTTTGAAGGACATGAAAAAAATGTTGTTATTACAAGGCAAGGTTCTGCCATCTCACTAGGAAGCATGATAAGCATTTTTATTGCAGGGCTTTTAGCAGCAATTTCTTGGAGATATTCATTTTATACGCATTTAGTTGCCTTGCCAATTCTTGTGCTGGTTTATTTTTATATGCCTCAAAAAGCAAATCCGCACTCAAAAGCACATGAAGCTCATCAACATACTGAGCATTCAATAGAGCATGAAAAAGCTGTCAAAAAACGTCTTCCCTTTGCCTCTGTTTTAATAATTATAGCTATGGGAATTTTTACAATAGGTATGTTTGGATACTTTACTAATATAGCAATTATTCTTGAAGCAAAAAATTTAGGCAACGCTGCTATAGCCGGCTATGTATTGACTTCCGGCTCTCTTACAAGTTTTATTATTTCCTTTATTTTTTTAAGATTAAAAAATATTTTTGGTAAATATCTTGCGATTTTTATTCCGCTTTCTGCTTCGCTTGCCTATGTTATTATTTATTTTGCTCAATCTGTGCCTATGCTTTTTGTTGGGGCAGTTACGCAATCAATTTCTGTGGGCCTTGCAATGCCAATGTGTGCCCTTACTTTAACAAATTCCGTGCACCCAACACAGCTTGTTAAAGCCATGTCTTTCTATACAATAAGCATGTTTTTGGGGCAATTTTTATCACCTATTATCTTAGGAATTATTCCAAAATTCCCACAGTTTACAGAAATAGGAAGTGAACTTTTACCAGTTAGTGCCTTATATATTGTTTTTCTTTTATTCTTTATTCCTTTCCTTATATTTAAAAAAGATAAGGTAAAAGAAATTGCTTAAAGCTCATAAAAAAAGAGCATTGCATAATTATTATATGCAATGCTCTTTTTAGTTTTGCCCCCAATTATGAACGTATATATTTTTCAGCTTCTAAAGCTGCAATAGTTCCATCGGCCATTGCTGTTGTGATTTGACGATATTTTTTCACTGTAACATCGCCTGCTGCAAAAACGCCGGCTTTCTTAGTGTGCATAAGTTCATCTGCCACAAGATAGCCTTTTTCCATTTCAAGCTTATTTTCAAAAATTTCTGTAAGAGGCTTTTGTCCAATAAAGACAAAGATGCCATCAATTTCTTCTTCTGTTGTTAAGCCTGTTTCAGAATTTTCAAGGTAAACCTTGGCTTTTCCATTTGATAATTCTTCAAGTTTTGCAATCTTTGTATTTGTGCTTACTTTTACTTTTCCGGTAGCTTTAGCCTCATCTTGCGTTGCTTTTGCAGCAACACATTCAGGAAAAATTTCAAGAATATGCACACTTTTTACGCCTAAATCGCAAAGAAATAAAGTTTCATCAAATCCGGCATTGCCGCCGCCTACAACTATCACATCTTTATTTTTATAGGCTGTGCCATCGCAAATAGCACAATAATGTATATTTGCCCATTCTGAATCAAGCGGCAAAGCAATAGGTTTTCTGCCTGTGGCAACAATCATGGCCTTAGCACCATATTCATCACCCATTGAAGTTGTGGCTGTTTTAATTTCACCATCAAGATCAACGCTTTCAACTTCATCTATTTCAACAATAGTTACCCCTAAAGATTCCACATGTTCACGAGATTTTTCCATAAGCTCAATACCATGTATTTTCTGATAAGAGGGAACATTTTCAACGGTATGCGTCCAGTTAACCAAGCCACCGCACACTTCTTTTTCCAAGATACAGACTGACAAATTTGCTCTTGCTGCATAAATTGCGGCTGTCATGCCTGTAATGCCTCCGCCTATAATAAGAAGATCAAATTTTTCCATAAAAAACCCTAGGCACTTTTATAATAAGCAAGAATTTCTTTAGGGTTCATAACCGCTGTTTTGCTTGCTTTTTGTTCGCCATTTTTCACAACAACTATTGTTGGAACACGCTCAACACCGAATTTTGCTTTCAAGGCTTCTTCTTCTTCAGTATCAATAGCTGCAATAGCAATATCTTTATTTTGATCTTTTACCTTTAGTAAAACCTTTCCCATAACCTTGCAGTGCGGGCATAAAGTTTTATGGAAAATAATCATTCCATTATTATTTTGAACAAAATCTTCAACATTTGTGGGATCGAGTGATTGAATACCTTCTATCATAATAATCTCCTTATTTTAACTAATTGTAACTTTTTTTTGAGGATATGAGTGTAATTTCATCCTATTTTTTCATATTTATTCCACAATACATTCCAATTCATCAGGTTTTTCTTTTAAGAATAATGGGCTTACAATGCCTTTTTTCATTCTATAAAGATAAACTATCACGAAAATAGCCACGCCTACGCTTCCTAAAGTGATGGAAATTGTGCCTGATTCTAAGCCGCTTATAGTACAAATTACAGCACTTATAGCCATAAGAGCACGTTCCATAAAACTCAATTTACCACGAAGATAACCCCAAGTTGCTATTGCAATAGCTGCAGCTGAAATAACAAGCATAACTAAAGCTGTGATTGCATCAAGTGGAGCTTGAGCTTGAAGAGTAACAATTGGATTGAAGATTGCAAAATAAGGAACGATAAAGAAAGGAAGAGCAAATTTTAATGATTCCCAACTTGTTTCCATAAATGAAACTTTCAACATTCTTGCCGCTACCATCGACGAACCTGCAATAGGTGGTGTGATATTTGATAAGAAAGAGAAATAGAAGCAGAATAAATGTGTTGCAACAATAGAAACACCTAAATCTTTCATGCTTGGGGCAACTACCAAGGCAACTACCATATAGGCAACCGGCGGAGGAAGCGCACAACCAAGCAAGATGCATAGAATCATGGTGAAGAAGAGTGAAGGAAGCATGTATCCGCCTGAAAGAATTTCAATAATAGCTGAAAGCTTTGGTCCTGCATTGGTGAGGTTGATCATTGAAATAAAAATTCCAATCATCGCAAGCACTAATGCTAAGGTTGCCATTTGCTCACAGCCTTTTGTAAAGCCTTCAAGCAAGCTTTTAAGGTTAACTCTTGTTTCTTTTCTTACCATTGAAACAACAATAAGAGCTATTGTTGTCCAAAAAGCTGAAAATGCGGGTGAATATCTGCTAAAAAGCAAATAGCAAAGAATAGTAATCGGAATTGCAAATACAGGGAAACCTAAACGGATATCACTTGCTTCATAGCTAACAAAACAAAGTGGAATGTTATCACGTTTGATAATAAGAATAACACCTAAAAATAGTCCAAAATAGTATACGGCAGCCGGAACGATTGTTGCCGGAACCAAGTCAACGTATGACATATTTAAAAAGCTTGCCATAATAAAAATAGCAATACCCATAACAGGAGGTGTAAGCCCGCCGCCTGTTGATGAGCATGATTCAATACCACCTGCAATAGTTGGTTTGAATTTTGCTTCTGTCATCATTGGAAGCGTAAAAGAACCTGCAAGAGCTACGTTAACCATAGCGCCGCCTGTGCACATACCAAGCAAGGAAGAAGACATTACAGAACCAATAGCAGAACCGCCACGCATCTTACCGCCAATATAACGCCCGATAGCCTGAAAGAATTTTGTTATGCCAACACTTTCAAACAGTGAGCCAAATATAATAAAGAAAAACATAACATTAGCAGAAGTATTGAGCATCATTCCATAAACACCCTCAAAACCTATACCCATGTTTGATAAAACAAGTTTAGGATCAAGATATGGATGACCTAATGGCCCGGGAATAAGATGGCCAAAAAATGCATACAAAACTGCAACGCCTGTAAGAATTGGAAAAACCAAGCCCCAGTAAAGGTATGTCATAAACATAACAAGTATTACAAGGGTTATCCCTACTATCATGTCCACAAATTCAGGAAAACCTGCCCACATGTGAAGTCTTTCATATTCAACATGAATAAATAAGCAGGTAGCAAGTGAGATAACTAATGTAACACCCCAAAATATTTTTATAAAGTTAGTTTTTGCCGCACGTATACCCATTAAGCAAATAACCGTAAAAGCAAGTGCCAAGTGAATATTTTGGTGCAAAAGTGCATTCACAAAAGGAAAAAACAAATAGATAGCATGGTAAAAAACCATCACAACAGCCACAAGAGTGAGCAATCTATCTAAAAGTATATTATTTTTTTGAATAGAATTATCCATACAATCCTCGTGTTGCGGCGGATTATTGGATAATCCGCCGCATTAAAAATTATTCAACAGTAACACCGTCAGGTAAAGCTAAGCCTAGTCTTTTCATAGCTTTGAATACGCCTGGGTGATAAAGAGCAACATCTGTGCCGGGAAGATAAGGAGAATCTGTCATATAAGAAAAGCCTTCATAATATTCAGCAAGCCTTTCTTTATTTTTATACATTGTGTATACAATTTCTTCTACTACTTCATCAGAAACGTCTTTATGTGTAAGATAACCAACACCAAAGCCTTTTACCCACACGTCTTTATCAAGTCCCGGAGCACTGCCTGCTTTTAATAAAACAGGTGATTGAACTAAATCGCTTGCAGGATTATAAGCTGATCTAACAACACTTGGATCTTCATCAATAATACTGTAAGGTGTGCCTGAGCTTATAACTTCCATAGTAGCAGGATCCGGTGTGATTTTTGTTGTGTAAAAATTGCCGTTTTCATCAGCAAGTAATTGGCAAAGAGCTGTTCCCATATGAACATCAATACTTCCGTTTAGAATAGCATCTTTTGAGTTCATGGCACCAAGATATTGCCAATCAACTTTTTCAAAATCGCCTAAAACTTTATCAAAAAGTGGCTTGTTTGGAAGAATTGACTGATTTGGACGAGCTTTTTCTGCAACGCCAACTTTCTTTCCTTCCATGTCATTCAATACTTTAATGTCATCTTCAAAAGTGATATACGGGGTAACTGCACCGTTTACAACAGCAATAATGCGTGAATCAGGATCAGGATAATCTTCATAAGGAGTTAAACCATTTGCAGCATAGGTGATAACAGGTAAAACAGTATTATAAAGATAGAAAGGCATTTTGCCTTCTTGCATCTTATCATTATTTTCAAAACGATAGCGGTATACAAACATCATACCGGGGGTTTGCTTCAATAATAAAGAAATTGGACTTTCAAATTCTTTAAATAATGATTCCATTGCCATATCCATAGCATAGGCTGAAGTGCCGAATGGAAGAGTAAGGATTTCCATATTTGTTTTTTCAACAGCATTTGCTTTCATTGGGCTTGAAAAAAGCATAGCTGCCATACATGCTAAAATAATACTTTTTAATTTCATAACTACTTCCTCTTGTGTGTAAATTCACAAATGATTTTATTCATAGAATAAATGAATGTAATTTTATTTTTTTTGTAAAACCGACATTTACTTTGTCGGTTTTACAAATTTTCTTTTATAATGATGCACGTAATTCTGACATGTATTCACGTAATTGATCATAAAGTTGTTTTGCAACATCAGGGTGTTTATCAATAAGGTTATTGAGTTGGAAAGGATCGTTAATTCTGTCATAAAGTTCATCTTTTTCAGGAACTTCACTTGAGCTTGCAGGTGTGCAAGTCCATTGATCGGCACCGTCAATAGTTGCTTCTTTTTTGTATTGAGCTTGAACGTCATCACAATGTTCTGCAACATCATCACCAACAAAGTCATCACCAAAGCCAGTTGCGCCTGTTGCTTCTAAGTGTGAAGAGTCAGTTGCTGTGTTATAGAAGTTTTTGATCATATCGCCTGTTGATTCTGCATTTTTTACCCAGTGAATGTATGACCATTGTTCTGTGTATAATGCCCATGAGAAAGAATAGTAACCTGCAATAGCAAAATCACGAACTTTTTCAACTTCGCCGCGGCACATTGGAAGGAGGCTATGCCCTTGCATATCCGGGTGAACACCAATTCCAAGCCAATCACAAACAGTTGGGGCAACATCACATGATTGCACAAAACCTTTAAGTCTTTGATTAGCTTCAATTCCGGGTGCACGAAGTAAAAGTGGTGTGTGAACCAATTCTTCATAAGGCCAAGGACGCATTTTACGCAATAAGCCGTGCCCATGCTCACCATTACCCAAAGGTTGACCGTGATCTGAAACCATCATGAAAAGGGTGTTTTCTTCAAAACCAAGTTTTTTGAGTGCATCAAGAAGCTTGCCTAAATATTTATCGCATAAAGTTACCAATTCAGCATAAAGCATACGAATATGGTGAAGCTGTGGTTCTGTGTATAAACCTTCAACTAAATCAGGGAAAGGCAAGAATTCATCTTTTCCTTCATAGTCAGGGTCATACATACATTTCTTTTCAGGATCCCAAACTGATGGTGGATCCCAAGGCTCATGCGGATCAAATGAGTCAATCCACAAGAAGAATTGTTTTTGCCTATCAACTTGTTCTAAATATTCAATTGCTTTTGTTATTGTTTTGGCAACATATCTATTTTCTTCTTTTTCGCCGCCAAATTGACGTTGAGCAAGATATTTATTCATTTCACCAAATGTTGCGTTTGCAACAGCCGGATTATGTCTTTCAAGGTATGCAGCAGAAGTTTTTTCATCAAAATAGTCATCTCTATTAAGATGGAAAATTGGATCTTTTGCATAATAATCAGCATCGCCTTCATGGCCATGTGTAAACCAAACTTTATCAAAACCACGTGTATAACCGAATTTAGGAAGGCGATACATTGGGCAGTCAAAAATAAGTGCAGTGTCTATCGGGCGTCCCCAGCAAAGATCAGCAATAGAAGTATCTTCCGGAGTCATCGGAGTCCAGCCTGCAAAAGGAAGAGTATATCTGCCTGTGTGCATGGCACGGCGGCACGGAATAGTTGGAACACCCTCTGTGTAAGAGTTTTCAAACAAAACACCTTCACGAGCAAGTCTATCCATATTAGGAGTTTTAATCCAAGTGTTACCGTAACAACCAAGATAGTTGAATTGTAAAGTGTCAAACATTAATACAATAGCATTTTTAATCATAAGAGCCATCTCCTTTTTTAAATCTAATACAACAAGTGCAACCTTTGTGCCAAAAAAGATTTACAAATAAATCAATATGTTAATTTTTTCAACTGCTAAAAAAGTTAATATTCACAAAGTTTTTTAATAAGTATTTTTATTATAACTACTTAAATTTTATAATAATTTTTAATTCGTGAAAAAAAATTACAAAGCTTGAAAATAGTTTTGTGCTAAATTTCACTTGTCAAACACATACTTTTTTGCTACTTTACAATTGGGCAAAAACCTAATTCACAAAACACAAGGTTAAATATGGAAAAGCTATATAAATTACTTACAGAATATCTTATTAATTGCGAACCTAACCGCGAAATATTATTCAAAATCTTTGAATTTCTTAAGCAAGTTATTCCTTTTGAAAGAATTGCTTGCCATTCCATAGACAGGAAAACACGCCTTTTTACTACTTTTATAGAATATTCTTTTAATGAAAAAGTTCCTGTATATTCTTATTATTTAAATGAACTTTTGCCGCTTTCTGTTTTAGAATCAATGCTTGGTGAAAATCATATGAATATAGTTGAAGGCAAAGATCACCCTGTGCCCACTTTCATCAAGGAACTGCCCTATCCCATCGGTTCATACATTGCTTTTTCTTTATATGTAGCTGAAGACAAAGATCAATATATGCTGCTTGGCTTTTATTCTTCAAAAGAGAATGCTTTTTCTCAACAAGATGTTGAGCTTGTTAAATTTGTTCGCCCATACCTTAAAAAGATTTTGCTTGAACTTTTTCTTGATAATCCACACCCTCACATTTACTTAGCCACAGTAGGTGCTTTGCCTGCAACCTTTGAAGAACAATTACGAGCATGCCCTGGGATGGATGATGTTATGAAGAAAGTTGATACAGTTGCTCAATTTGATTCAACTATTTTAATAAATGGC
Organism: uncultured Desulfovibrionaceae bacterium; assembly: GCA_964370095.1. Lineage (GTDB taxonomy): Bacteria > Desulfobacterota > Desulfovibrionia > Desulfovibrionales > Desulfovibrionaceae > CAYJAZ01. Next base: position 35,319 of record CAYJHJ010000006.1, on the reverse strand, counting down.
CCTTCAGGCTCAGGCAAAGAATTAGTGGCTGAAGTTCTTCATTCAAGCTCACCAAGAAAACTTAAACCTTTAGTGAAAGTGAACTGTGGGGCAATACCTGATTCCTTAGTAGAAAGTGAACTTTTTGGCTTTGAAAAAGGGGCTTTTACAGGTGCTTTGCAGTTAAGAAAAGGCTATTTTGAACAAGCAAACGGCGGTACAATCTATCTTGATGAAATTGGCGAACTTTCAAAAACAGCCCAAACAAGACTATTAAGAGTGCTTGAGAACAGAACAATACAAAGAATTGGAAGCGAGCGAATAATAAATCTTGATATACGCATAATTTCTGCTACACACAGAAATCTTTGGCAAATGGTGCAAGATGGTGAATTTAGGGAAGATTTATACTATCGCTTAGCTATTTTCCCTATTGATATTCCGCCGCTCAAGCAAAGAAAAGAAGATATTCCTGTTCTTATTAAATATTTTTATTCATTTTATACAAAAAAATTCCAACTTGTTGACCCCCCTGTTATAAGCTATAAAACAGTGCGCTCTCTTATTGAAAATGAATGGGCCGGAAATGTAAGGCAATTACGCTCTGCTATAGAAAGAGGTATTCTTGAAGCCCTTTCTGATGGTTCAAAAGAAATTAAATTTAAGTTTTTACCTGACAATTCTGCACTTATAAAACCAACAGGCAAGAAAAATTATACAGCTGAAGAAATTTTTGCTGCCCTAGAAATGACAAAAGGTAAAATCCAAGGAAAGAACGGCGCTGCAGAACTATTAAGCATCAATCCGGCAACATTAAGAAGCAGAATGAAAGTGCTTGGCATTGAATATAAAAAGCCAAAGAATTAAATAAATAAACTTACAGCACAATAAACCAATAAAAGTGCCATCACAGTATTGGTTATTCTTGCATGTTTTGTGAATAATACACGGAAAATTGAACCAAAAAAAGCCCATAAAACCGTGCACAAAAAGCCTGTTAAAGCTAAAAAGGCAATAACAAACAATAAAGTAAAATAATTATTGTTGTATACAGGTAAAATATAACCCTCAAGACAAAGCAAGGTGAAAATATAAGCTTTTGGATTTACAAATTGCAATAAAGCACCAATCCACATTCCTATAGGAGCGCCATCTCTGGTTTTTACTTCTCCATCAATAGTTGGGCTTGCAGTGAAAGTTTTATAAGCTAGAAAAAGTATATATGCCGCACCAATATACAAAAGAGGCTTAATTAAAATCGGCAAAAAATCACGCATAAATAAAGATAAAAGCGTGCACAAGCTTGCCACACCAAGCATACCTAAAAAAACACCGAGGTTAAAAGGAAATGTGTTTCTAAAACCCACCCAGCTGGCTTGAGTTATTGCTAAAATATTATTTGGCCCGGGTGTAATCGATGCCACAAAAACAAAAATTATAAAAGAAAACCAATCAATCATATGATGCCCATAAATTATAGTAAAAATGAAGCTTATTTTTTTCTGATAGACCTGTCAAGGAAATTTATAATTATTTAATATTTCTACATATTGAAATTTATAACTATTTCATATTCTTTATTTAAGAAGCTTTTCTTGACAATTTCTAGAAATTATGTGAAAATATTCAAGAAAAGAATGTTCATATAATCCAAAGGAAAAATAATGTCTATACATAAAGATAATGCTTCACATATTTCTGTACTTAAAGATGAAGTTATTGAAGGCTTGAATATACGTGAGGGCAAATACTATCTTGACGGCACACTTGGCCTAGCCGGACATTCAAAAGCTATTTTAGATACTTCACATAAAAAAAGCTATCTTCTCGGACTTGATAGAGATACTGACGCACTTTTACGTGCCAATGAAAATCTAAAAGACTATCAAGCTTGCTCTTATCTTGCTCATTCCACTTATGCAGATTTTGATTTCGTGCTTGATGAAGTGAAGCTTGATGGTTTTCAAAAAAAATTCGATGGGGTTCTTCTTGATTTAGGGGTTTCTTCTTTGCAATTAGACGTTGCTGAACGTGGTTTTTCATTTCATACTGATGCAAAGCTTGATATGCGAATGAACTCAAATTCATCTGAAGAAAGTGCCGAACATTTTATCAATAAAGCTGATTTCAATACATTAAAAAATATCATCACAAAATATGGTGAAGACCCGCAAGCAGGCAGAATTGCAAGAGCTATTGTGGAATACAGGCAAACAAAATCCATCAATACTACAAAAGAATTGGCTGAAATTGTTTGGAATGCCTATCCTGCAAAATGGAGAGCAACTGCAAGAAACCATCCGGCAACACGCACTTTCCAAGCCATTCGAATGCAAATAAACGAAGAATTGCAACAGCTTGAAACATTTTTACAAAAACTTTTGCCCTATCTTAATACAGGAGCAAGGGTGGCAATTATTTCTTTTCACTCTTTAGAAGATAGAATAGTCAAGCATACTTTCAGAACTTGGGCAACTGATTGCCTTTGCTCAAAACAACTCCCTGTCTGTATTTGCAAGCATAAAGCAGAAATGAAGCTTATTACCAAAAAGCCCATTCTTCCAACAAAAGAAGAAGTGCACGCAAATTCAAGAGCTTCAAGCGCAAAATTGAGAATAGCCGAATACATACTCTAATCAAGGTTTATTATGAAAAAGTTTTATACAATTAAAGAATTAAAAAACCCAGCAGGAGCATGGCTTTTAGCCGTTATTCTTTCACTTCTTCTTACTGGGCTTCTTGCACCGACTGCTGTTTGGATAAGCCTTGATACAAATGATATGCTTTATGAAAACCGCCAAAAGCAAGCTGAACTGGAAGAAAAAATTGAACTTTCTAATAAATTGGAAATTGAGCATGCTCGCCTACTTTCCCCTTACGAACTCAAGAAAAAAGCTGAAACTATAGGCATGGGCCTAGCAAATGCTAACCAAGTTCGCAGAATTACTATTTTTGAAAAAGAGGTTCAAAACCCTGACAACATCGCTCAAGAAGACCAAAAAGAAGAAAAATTCTTTATAGAAATAGGCATAAACGAAGAATTAGAAAATGAAAAAAAACAAAAGCTTACAAATGAAATAAACAAAGAAGAAGATATTGACACAAAGAAAAACTCTCAAACCCAATCCGGTAAAGAGATTCAAATACAAGATCCACTTATTATAAAACCTGAATAATAAACTAGCCACAAAGATTAAAGGGCGCATATGAAAATCAGCTCACTTAAAAATCGTAAAGCTTCCACAGCTTTAGAAAGTAAAATACAAAAGAAAAAGAACCCGGGTTCACGCATGTCTGAATACGATTATGCAACCTCTCGTTTTCACATTGCTGCCATGCTCTTTATTTTTGCATGGGCTTTCATTTGGTTTCGTGCCTTTTATATTCAACTTATTGAAGGCCCAAGCTTAGCAGAAAGAGCAGGAAAACAACATAGTTATACTGAAATCGTTGAAGCTAAAAGGGGCACTATCTATGACAGAAATGGGCAGGCACTTGCACGAAGCATTGAAGCTCGTTCAATCTATGCAAACCCAAGGGCAATGTCTAACCCAAATGAAAGTGCAAAACTTTTAGCACCTTACGTTCAAGTAAGTGAAGAAAGGTTGCGTGAACTTTTTTCAAGGGATAAGGCCTTTGTGTGGGTTCAAAGAAAAGTTGATGATAATACAGCAAAGCAAGTGCTCGATGCAAAGATTGAAGGTATTGGATTTTCACGAGAATACGATAGAATTTATCCTCAAAAGCATCTAGCAGGGCAACTTTTAGGCTTTGTTGGGATTGATAATACTGGACTTGAGGGAGTTGAACGCTCTTTTGATGAAGAACTAAGAGGTGAGGCAAGCCGAAGAATTATCTATAAAGATGGCGATGGTCGCCGTTATTATATGGACGGCAACGATGTTCCTACAGGCAAAAACATTACCCTTACCATTGATGCTGCTGTGCAATATATAGCTGAAGAAGTTATTGGCAAAGCGGTAAGCGAATATAATGGAAAATGGGGCGGAATTTTAATAGCAGAAGTTGAAACAGGTGAAGTTATTGCATGGGCACAATATCCACACTTCAACCCAAATGATTTTAGAAACTCTTCGCCAATAATTTATAAAAATCGTATTGCTTCAGATGCCTTAGAGCCGGGTTCAACAATTAAATCTTTCCCTATTGCAGCTGCTTTGGAAGAAAA
>CAYJHJ010000006.1:21023-31105 GCA_964370095.1 uncultured Desulfovibrionaceae bacterium | reverse complement strand
TTATCACACCTGAAACCACCTATTTTGCTGAAAACGGAATATGGAAAACAGAATACATAACTATCCGTGATGACGGAAGATCATTTCAAGATTTAAATGCAACAGAAATTATGAAAGAATCAAGCAATATTGCTGTTGCTAAAATTGGGCTTGACCTTGGAATAGATAAATACCATCATTATCTTACAGAACTTGGCTTTGGCCTTCGCACGCAGGTGGGAATTGCAGAAAATAAAGGCATAGTAAGAGCACCTAATGAGTGGACTGAAGTTGACTTGATGGCAGCAAGTTTTGGGCAATCCATTGCCGTAACAGGCTTGCAGATGGCTCAAGCCTATCTCACACTTGCAAATAATGGAATTTTCAAACAAATCAAAGTAATAAAAGATGAAAATAAAGAAGAAGCTGAAGAAAAAAGAGTGTTTTCAGCAGAAACTACTGCCGAAATTCTAAAAATGCTTCGTGAAGTTGTCAGTGAAGGCACAGGCGCAAGGGCGAAGATTGAAAACGTCTCTGTAGCAGGAAAAACAGGAACAGCTCAAAAAGCCTCAATCACAAATAATGCAGGTTATGGTGATGAGCGTTTTGCTTCTTTTGTAGGCATAGTTCCTGCTGATGCACCCAAATATGTTGTGCTTGTAATGATTGATGAACCTCAAACAAGCCAATACGGTGGTGTTATTGCTGCACCTGCTTTTAAAGAAGTTGCCACAAGAGTTTTAGCTTTTAATGGCTATATTTCAGATATTTATGCAGAAAATTCTGATGATAAAATTAAAAAAGAAGCTACACAAAATTTATTTCAAACAAAAAAAATGGATAAAACAGAAAAACTTGAAACATTTCCAAATCTTATAGGTGCAAGCCTGCGTTCAAGCCTTGATGTGCTTATTCCAAACGGAATTACACCAGAAATAAGAGGAAAGGGATTAAGCGTCCTTTATCAATACCCTGCACCTGGCACTGCTCTACCTTTAGTGAATGAAAAAGGCCAAGCAATTCCGGCTGTTATTTGGCTATCAAGGGAAGAAAATGAAGAGTTGAAAAATGAAGAAGAAATTGAAAACAAAGATCTTCCAACACAAGCAAATGCACAGTTAAAAAATTTATCAAGCTCATCAAACATTCTCAATTAATCTACATTTATAACTACAGGAGATACAATGAAAAACATTCTCTTTAAAGAACTTATTGAAAAAATAAAAGAAAATAATATTTCAGTATCCGTTGACTCAAGAACAATTAAAAAAAATGATATCTTCATCTCTCTTCCCATACTTGAGGGAAAAATAGACATCCTCGATAAACAATTAGAATATATGTATAATGCTGCTAAAGCAGGTGCTTTGCATATTGTTTGTGAAAAAGAAATTGCCATGCACTTCAGCAAAAAATATTCTGCTTTTCAACATGTGCTTATAATTGTTCAAAATGTTCGTGAAGCTTTAGGCGAACTTGCTTCAAGCATGTATAATACCACAGAAAATTCTTTTCCTCTTATAGGAGTTACAGGCACAAACGGCAAAACCACGCTGAGCTATCTTATTGAATATTTTTTCAATTCGCTTGATAAAAGTGTAGGTGTTTTAGGCACTGTTTCCTATCGCTATAAAGGTTATGAAATCGAAGCACCACTTACTACACCTGATTGTTTATACCTTCATTCCTTTTTCAATAACATGCAGAAAATCGGCTCTGATTACGGTGTGATGGAGGTTTCTTCGCATGCAATAGATCAAGACAGGATTGCAGGACTAAATTTTAATGCTGCTGTTTTTACAAATCTTACGCAAGATCACCTTGATTATCACCCAACAATGGAAGAATATTTTCTTGTGAAGGCAAAGCTTTTTGATAAAGCAAAAATAAAAGTTATCAATGCTGACGACTCTTATGGACTGAAATTATTGAAAAAACATAAAGATGCCATAGCTTACACCTTGCATAATGAAGAAGTCAGCAATGATACTCTTAAAGCAGAAATTCTTTCTTCAACACCAAGTGGCTTAGAATTAAAATTAGAGTATAATAATGAAAATTATATCCTAAAAACCCCTCTTATAGGTCAGCACAATGCCTCTAACATATTGGCACTTGTTGCACTTGGGTTAAAATTTGGCTTTAGATTACAAGATTTTGAATATTTAAATTCCTTTAATGGCGTTTGCGGAAGGCTTGAACGCGTGCCAAATTCTAAAGGAATTCACGCCTTTGTTGACTATGCACACACTCCGGATGCTCTTATAAATGTTCTAAAAGCTCTAAGAACAGCCGGTTTTTCAAAGATTTATACTGTATTTGGCTGCGGAGGGGACAGAGATAGCAAAAAACGCCCTCTTATGGCAGAAGCTGTTTCAAAAGGAAGTGATGTCAGCATCCTTACTTCAGATAACCCTCGCACAGAAGATCCTGAAAAAATTCTTGATGATGTTGAAAAAGGTCTTGACAGTTCAAAGCCTTATTACAGAGAGGCAGACAGAAAAAAAGCAATTCTACTTGCCTGCGAGTTGATTGAAAAAGAAAGCAATAAAGAAAATATTGCTCTTCTCATTGCAGGAAAAGGCCATGAAACCTATCAAATAATCGGCAAAACAAAACACCCATTCTCTGATCAAGAGATTGTAAAAAATTTATAGGGAAGCATAATGCACTTTTCTGAACTTATCTCTTTTGCAGCACAGTCAGGCATAAAGCATGAAGCCGCCAACTGCGAACAAAATATTGTTATTTCACATGTTTGCATTGATAATCGTAAAGTTGAAACTGGCTCACTCTTTATTTGTATTTCAGGCGAAAAAAATGATGGGCATAATTATGCTGAAGATGCCATTAAAAATGGTGCTGTGGCTCTTATTGCAGAAAAAAACAAACTGCCTTCCAAGGAAGTGTTTAAATCTATTCCAATTTTATTTGTGGAAAACACGACGAAAGACATAGAAAAACTTGCACATGCAAAACGCCTTAATTTCCAAGGAAAAGTTATTGCACTTACCGGAACTGCAGGAAAAACCTGTTTGAAAGAAATGCTTTTTTTTACTTTAAGCCAAGAAGCAAAAACTTGTAAGAACTATCTCAATTATAATACGCAAATAGGTGTTTCCATGACTATTTTAGCGGCTGACAACAAAGCTCAATACTGGTGCCTAGAAGCAGGGATTAGTCAAGAACACGATATGGATGAACTTGGGGCTATAATTAAACCTGATATTGCCCTTGTTCTGAATGTTGGTGCAGGGCATGCAGAAGGTTTGCCGCAGGGTTCAGCATATTATAAATCAAAACTTTTCAGCTATTTAAAAGATGATACTTCACTTGCCTTTGCAAATGAAGACTATGAAGATTTAAAAAAAGAAGCTTTGCAAAACTTTCATAAAACACAATTTTTCTCTATAAATAATAATACTTGCCCAAATTATGCACATTATCTTGGAGCCGATAAAGAGAATAAAGGAATTTTTGAAGTAAAGCTTGAAAAGCATGAACAATTTAAAGTTGAAACTGCCCTGCTTTCGCCCTTTTCTGCTGAAAATGTTCTCGCTTGCTGCCTTATTGCAAGCCATTGCAATATTTCAATCGCTAGTATACAAAAGGCTTTGAAATCTTTTAGTTTTCCTGAGCAGCGCTTTGATGTTAAACACTATCAAGATATTACAATTATTGATGATTCTTATAATGCAAACCCACTTTCTTTCAAACGCATGCTTGTTGCTGCAAAAGAATACACAAAAGAGAAGTCAAAACCACTTATTATTATAGGTGGTTCTATGCTAGAATTGGGTGATATTTCTTCTAAAGAGCATTATGAACTGGGAGTGGAATTTTCTAAAATAGATGCAGATTGCGTTTTCTTTAAAGGTGATTTTAGTGCTGAAATTCATGAAGGAATAAAGTCAACAAACAAGAATATTCCTTTTTATCCTATTGATTCAATTGATAATTTTATAAAAAACATTCAACAACTTTCCTATACTTCCGCTGTCTTTTTTATCAAAGGCTCACGTTCAATTCACCTTGAAGCCTTTGCCGAAAGCTTGAAAAACTATTACAGCCCAAAAAATAGTGAGTAAATTATGCTATACCATTTATTTGTTCCTCTCAGTCAAGATATAAATTTTTTCAATGTTTTTCGTTACCTCACTTTTAGAGGAGTTGGAGCAATGGCCACGGCCTTGTTATTGACGATTTTCATTGGCCCATATTTTATACGCTTGCTGCAAAGATTGAAATTTGGGCAAGCGATACACGAAGACGTGAAAAGCCACCAAGCAAAAGCCGGAACACCCACAATGGGTGGAATTCTTATTTGTTTTAGCGTTGTTGTTTGTACTTTGCTTTGGGCAAATTTGAGCAATATTTTTGTTTTGCTCACTCTTTTTGTGTATCTTGGTTTTGCACTTGTTGGTTTTATAGATGATTATACTAAAATTAAAGGCAAGCATAATAAAGGTATCAGCCCCAAACAGAAAATGGCAGGCCTTCTTGGTGTAGGGTTTATTGCTCTTTTCATTTTGCTTTATTTCACGCCATATCCTACGCATATTGCAGTGCCTTTCTTTAAATCCTTTGCTCCTGACATAAAATGGCTTTATTTACCTTTCGGCCTTCTTGTGCTTGTTGCAACCTCAAATGCCGTAAATATCACAGACGGACTTGACGGGCTTGCAATAGCTCCTTCAGTGATTGTGCTTGCTGTGTATGCAATTTTTATCTATCTTGCAGGAAATTCTGTTTTTGCCAATTACTTACAAGTTGCCTATGTTCCACAAGTAGGTGAAGTTTTTATTGTTTGCGCTGCATTAATGGGTGCGGGGCTAGGTTTTTTATGGTTTAACGCTTATCCTGCACAAGTTTTTATGGGCGATGTGGGCTCATTATCAATCGGTGGTGCTATCGGCTTTATTGCAATTTTATCAAAACAAGAGCTCACACTCATTCTTGCAGGCGGTGTTTTTGTTTTGGAAAGCTTGTCGGTTATTATGCAGGTAAGCTATTTTAAATATACTAAAGGAAAAAGGATTTTCCAAATGGCTCCTTTGCATCATCATTTTGAACTTAAAGGTATGCCAGAATCAAAAATTATTATAAGATTTTGGATTCTTTCTCTTTTCTTTGCACTTCTTGCATTATCTGTTCTAAAATTACGTTAAAAGGAAATATCATGTCTTCCATTCTTTCTAAAGCTTTAGATATAAACAATTTGCATAAATTGAAAGCCATTGTTGTCGGCACAGGAATTTCTGGGCAAAGTGCTGTGAAACTACTTCATCATTACAATGCTAAAATTAGAATTTTAGATAATAATCCCAATGCCTTAGAAAATCTTCCGGCTGATTTTTTATTGTTTATCAAAGAGAATCAGATAGAAATTATTCTTGGTGAGCATGCAAAAGAGCATTTCCTTGACTTTGATATTGTAATTCCAAGTCCCGGTGCTCAAGCTGCACAACTAATTCCTTTATTTTCTGAAGAAAACCCACCACAAATTATTGCAGAAACTGAATTTGCTTCACTTTTCATTAAGGAGGAAAAAATCCTTGCAATTACAGGCACAAGCGGCAAAACAACCACCACCAGCTTAGCAAAAGCCATGCTTGAAGAGCACGGATTAAAAGTTTTCATGGGCGGAAATATAGGCACCCCTTTATCCGTATACATATTAGAACGTGAGCTAAAAAACATAAAAGCGGATTGTATATTGCTTGAACTTTCTTCTTTTCAGCTTCAAAACTGTCAATCACTTAAGCCAAATGTTGCAGTGCTTTTAAATATTTCTGAAAATCACCTTGATTATCACAAAGACATGCAGGAATATATTGACGCAAAATTAAGAATTTTCCAATCACAAGATGATAATGATTTCGCAATCTTAGGTGCTGAATTTGAAAATAATCTCCCCTTGCTTGAAAAAATTAAAGCAAAGAAAATCTTCTTTAGAATCAGCGAAGAAAGCTCCAAAGCATTTTCAAAAAGCAATCTTTTTGGAAAACACAATATTTTAAATGCTGAAGCAGCCTATCAAGGCACAAAATTTTTTGGTGTAAGCCTTGAAGATGCACAAAAAGCTTTGTTAAAGTTTGAAGCTATCGAACATAGACTTGAAAAAGTTGCAGAATATAAAAACATTCTTTTTGTAAATGACAGTAAAGGAACAACTGTAGAATCGCTAAAAGTTGCTTTAAGCGCTTTTCAAAGAGAAAAAAACCCAATTCTTCTTCTTGTTGGTGGAAAATTTAAAGGAGGCGACTTAGAAAGCCTTAACCCTCTTATCAAAGAAAAAGTGAAAAGCATTATAATGTTTGGTGCTTCAAGAAAATATTTTGAAGATGCATGGCAAGACCTTGTGCCAATGTCTTATGAAGCAACTCTTGAAAAAGGCATGAAAAAGCATTTTGCAAATGCAAGTGAGCATGATGTCATCTTGCTTTCACCTGCAACTTCAAGCTTTGATCAATATAAAAGCTATATAGACAGAGGAAATGACTTTAAAGCCATCACAGCACAAATTATAGCAGAGCAAAAAACAAAGGATTAGAATATGTATACTCCTCGATCAAACAAAGCAAAAGAAAACAAAGAAGATTATATAAGCCTTTACAATCCAATAGATTGGTGGATTTTGGCTATAGTGCTTATTCTTACAATTTTTGGTCTTATTATGATTTACAGTGCAAGCAGTGTTGTTGCCGACAGAACTTTTGATAATAAATATTTCTTTTTTCAAAGGCAATTTATGTTTGCTATAGTAAGTTTTATTGCAATGTGGATAACCATTTATCTTCCGCGAAAACTCATAAACAACTTGCATTATGTTGCAATTTTTATTGTTTTTTCTATGCTCGTTCTATGCCTCACCCCTTTAGGAAATGAAGTTAACGGTGCAAGCAGGTGGATTTCAGTTGGTTCTTTCAGTATTCAGCCCCTTGAATTCACAAAGATTGCTCTTGTTCTTTACCTCGGTTATTTTATGAGTGAAAAACGTGAGTTGCAAAATTCATATATGATTGGCTTTTTTCCACCTTTTCTTTTGACCATGCTTTTTGGTGCACTTATTATGCTCCAACCTGATTTTGGCGGAACTTTAGTTCTTACTATCTTGCTTTTCTTTATGTGTCTTGTAGGTGGTTCTAAATTTATTTATATGTTTTTCACTTTCTTGGTAACAGGTTGTATTGGGCTTTTATTTATTATCACTTCACCCTACCGAATGGAAAGAATTTTTGCTTTCCTAGACCCCTTTAAAGATGCTCTTGACAGCGGCTATCAACTTGTTCAATCCCTTTACGCTTTAGGAATTGGCGGATTTTTTGGTGTGGGAATTGGCGGAAGCAAACAAAAAATACTCTACCTTCCTGAGGCCCACAATGACTTTATTATGGCAATCGTTGGCGAAGAAATGGGCTTTTTTACAATAAGCATAATCATGCTTTTGTTCACCTTGTTATTTATACGCTGCTTTAGAGTTGTATTGGCACAACGTTCAATCCGTGATAGGCTCACCGCTTTTGGCATAAGCCTTGTTATTGCGATTGGTGCAATTTTTAATCTTGCTGTTGTTTTTGGCAGCGTGCCTCCAACTGGTGTTGCCATGCCTTTTATCAGCTATGGTGGCTCAAGCCTTTTATGCAGTATGATTTGCGTTGGTTTGATTTTAAATTATTCAAGAACAATGAAGAACAGCCTTTTGAACGAATAAAGGAATAAATTATGCGTTTTGTAATTACAACAGGCGGCACAGGCGGGCATATTTTCCCTGCACTTGCACTTTGTGAAGAAATACAAAAAAACAATCCTAATGCTTCTATTCTTTTTATAGGTGCAAAATACGGCATGGAAAAAGACCTTTGCCACAAAAGAAAAATCCCCTTTCTAGCCCTGAATGTTGAGGGGTTTATAGGGCGTGGCGTCAAATGTGTAAAAGCTTTTTTGCTTTTGATAAAAGCTTATTTTCAAGCAAAAAAAATCCTGAAATCAAATAATATTGATGTGATTATCGGTTTTGGGGGCTATGCTTCTGCTCCTTCAATCTTAGCTGCAAAAAGCCTTAATATTCCAATTTTTCTTGCAGAACAAAATGCTTATCCTGGCACTGTTCACAGATATTTTGCACGCTTTGCACAAAAAATCATGCTTTCTATTCCAGTTAAAAATGGTTTTTTCACAAAAAAAATTGAAGAAAAATGCATTATTACAGGGAACCCGGTTCGTGAAGAAATTGCCCTTTACGCCACTAAAGAAATTGAAATAAAAAATAGAAAATCAAAAAAACTACTCATACTTGGCGGAAGTTTAGGTGCAGCAAGCATCAATTCACTCATTATTTCTTTGCTTGACGACTTACATAAAGAAGGTATAGAAATTCTTCATCAATGTGGAAAAAAAGATTATGAAAGAGTGTGTGAAGCTTATAAAAAAGGCCCATACCCTACTTCGTGCGTGCAAGCCTTTATTGATGATATGCAAACAACTTACAATGAGGCTGATTGCGTTATTGCAAGGGCAGGTGCAAGCACAATAGCTGAACTTGCCTGCATGAAAAAAGCCGCTCTTTTCATTCCTTTTCCTTTTGCTGCACATAACCATCAATATTATAATGCAAAGGCTTTGGAAGAAAAAAATGCTTGCCTTCTTTTAGAGGAAAAAGAGCTTTATCATAATAATTCAGTCATTAACAATAGAAAACTACTTACAAATATCTCTATGATTTTCGATACGAATAGTCTTTTAAAAAATGAATTGGAAGAAAATATTGCACAATTTGCAAAACCCTTTGCAAGCAAAGAAATGTATCAAATCATTATAGACTCTTTTATTGAAATAAAAGAAAAAAACAAATAAAAGGAATCTCTTATGCGTCGAATAAAAAAAATACACATGATAGGTATAGGAGGCTCAGGCATGAGCGGCATTGCAGAAGTCTTGATAAATTCAGGCTATGATGTAAGCGGGTCTGACATGTCAAATTCTTTGGTAGTACAGCATTTACGATCCCTTGGGGCAAATATATTTATAGGGCACAACTATGAAAACTTGGGCAATGGGCATCAACCTGATGTATTAGTAAAATCCACTGCCATAAACGATGAAAACCCCGAAATTCAGGCTGCAAAAGATAAAAATATTCCTATTATTCCAAGGGCTGAAATGCTTGCTGAACTTATGCGAATTCGTCAAGGCATCGCCATAGCAGGAACACATGGCAAAACCACCACAACCTCTCTAACAGCAACAATTTTCAATAGTGCCGACCTTGATCCCACAGTAATTATAGGCGGAAGATTAAACGCATACGGCGCAAACGCACGCCTTGGAAAAGGCGAATATCTTATTGCAGAAGCTGACGAATCAGATGCTTCTTTTCTCTGCCTTTTGCCTATCATCAATGTTGTAACCAATATTGACAAAGACCACCTTGACTTTTATCCAAACCAAGACGCTATCGACAATGTTTTTGTTCAATTTATGAATCAGGTGCCTTTTTATGGTGTGAACATTGTTTGCGGAGATGATGAGGGTGTGAAAAGGCTTATTCCTTATGTAAAAAGACCAATTATAACCTATGGATTTAATGAAGATAATACGTTAAGAGCTGAAATTATAAGTCTTGGTAAAAGTTCACGCTTTAAAGTTTTTTTGAAAAATAAAAAGAAAGTGGAAAGTGAGCTTATTGAAATAGAGCTAAATCATCCGGGAAAACATAATATTTTGAACGCCTTAGCCTCAATCGCTGTTGCCATGGAATCAGGCATACATCAAAAATTTTGGGCAGAAGGTTTGAAAAACTTTGAAGGGGTCGGAAGGCGTTTTGAGCATAAAGGTATAAAAAACGGCATCGCAGTTATTGATGATTATGCTCATCATCCTGTTGAAATTGTGGCAACAATCAGCACTGCTAAAGCTGTTTTTCCTGACAAAAGAATATTTATAGCTTTTCAACCTCACAGATTTTCACGCACACAAGCTTTTTTTGGCGATTTTTGCATGGCTTTTGAAGGCATTGAAAAGCTCTACCTTACTGAAATTTATCCTGCTTCTGAAAAACCAATACCTGGTATAAATTCACAAAATTTAGCTCAAGGGATTAA